>CAJQRL010000021.1 GCA_905612245.1 uncultured Nitrosomonadaceae bacterium | reverse complement strand
TAAAGCTTGGGCGAGACCGAGCGTCATCTTAGCAGAGAAACCAAATCTTCCATTGGCATCCCGCTGCAAACTAGTAAGGTCATATAGTTGGGGACAAGTTTCTTTGGCAGGCTTACTAACCTCACTAACTATTCCAGTCTTCCCCTGGCATTTGATACGAATGGATTCAGCAGTCTCATGCCCCCACACACGCTCAGCTTTTTGTTCTGTGTCCTCTTTGTTCTTAATAAACTTTTCATCAAACCAGCGCCCATTATAGCTGCCATCTGTTGCGAGAAAAGCACCATGAATCTCCCAATAATCTCGAGCAATAAATTTTTTAATTACTTCTTCCCGCTCAACTAGGATTGTTAAAGTAGGCGTTTGTACTCGACCCACTGTGGTTTTATGAAAACCACCTTCCTGGGAGTTAAATGCCGTCATTACCCGCGTGCCGTTAATGCCAACTAACCAGTCAGCTTCAGACCGACTCACAGCAGCCTGAGCTAAGGGATGCATAGCTTCATTCTCAAGTAATTTTGTAAAACCATCTTTTATCGAGCCCGGCGTCATTGATTGCAGCCATAGACGCATAATCGGTTTTTTTGTTGCTACATAACGTGCAATATATTGAAAAATTAACTCTCCCTCACGCCCTGCATCACACGCGTTGATGAGCTTATCAACATCTTTCCGCTTAATGAGTTTTTTTAGAAGCTTTAATCTTGGTTTGGTTTTCTCAATGGGGTTAAGATCAAAATAAGGTGGAATTACCGGTAAATTTGCAAAACTCCATTTGCCACGCTTAACCTCGTATTTTTCTGGTACCGCCAGTTCCAGTAAATGACCTACAGCTGATGACAATACATACTCTTCACTTTCATAGTAATCAGTATGTTTGACGAATCCACCCAGAACTCGGGCAATATCTGTAGCGACAGATGGTTTCTCAGCTATGATTAGCACTTTACCCATAGGACTCTCTTATCGATTAATTTTATATGGTCAAAAAACGATTTCAAAATTACGGTGGGAGACTACCATAATAAATAGCTTAAATGCTCAGTTAAATAAAATATGAGCTGCGCTTATCCTCAAATTAAATTTACAATAGCATTTCGATTGAGCGCATCGGGAGAAACACTAATTGAGTATGCTAACTTTAGGCTCTGATAAATTTAATTACGGATTTCTGAAGCATTAAAAATGCATATTATTAATTAACCTCACAAGAAATTACTTGTAAAATTCATTTATATATATTCAATATGAGCATAACAAGCATGGCGGATACCGCTACTTCAGTCAAGCGGCCGCAAAAACAACTCACAGTTATTGTGGCAATGTAATGATCAAGCACTTGCTATGCAACTCAACGTTAATTACATTAGTTGAATTTAGCTACTGACCATAAAGCAAACTCACAAACAAAATCACAGATATAATAGAATTATGCACGAGACCCCTCAGTCACTGAAAAAGATAGATTTTTCGGAAACGATAATTTCAACTTACTCATTAAAGTGGGCTATCGGCTAATTCATATAAAATAAATAGGCCAATTTTTCTTAAATTTTGTATTTAATCCATTAAGCATAAGATTTTAAATAACCATTTTTTATGGCCCTTCTAAAGATATTGCGATACCCAGATGAACGACTGCATAGGGTTGCAGCTAAAGTACCAGAAGTAACTGATGAAATTCGAACTTTGGTACACAACATGGCAGAAACCATGTATGCCGCCCCTGGCATTGGTTTAGCGGCAACACAAGTAGATGTCCACCAGTGCGTGATTGTAATTGATATATCTGACGCCCATGATCAGTTGCACGTATTAATCAATCCGGAAATTACATCTTCTTCCGGAGCATCTGATAGTGAAGAGGGCTGCCTGTCAGTCCCGGAAGTATTTGCAAAAGTACGGCGTGCTGATTACGTCTTGGTTAAAGCATTGAATATTCATGGAGACCAGTATGTGCTTGAGGCCAATGGATTACTGGCAGTCTGCATTCAACATGAAATGGATCATCTCATAGGTAAAGTGTTCGTTGAATACTTGTCACAGCTAAAACAGACAAGGATTCTTGGAAAAATAAAAAAACAACAACGAAATATAATGTAACCGATTATTTGTCTGTCATTTCCCATGGATAATTAAACTACTTTAGTAAAGACATACGTCTTATGACATTTTCTGACACAAATAAAATACTTTAATGGTATCTAAAGCAGCTAATCATGAAGATTATTTTTGCAGGTACGCCACAATTTGCTGCACAAGCACTTGAAGCGCTAATAACTGAAGGGCACGAGATTGCACTTGTACTAACTCAGCCTGACCGTCGCGCTGGAAGGGGCATGAAATTAAATGCTAGTGCTGTTAAATTACTAGCACAAAAACACAAAATTACCCTATTGCAACCACACTCACTTAAACAGCCCGAGGTACACGAGCAGTTAAATAAGACTTGTGCAGATGTGATGGTAGTCGCGGCTTACGGATTAATCTTACCCTCAATCATTTTAAATACTCCGCGTCTTGGATGTATAAATATCCATGCCTCTTTGTTGCCACGCTGGCGAGGGGCCGCGCCAATTCAAAGAGCAATTCTAGCTGGAGAAAAAGAAACCGGTATTACCATCATGCAAATGGATCGCGGTCTCGATACCGGAGATATATTACTGCAACGAAGTGCTTCTATACTACATAATGACAACGCTAATACTCTATACGATAAACTTTCCGCACTCGGTGCAAGCTGCATTGTTACGACTCTGAACCTCTTGAAAAATGAAAAAATTACAGCGGTTCCGCAAACTAAAAAAAATGTAAGCTATGCCTCAAAACTCGAAAAAATAGAAGCGAAAATTAACTGGCAGTTGAATGCTGAAGAAATTAGTTATGCCGTACGAGCATTTAATCCCTATCCTGTAGCACATTCTGTCATAGACGGATTTCCTCTGAAAATTTTTCAAGCAAGGACTATTACTAACGCTATAGGCAGCCCGGGTGAGATTCTATCAACCGAGCAGGAAGGCATAGTTGTCGCATGTGGCAAAGATGCTCTGATGCTAGAAATAGTACAGAAACCCGGCGGTAAAAAGCTAAGTGCTGCTGAATTTCTTGCCGGACACTCATTAAAGCCTGGTAATTACTTTACATCAGCAGGATGATTAAAACTCAAATCATAGCTACTTATGCAGTGGGCAAAGTACTAGCCGGAGCCAGCCTGACTGTTGTTTTGAAAGAATTGTGGCGTACTCACCATACCCTATCAGACCAACAGCGCGGAGCTATTCAAGATATAAGTTATGGTGTTTTACGATTCTATGGGCAGCTAGATACGTTACTTAGTTTGCTACTTAAGAAACCCCTAAAAAAACAGGATGTTCGATGTTTATTGCTGGTAGGCCTGTATCAACTGCAATACAGCAAGGCTGCCTCATATGCGGTGGTTAACCACGCCGTTTCGGCATCCCTGAATCTCAGCTATGGCAAGGGTGCAAAAGGACTAATTAATGCAGTACTACGCGAATTTATACGGCAGCGAGAAACTCTTCTAATAACGGCGAGCACAAAAGAGGTCGGAAAATATTCCCATCCGCAGTGGTGGATAGACAAACTTCGCGGCCAATACCCTAGAGACTATAGCGCAGTACTAGAAGCAAGTAATCAACGACCACCCATGACACTTCGGGTTAATCAAAAAAAAATAAGCGTTTTAGAATATCTGAGTCAGCTAAATGATCATAATTTTAGTGCGCAGATAGCATGGAACAATGCTCTCATTCTTGAACACCCGGTAACAGTAGAAAAACTGCCGGGGTTCACTGCAGGGATGGTCTCAGTTCAGGATGCAGGTGCGCAATTAGCAGCAGAATTCTTAGATGTGCATGACGGGATGTGTGTTTTAGATGCTTGTGCTGCCCCTGGTGGAAAAAGTGCACATTTATTAGAATTGGCAGATATAGACCTAACTACACTAGATAATAGTCCTGCACGACTTACCCTAGTTAAGCAGAATTTTACACGTCTTGCTTTCAAAAAATATCGTATTGTCTGCGGTGATGCATCAAATCCCCCCGAATGGTGGGATGGCAAATTATTTGATCGAATTTTAGCTGATGTCCCCTGCTCTGCATCGGGAGTAGTTCGCCGTCATCCTGATATAAAGTGGCTACGCCGCCCGAGTGATATTGTCCAATTTATCTCTATTCAACAAAAAATCCTCAATGCCTTGTGGCAGACCCTGGCAAGAGATGGTAAATTGCTCTACGTTACCTGTTCTATATTTTTTGAAGAAAATAAATTACAGGTTGAAGAATTTTTGCTTCATCATTCAGATGCTAGAATTGTACCCTTACCTATGGTTGAAGCTCTTGACGGACAACTGTTACCGAGTTCCCAGCATGATGGTTTCTTTTATACCTTGCTACAAAAAATCTGACCCTATTGCGCAGGCAATACGTATGGCTGCAGCAATGTTGCTGACTATATTGCTATTGGTTTCCTTCACAGCTAAAGCAGAAAGTATAAAATTAGAATTTGTTGAAATAGATGCCGTCGACGATGGTTATCAATTTAATGCTGATATTCAAATAGCGTTGAACCCTACTTTAAAAAGGGCACTCAAAAAAGGCATCGCACTTTATTTTGTAACTGACTTTAGATTAGTAAGTCCACGCTGGTACTGGTTTGATAAAAGAATCGCTCGGAGCAAACAGCGAGATTCATTAAGTTACTACGCGCTCACACGCCAATACCGTCTAAGCGGTGGATTACAAAACCAGAGTTTCAGTACTCTAAAAGAGGCATTACGTGTCTTAAGTCGCGTACGAGACCGCCCTATCGTAGCAAATTCAAAATTGATACGAGATAAAGAACATATAGCAAAATTGCGTATGAGATTGGATCTGTCGCGACTGCCAAAACCGTTCCAGGTGGAAGCACTCGGTTCAAAAGAATGGAATTTAAGTTCAGGCTGGCAACAATGGAAACTTAAGTTCCCGTTGCAAAGGCTTATTCTTCAGGATAAACCGTGAAATACATAATAACTATTGGCGCTGTTCTAATTAGTGCGGTAATGCTATTTCTGCTTGCAATTGCAGGTGATGATACTGACTTCTTTGAGCGAAAATATCAGCTTCTAATTCAGCTCAATGTTGGTTTCGTACTATTTCTCATGACAGTAGTTGGATATCTCATTTGGAGACTCAGGCGCAGGCTTAAAAAAGGAGTATTAGGCTCTAGGCTTGCATTACGTTTATTGCTCATTTTCTCTCTAATGGCTGTTCTACCAGGTGTATTAGTATACAGCGCATCAGTACAGTTCCTTGGTAAAAGTATCGAGTCATGGTTTGATGTTAAGGTTGATCAAGCACTAGGAGGAGGATTAAATCTTGGGCGAATCGCATTAGACAATTTATTGGAAGAACTACGAAAGAATGCCCAGGTCACGGCCATTACTCTATCTGGGCAATCCGCCCTACCATTACCAGAATTAAAACAACTTTTAGAACAATCAAAAGTACAAGAGGCAACACTATTCGATCAGGATGGCAGAGTAATTGCATTCTCTGATACCGCTGGCACGGAAGTTCCAGAGATGCCAAGTACTGAAGTGATGCGACAAGTTAGAATTCAAGAGGCCTATAGTGCTGTTGAGTTCATACCGGGAAAAGGATTATATTTGCGTGTAGTTGAACCAGTCCCAGTAAATGTTCTTAAACATGAAGGAGGCATTCGAATTTTGCAGTTGTTGCAACCGGTGCCAAAGCAACTAGCAGAGGACGCGGAAATAGTTCAAACAATATATCGTGATTATGAAGAGCTGTCATTATCGCGCCACGGTCTGAAGAGGCTCTATGGAGTAACATTAACTCTGGTACTGCTGCTCTCACTTTTTTCTGCGCTAGCTGCTGCTTTCTTTATTAGTGAGCGACTCAGCGCTCCATTAGGTATGTTGGCAGAAGGTACCCGTGCAGTGGCTCAAGGGGACTTTAGCAGAAGGCATCCGATACAAAGTAACGATGAATTAGGTGTATTAACTGAATCATTCAATCTCATGACCCATCAACTAGAAGAGGCGCGAACAGAAGCGCAGCGCAATCAGCATGAGGTTGAAAGTGCTAGGGCTTATTTAGAGAACATTCTAGCTAATCTTTCATCAGGCGTCCTTGTATTTGATGAGAGCTTACGTATGCGTACTGCAAATCTAAGTGCTGAAAATATCTTGAAAATTCCTTTGGCCGATCTCGAAGGATTAACTATGGAGGAGTGTGCGAACCAAAAACCCCAGCTTCGCGCCCTGGAGAACGGAATTCGTGAAGGATTTCAGTCAGGCAAAACTGGTGAATGGCAATGCCAAATAGAACGTACTATCGATGGCATAAGCCAAGTTCTTCTCTTGCGCGGAACACGCCTTCCACATGTTTCAGGTAGTGGTGGCGTAGTTGTTTTCGACGATATTACTAGTTTGCTTCAGGCGCAACGTACTGCTGCATGGGGAGAGGTTGCAAGGCGTCTGGCTCATGAGATCAAAAACCCACTTACACCGATACAGCTTTCTGCTGAACGAGTACAGCATAAATTATCCAAAAAACTGGATTTAGAGGATTCAGAAATTCTGAGAAAATCAACTGAAACAATCGTAAATCAAGTAGCAGCATTGAAGACGATGGTAAACGAATTTAGCGAATATGCACGCGAACCAAAACTAAAGCTGAACTTGTTAGACCTCAATAAACTAATACAGGAAGTATTGGAGCTATATGAAACAACAAGCACTGCTGAAGGTGCGTTACACTCTTATATTCACCTAGCTTTAACCCCTAATCTACCGCCTGTTAAAGGAGACTCAACAAGATTGCGTCAAGTCATTCATAATCTTCTGAAAAATTCCCAAGATACTCTGATTGATATTCCAGAACCAGTCATTACTGTGAGCACGAAAATAGTGCGAGACGGAATATGCCTTAGTCTAAGTGACAATGGCAAGGGTTTCCCTGATCACGTCATAATGCGTGCATTTGAACCATACGTTACTACTAAGCTTAAAGGTACGGGATTGGGCTTGCCCATAGTAAAAAAGATTGTGGAAGAGCACAATGGGACAATTAAAATTGAAAATATTCAGCCACATGGCGCCTATATTGCCATTACCCTACCTGCTATTTCTGAAAATGATTCAACTATTACCCATGAAATAACTTAATTAATTAAGTACCCACAAGAAATATCTCATTACATACAATGAAAAAATAAAATTAATACTTATGACAAACAATACAATACTAGTTGTCGATGATGAAATTGGCATACGTGAACTGCTATCAGAAATATTGCGTGATGAGGGTTACCATGTAACATTAGCAGAAAGTGCTGAGCAAGCACGTATCTGGCGAAACAAATCGCGCCCTGATCTGGTACTGCTTGATATTTGGATGCCAGACACAGACGGCGTCACTCTGCTAAAAGAGTGGGCAAGTAACGGGCTACTGACAATGCCTGTAGTAGTAATGTCAGGACATGGCACCATCGCAACTGCGGTTGAAGCAACCCGTATAGGAGCTTTTGGTTACCTAGAAAAGCCAGTGCCATTGCAAATGCTATTAAATACAGTAGCGCAGGCATTACGCGCAGGCCAGAGCAAATTCCCCTCAACCCTCTCACTTGCCAGTCTTGGAAAAGGGCCGTTAATAGAAGATCTAAGAAAAAGACTAGAACAGATTTCTAATCTAAAAACTCCACTACTACTTACCGGAGAACAGGGAGCAGGAACAGAATTATGTGCTCGTTTCCTCCATTGCCATAACACCCCATGGATAGAACCTGATACGTGTATATTACTGTCAGACTCTCCGTTTGATTTACTTGAAAAAGCAAGAGATGGACTATTATTCCTAAAAGAGATTGGCAACCTAAATAGGTTAGAACAGAATGGTTTACTAAAATTACTATCTAAACTAGATACATACAATGTTCGTCTTGTATGCGCAAGCTCCCTGCCACTAGCACAGCTAACAGCTCAAGGCGAATTTGAGCCAAAATTGTATGAAATTTTAAGCGGCCTTTGTATAAATGTCCCTGCGCTAAAAGAACACAAAGAAGATATTCCTGAACTTGCAAACCAAATTCTCTCACATTGTATTGAATCAGGTGACGCACCTATTCGACAATTTAATACTGCGGCACTTAATGCTTTACGCAACCATGACTGGCCTGGCAATCTTATGCAACTTACTGGAACGGTACGCTCTTTGGGTCTAACCTGCACCGGAAGAGAAATTTCAGCAGATGACGTGAAAAAAATCCTTGGAGCGCCAATGCCGGGAAAACCAGTTCAGAGTGCTCCCATTAACATGACTTTACGAGAAGCCCGCGATATTTTTGAGAAATCGTATTTTGAGCAATTAATAGATCATGAGGAGGGCAATATGACCCGAGTAGCAGAACGGGCCGGGCTAGAACGAACGCACCTTTATCGAAAACTTAAAGTGTTAGATATTAAACTTAGAAGCCACTGATATTAAACAAAAGTCTCATAAAGTTAGTTCATCTGGTTGTCTGTCTCCGCTTCTTAAGCGATAATGCCGCCTTTGCCTAAAATATCGCCACACTATTTTACGGATGTGTGGCTGGGTATTTTTTTTCTTTATTTTTTGTTGAGCTAGGGAGTTTGTATCCATGGGAACATCTAAAGATTTTGAACCGCCAGTGTTCAAAGACATAACCAGTGCTGTTCGTGCATTAGCAATGGACGCCGTTCAGAAAGCTAATTCTGGCCACCCTGGCGCGCCCATGGGTATGGCTGAAATTGCCGAAGTACTATGGATTCACCATTTACGCCATAACCCTGCTAATCCTAATTGGGCAGACCGAGATCGTTTCGTTCTATCTAATGGGCATGGCTCTATGCTAATTTATTCTCTGTTGCACCTTACCGGATATGATTTATCAATAGAAGACATTAAGCAATTTCGTCAACTTCATTCCAAAACTCCAGGTCACCCAGAATATGGTTACACGCCTGGTGTAGAGACGACGACCGGGCCTTTAGGTCAAGGCATTACGAATGCAGTGGGCATGGCATTGGCAGAAAAAATTCTTGCCTCAGAATTTAATCGGCCAGATTTTGATATTGTTAATCATTACAGTTATGCGTTCCTTGGTGACGGCTGCCTTATGGAAGGAATCTCCCATGAGTCCTGTTCTTTAGCAGGAACTCTAGGACTTGGAAAACTAATTTGTTTTTATGATGACAATGGCATTTCTATAGATGGGCACGTAGAGGGCTGGTTTAGTGACGACACTCCAAAACGCTTTGAAGCTTATGGCTGGCACGTGGTTTCTAATGTAAATGGTCACGATCCTGCGGCAATTGAAGCCGCTATATCGGAAGCTAAACAGGCAAGCGGAAAACCTTCAATGATTTGCTGCAAGACAGTAATAGGGATGGGATCACCTAACAAGGCAGGAACCCATGCAGTTCACGGAGCAGCGCTAGGTGAAGATGAAATTGCTGCTTCACGCGCAAGCATAGGATGGAACTACCCGCCATTCGAAATACCGAAAGAGGTTTATGACGCATGGGATGGTCGTGCCAAAGGCAAAAAAATAGAAGCTGAATGGGACCAAAAATTTAATGAATACACAAAAAAATACCCAAGTGAAGCTGCTGAGTTTAAGCGTCGCATAGCGGGAGATCTTCCAGCCAATTGGCGTGAACATGTAGAGAAAACTATTACTCAGGTCAATGAAAAAGCAGAGACCATTGCAAGCCGCAAAGCTTCACAAAATGCTATTGAGGGCTTAGCTCCTGCTTTACCAGAACTAGTAGGTGGCTCAGCCGATCTTGCGGGATCAAATCTTACTCTATGGTCTGGTTCAAAAGGTATTAGTAATGAGACTGGCGGCAACTATATTTATTACGGTGTTCGTGAATTTGGAATGAGTGCGATAATGAACGGGTTGTCATTGCATGGTGGCATAATACCTTACGGTGCCACATTTCTTATGTTCTCAGAATACGCCCGCAATGCATTGCGAATGGCGGCTCTGATGAAAATTCGTAATTTGTTTGTGTTTACGCACGATTCAATTGGTCTTGGCGAAGATGGCCCTACACACCAAGCAGTAGAGCAAACTGCAACTCTTCGATACATCCCTAACATGGATGTATGGCGCCCATGCGATTCGGTTGAATCAACAATATCATGGGCACGTTCAATTGAGCGTAAGGATGGCCCGTCAACTCTTATTTTCAGTCGTCAAAATCTTCCATTCCAGAAACGTACTGCCGCAACAATTAAATTGATTGATAAAGGTGGTTATATTTTATCAGAGGCATCAGACGGAAAGCCACAAGCTATAGTTATTGCAACTGGCTCGGAAATTGGGCTAGCCATGAGTGCACAGCAAGCATTGGCTGAATCAGGTATCAATGTCAGGGTTGTTTCAATGCCATGCACCAGTTTATTTGACCGGCAGGATCAAGCCTATAAGGACAGCGTGCTTCTGAATGGCGTAAAACGTGTTGCAGTGGAAGCAGGCACCGCAGATTTCTGGTACAAGTATGTAGGACTTGAAGGAGCAGTGGTAGGAATGACTACTTTTGGTGAATCTGCACCTGCAGGTGACCTGTTCAACCACTTTGGTTTCACAGTAGATAATGTTGTTAAGACAGTAAAAAATGTAATCTGATTTTTGTTTGGTGACACAAGGATTTGTGTTTAACTATAATTTAACTTTTTTATTCAAGGGACTTTCAATATGACAATTAAAGTCGGTATAAATGGGTTTGGCCGCATTGGACGTATGGTATTTCGTGCGGCGGTCCAAGATTTTGAAGACATTGAAATCGTTGCTATAAACGATTTACTCGAGCCAGATTATTTAGCTTACATGCTAAAACATGACTCAGTACATGGACGCTTCAAAGGAGAGGTGGCTTTAGAAGGCAATAACACTCTAGTAGTCAACGGTAATAAAATCCGTCTGACTGCTGTTAAAGATCCATCGGAGCTTAAATGGAATGAAGTAGGAGCAGATATTGTTATTGAATCAACCGGGCTCTTTCTTACTAAAGAAACTTGTGAGAAACATATTACTGCTGGTGCCAAGAAAGTAATTATGTCGGCTCCTTCTAAGGATGACACTCCTATGTTTGTCTGCGGAGTGAATGACAAAACCTATGCTGGCCAAGCCATTATTTCCAATGCTTCTTGTACAACTAACTGTCTTGCGCCAATCGCTAAAGTTTTAAACGATAACTTTGGTATTAAGCGTGGCCTGATGACTACCGTACATGCAGCGACAGCCACTCAAAAAACTGTTGACGGTCCTTCTAACAAGGATTGGCGTGGTGGACGTGGTATTCTTGAGAATATCATCCCATCTTCGACAGGTGCTGCTAAAGCTGTAGGAGTAGTTATTCCAGAATTAAACAAGAAACTTACTGGTATGGCGTTCCGTGTTCCTACCTCAGATGTTTCGGTTGTGGATCTCACTGTGGAATTGAACAAAGAAGCCACCTATGAAGAAGTCTGCGCAGCTATGAGAAAGGCATCTGAAGGGAGCATGAAGGGTGTACTTGGTTATACTGACCAAAAAGTTGTTTCTACTGATTTCCGCGGTGAGAGCTGTGTATCAGTTTTTGATGCGGATGCCGGCATGTCCCTAGATAGCACATTTGTAAAGTGTGTCTCTTGGTATGATAATGAATGGGGATATTCTAGCAAAATTCTTGAAATGGCACGCGTTGTAGCCAAATAGTTATATCGTAACTATTATTAGGCGGGGGATTATTCCCCTGCTTTTTTGCCATTTACTTCAAATTAAATTTAGATGATGTTTGTAGTAAATGCTTCAAGTTATTTTTCTTGCCCAAATATATTTGGATCAGCTATGCCAGTCATAAAAATTACTGAACTTAATCTCAAAAATAAGCGAGTATTCATTCGCTCTGACCTTAATGTGCCGATCAAAAATGGAGTAGTGACATCTGATGCACGTATTACTGCTTCTATGTCTACGATTAATTACTGCCTAGAACAGGGTGCCAAAGTAATGGTAACCTCACACTTAGGTCGTCCTGAAGAAGGAATATGGTCTGAAGAAAACTCTCTCAAGCCTGTTGCTGATAATATATCAGCACGCTTAAACAAACCGGTGCATTTAATTAAGGATTGGGTTGATGGTGGATTTGAAATTAAGAGTGGTGATCTTGTAGTATTAGAAAATTGCCGTTTTAATAAAGGTGAAAAAAAGAATACCGAAGAAACTGCACAAAAATACGCGAAGCTCTGTGACGTCTTTGTAATGGATGCCTTTGGTACTGCGCATCGCGCACAAGCCTCGACTCATGGCATTGCAAAGCATGCGCCTGTAGCCTGTGCCGGAATCTTGTTGACTGAGGAATTAGAAGCATTAACTAAAGCCTTATTAAGTCCTGCGCGGCCCATGGTTGCTATTGTAGGTGGCTCCAAAGTTTCAACAAAACTAACTGTTCTTGAATCTTTATCAGAAAAAGTGGACCAATTAGTTGTAGGTGGAGGTATTGCAAATACTTTTCTAAAAGCTACGGGCAAGAATATTGGAAAATCTTTATGTGAAGATAGTCTGGTTTCTACTGCTAAAGACTTAATGGATAAAATGGAAATACGTAATGCTTCGATTCCTATAGCTGTAGATGTCGTAGTCGGGAAAAAATTCGATCCAAATGAAACGGCAATACTGAAGAACTCTGATGCAGTTACGGATGAAGAAATGATATTTGATATTGGACCAAAGAGCGCGCAGGAGTTAGCCAATATAATTATGAATGCTGGAACAGTAGTATGGAATGGCCCAGTTGGGGTATTTGAATTCGACCAGTTTGGATCTGGTACTAAAACAATTGCCACAGCTATAGCAAACACCAAAGCTTTCACTCTTGCAGGCGGTGGTGACACTATTGCAGCCATCCAAAAATACGATATTTATGACAAAATTTCTTATATCTCAACTGCTGGCGGTGCCTTCCTAGAATTCCTAGAAGGGAAAAAATTACCTGCAGTGGAAATACTAGAAGAGCGCGCAAACTGATACGCGTTAAACACTTACCTTTTTACTAAATATGATTCGAAAAAAAAGATGCTACGAAGAACAAAAATTGTAGCAACCCTTGGCCCAGCGTCTAGTGACCCGAAAGTCCTCGAGCGTATGATTCAGGCTGGAGTAGATGTTATTCGCATAAATTTTGCCCACGGCACCAAGGAAGAGCATCTCGAAATAATCGAATTGACCCGTTCTTTGGCACGATCCTCAGGACATGCAATAGGCGTACTAGCAGATTTACAGGGCCCAAAAATCCGTATAGGAAGATTTGAGAATGGAAGTGTATCTCTAGAAACAGGCGATCCTTTTATCCTTGATGCAGACTGCGATCTTGGGAATCAAGAGCGAGTAGGCCTGGATTATAAAGAACTACCAAATGACGTAGAGTCTGGTGTAACTCTTATGTTAGACGATGGTCGCATTGTGTTAAATGTTTCCAGAGTCAAGGGAAACCAAATATATTGTACGGTTGAACAAGGCGGGATACTGTCCAACAACAAGGGCATCAATCGCAAGGGAGGCGGACTCAGTGCTCCCGCATTAACAAGTAAAGATATGGAGGATATTAAGACTGCTGCAGAGTTTAAAGCAGATTATCTCGCAGTATCCTTTCCACGCTCTGGCCAGGATATGGCTATAGCTCGTGATTTAATGAATCAAGCAGGCGGTAAAAGTCTGTTGATGGCAAAAATTGAGCGGAAAGAGGCAATTGTAGCGCTAGACGATATTCTAAGAGCCTCAGATGCGATCATGGTTGCACGAGGTGACCTTTCTGTAGAGGTGGGTGATGCAGCAGTTCCTGCATTACAGAAACGCATGATCCGTGCCGCCCGTACAAATAATAAAATAGTAATAACTGCTACTCAAATGATGGAATCAATGAATGCTAGTCAGGTCCCTACTCGGGCAGAAGTATCTGATGTCGCCAATGCAGTATTAGACGGAACTGATGCGGTAATGCTATCTTCAGAGTCTGCTACGGGTCAGTACCCAGTTGAAACTGTTGAAGCTATGGCCAGAGTATGTCTTGAGGCAGAAAAAGAATATCATGGCAACCTTGAGCTTCGGCGAATTCAAGGTGGTATGCCAGACACAATTGAGGAAGCAATTGCCCGAGCTACCATGTTCACTGCAGGCAGTCTAAAAATAGCTGCTATCGCCGCTCTTACACAAAGCGGGTTTACAGCAATGCTAATGTCGAGAAAAAGTTCTAATGTTCCAATTTTTGCGCTAAGCCCACAGTTAGATACCCGCCGAAAGGTAACTCTGTTTCGTGGAGTTTATCCGGTAAATTTCAGTGGTAAATTTCAAGATCCAGAAATAATTCTAAACCGTGCAGAAGACGAATTACTTAAGCGTGGGGTAGTAAAAACCGGTGATCTAATACTCATGACTATCGGTGAACCGGTAGGTAAGGCAGGTGGGACAAACACCATGAAAATTGTTAAAGTTGGAGACCACGTTAATACTCAAATAAAAAATTAAATAGCGAAATATATTTTTATACTTATTTTTTTGGCTTTAATTGGATTTCCCTGATTTCAAACTATGCTATTCTTTTAACCTACGAATTGTAGTTACAGATTCTTTATTGGAGGACACTTAAATGGCACTCGTATCAATGAGACAACTCTTGGATCACGCGGCAGAAAATGGCTATGGCATACCTGCTTTTAATGTAAATAATCTGGAGCAAATCCAGGCCATAATGCAAGCAGCTGATGAATGTAATAGCCCAGTAATCATGCAAGGCTCTGCAGGTGCCCGTAAATATGCTGGTGAAGCCTTCCTGCGTCATCTAATTGAAGCAGCGGTCGAGGCATATCCACATATACCAGTTGTTATGCATCAAGATCATGGTGCCACTCCGGGCGTTTGTGCAAATGCTATTCGTAGCGGATTTTCTAGTGTCATGATGGACGGATCATTAGAAGCTGATGCTAAAACACCTTCATCCTACGAATACAACGTTGAAGTTACTACTAAGGTTGTAGACATGGCTCACTCAGTTGGTGTTTCGGTCGAAGGCGAACTGGGTTGCCTGGGATCACTGGAAACCGGTATGGGCGAGAAGGAAGATGGCCAAGGTGCAGAAGGAGTACTAACACTTGATCAAATGCTGACGGATCCAGAAGAAGCTGCCGATTTTGTTAGAAAATCTGGCGTAGATGCATTAGCAATTGCTATCGGCACCTCTCACGGCGCTTATAAATTTACTCGTAAGCCTACAGGAGATATTCTCGCCATCGATCGTATTAAGGAAATTCATAAGCGAATACCCAATACACATTTGGTTATGCATGGGTCCAGTTCAGTTCCACAAGAATGGCTTGAAATTATCCGTGAATTTGGCGGAGAAATGAAAGAGACCTATGGCGTTCCTGTAGAAGAAATTCAGGAAGGAATCAAGCACGGTGTTCGTAAAATAAATATCGATACTGATATTCGCCTTGCTATGACTGGTGCAGTTCGACGCTATTTAACTGAAGATAAGAGTAATTTCGATCCAAGGAAATTTCTAAAAGTTGCGACTGCTGCGGCAAAAGATATTTGCACAGCACGCTTCGAAGCATTTGGTTGTGCCGGACAAGCAGATAAAATTAAGCCGATCATGCTCGATATCATGGCGAATAAATATGCTAAAGGTGAATTAAAGGCCATTATCAAGTAATTTTATTGAACTAGAAATGTGAGAGACGAATGCTACTGAAGCTTAAATGGAGAGTGCTGTAGTCGAACCAAAGTTAAGCAATTCAATTTAAATCAGTGGCATTCATTTTAGGTATATCGTTTTTCCATAGCTGCTAAACAATAAGACTAGCCATGGAAACTTCATATTCTATGATCTATAATTTTATTTAAAGTTTTATGATGAACCATTCAAATTTATCACTCTGATGGTGGCACATAACCAATAGGGTTCTCAGCACCTGTACCAAAAAAATGGGCTTCCATTTGTTCTGCCAAATATTTACGTGCTTTGATATCTGACAGATTTAGGCGATTCTCATTGACTAGCATAGTCTGGTGTTTAATCCAGCCGGCCCATGCCTCTCTAGACACTTTTTCAAAAATCCTTTTCCCTAGCTCTCCCGGATAGGGAGGAAAATCTAAACCTTCTGCTTCGCGTTGAAATTTGACGCATTGAACCATTCTTACCATTAAATTTCTCCGATCTTAATAATTTATTTTAGGCTACTAAAGTAGAACTATACTATCAAATTAATCAAATAATCCAAATTTTGAAAAAATAATATTGAGCTATTTAATATCTTTCATCTGACCCAGAATATGAACCCATCAATTAAATTCTAAACATAATTAATGCTTAGATGCTCCTTATAAAAATTTTTGAGCGACGCTTATAGTTGTATCTCCCCTGCCTTATTTTAGGTAATTTCTCTATACTGGTTTCATTGAATCCGCGTTCTGTAAACCAGTGAGAAGCCTTTGTAGTAAGTACAATTAATTCATTAATTCCATTATTTTTAGCCCTAATCTTAATGCGTTTAAGCAGAGAGTCTCCACATCCTTTATTGCGATAATCAGGATGTATTGCTAAACAAGTAAGCTCACCTACAGGTGTTCCAGGAAAATGATTAAGCGCAGCGCAACCAATAATCATATTGTCATACTCTAAAACTAAAAAACGATCTATTTCTATTTCTATTAGCTTACGGTCACGCCTTGCTAATACCCCTTCATTTTCTAGTGGCTCAATTAATTCCAGAATCCCACCCACATCATCAATCTCTGCAGAACGGAAGGTTTGTAAAGGGCCACGTGAGATCATACAGCCAACACCTTTATGCGTGAATAATTCCTGTAACATAGCTCCATCTATACGACGGCTAATAAGGTGAATGCGGTCTACCCCACCGACACAGGCTTGTACCGCACATGGCAAATATTTCTGGATATCCTTTGAAAGTTTGACACTGTTACTCTCAAGCTTTGAAAGTAATGCCCTTACCTCAGCCAAAGTCAGCTCACTTAATGCCCCATTTAAATCACCATTGGATCTTCTATCTATACCAGGTGTATCCATTAGAAAAATTAATTTATCTGCTTTTAATGCAGTTGCCACTTCTATCGCGACATTCTCCGGAGTCAAAGAAAAAACTTCGCCAGTTCGAGAATAGCCAAGCGGTGAAAGTAATGCCATCTCACCTTGATCCAGATGAAGGCGGATAGCGGTCGTATCAATTTTACGTACTTCACCGGTGAACATTAGGTCAACGCCATCTACTATCCCTATTGGGCGAGCAGTTATATAGTTTCCATTAGTAATTCTAATAGTAGAATTAGCCATAGGTGGCTTTGATAGACCCATTGATAATAATGCTTCAATTTCAATACGAATTTGCCCTACTGTCTCTTTAATTAAATTTAATGTCGCAGCATCAGTAACACGCAGTCCTTTTATATATTTTGAACGCAGATTAGCTTCTCTTATCTTTGACTTGATCTGTGGATATACACCGTGGACGATAACCAGCTTAACGCCTAAATTTACCAACAAATTAAAATCACGAAAAATTTCTGCAGACCTTTCGCCTGCCGTAATCTCTCCGTCAAAAACCACAACAAATGTTTTTCCACGGAACTCATTAACGTAGGGCACAATTGAGCGAAACCAAGCTACGAAATCATTGTTTGGCTTCACTATATACCTCGGTAAATTATAAATTTCATTTGGACATACTCTTGTTTAAATTAGTCTAAAGCTTGATAAGTCATAACAATTACTTCTATAGTTTACAGTTCATAAGCACATACTCAAAATTTGCTTTAAATACTAATTTAGTAATCACCCCAAATAGTCTGCAGTGCCGCAATTGCTGCAAGTGCAGCACTTTCCGTCCTTAGAGTACGGCTCCCTAAACGTAGTGAAGAGAACCCTGCCGTCAATGCGGCAGCATCTTCATCTGATGTAAACCCACCTTCCGGCCCCACCAACAAAGCTAATTCAGTAACTGATAAATTTTTTGAGAAATCATGCAATCCCATTTTTGATGTTGGAGAAAGCATAAAATATAATTTTTCTGTAGACCCATTATTTAATTCTTTTTGCATGGCTCTTTTCCTACTAAGCCAACTCGACAAAATGACTGGTGATGACACCTCTGGCACACGATTCCTGCCACACTGCTCGCAGGCAGAAATGGCTATTTGCTGCCAGTGCTGCACACGTTTTAGCTCACGTTTTCCAGAGAGCTTGATCAAGCATCTTTTTGCTAGAATAGGCTGAATATTATTCACGCCGAGCTCAACTGCTTTACGTATAATTAAATCCATTTTTATATTAGTGCATATGCTTTGAGCTAATGTAATCTGTAATGGGGATTCACGCTCAACAATAATAAACTTTTCTATTGATACAAGAATAGCTGCTTTACTTATACACTTGATAAATGCTAAAAATTCACCACCTTTACCATTGAACAAAGTAATTTTGTCGCCTTTCTCAAGTCGCAGTACATTTACAGCATGATGCGTAACTCCGTGAGGTAGCTCGATTGACTCTCCCACATTAATTTGATCAGAATAATAAAAACGAGGAAATGTCATGGTTTTCTAAGCAAGATATTAAGAATATTACCCATGATAATATAACTGCAAATAATTACAGAATTATAGGAGAAAAATATGGCAAGCTTAGAAACGCCCATTTGTAATTTTGGTTGGAGAGCAGAAAATTTTAATTTGTTAGGGGTTGATAAGAAGCATTATGATCTGGAAGCAGCAAGAGGTCAAAATGGTTTATTAATTATGTTTATTTGCAACCATTGCCCTTACGTTAAGGCTATTTTAGAACGTATAGTCCGCGATACAACAGAACTATATCAGCATGGCATAAATACAATAGCTATTATGTCAAATGATCCTTCGGACTACCCAGAAGACTCATTTGACAATATGACTTTAATTGCGAAAGAATTTAATTTTTCCTTTCCATACGTACTGGATGAATCTCAACAAACTGCTAAAAACTATGGTGCAGTATGTACCCCGGACTTCTTTGGCTTTAACAACAAGCTGGAATTACAATACCGGGGCCGCCTTGATGCTTCACGAAAGGAATCAGCACCTGCTGACGCACGTCGTGACCTTTTTGAAGGCATGCTAATGATTTCAAAAACTGCTAAAGGACCGGATAGCCAGATTCCTAGTATTGGTTGCTCAATTAAATGGCGAGAAGAACAGGTATGCTAAATGCAGTTATTGATGCAGTAAAGGAAGTTGCGAAACAGGAGATTATTCCTCGCTACCTAAAAGTACAAGGTCATTACAAATCTGATGGCAGCCTTTGCACTGAAGCTGATGTTGCCGCACAAGAGGCTCTGGTACGAAAACTACAAAAAATATATCCCGGAAAAATAGTTAGTGAAGAAATGTCAGAAGCACAAAATAAAGATCAATGGGATCTGGGTGATGAAGGATTATGGTGCATTGACCCAATAGACGGCACTACCAATTTTGTTAATGGTATACCCTATTTTGCAGTCTCAGTGGCCCTGATGAGTGGTGGCAAAAGTGTTCTAGGTGTAGTTTACGATCCAATAGCAGATGAAATGTTTTATGCTGAGAAAGGGAAAGGAGCCTTCCTGAACAATGTGAAGCTACCAATCAAGAGCTATATACCTACTGCATTTGAAGGCGCTATAGCAAGTGTAGATTTGAAACGACTCAATAAAAAACTAGTAGCTAGAATTTCTACCACTCCACCGAACTCCTCACAAAGAAATTTTGGAGCCAGTGCATTAGATTGGTGCTTTACCGCCGCCGGACGCTTTGACCTTTCTTTGCACGGCGGACAAAACCTATGGGACTATGCTGCTGGTTCTCTGATTTTAGAAGAAGCAGGTGGGTGTATGTGTGGCATTGATTTAGATGATTTCTGGAAAGAGCCTCTATGGGAGCGATCGGTAATCGCCGCATTAGACCCGACCTTGTTTATACAATGGCGTGACTGGATACGTATAAACCGATAAGAATAACTGTAGGCAGTCCTATATAAATAGGTATAAAATCATAATATTACAAGGTAGACTAATCAATTGAAGATCATCATTCTAGGTGCAGGACGAGTTGGCACTTCTGTGGCAGAAAGTCTCGTAAGCGAGGCTAACGACATTACTCTGGTTGATGTGGCCCCAGATAGACTCCTTTCGCTACAGGACCACCTTGATTTGCGCACTGTGGCGGGGAATGCCTCTCACCCGTCAGTATTGATTAAAGCTGGGGCTAAAGATGCTGATCTAATTCTTGCTGTAACTAAAAGTGATGAGACAAATTTGGTTGCTTGCAAACTTGCCGCCACGATGTTTAATATACCAACCAAAATTGCTCGTATTCATTCGGCAAATTTCCTTGCTTACCCAGAAATTTTTTCATCTGATAATTTTGGAGTTGATTACGCAATCTGTCCAGAACAGATCATCACCGATTACATAGAGAAACTAATAGAGTTCCCAAATGCACTACAAGTTCTTGATTTTGCAAAAGGAAAAGTTAGTTTAGTAGCTGTACGAGCCTTCCATGGTGGCCCTCTGGTTGGCCGTGAGCTGCGTGAATTACGTCAACACGTACCTAATGTTGATACACGTGTTGCAGCAATATTTCGTAAAGACAGCCCTATTATTCCAGAAGGAAATACCATAGTAGAAGCAGAGGATGAAGTATTTTTTCTTGCTGCAGCAAATGATATCAGAAGTGTGATTAGTGAACTACGGAGAATGGATAAGCCGATCGAGCGCGTAATGATTGCGGGAGGTGGCAAGATTGGAAGGCGGCTAGCTAATGCACTAGACAAAGCACAGGATAAAAATTATCAGGTTAAACTTATTGAATACGATAAACGAGTAAGCCAGAGCTTAGCAGCAGAGCTTCAACATACCTTAGTTTTGCATGGTGATGCTACAGATGAAAGTTTGCTTGAAAATGAGAATATTGCTGAGATGGATATGTTTTGTGCGCTCACTAACGATGATGAAAATAACATAATGTCTGCTCTACTTGCTAAAAGCATGGGGGCTCGCAAAGTGCTCGCTCTCATTAATCGTAGTGCATATGTAGATTTAGTACACAGTGGTAATATTGATATCGCCATATCTCCCGCACAAGTTACAATTGGGTCGCTGCTTGCACATGTCCGGCGTGGGGATGTTGTAGCTGTACATAGCCTCCGAAGAGGTGCCGCAGAAGCACTGGAGCTAGTTGCCCACGGTGATGCTAACTCATCAAAGGTTGTTGGGCGTAAAGTTGCTGATATTAAATTGCCTAAGGGTGCAACTATTGGCGCTATTGTACGAGGGCTCTCAGCAACAGAAAGCCGAGGATGGAATAATGAGGAAGGAAAAGAACCGCATGATGATAATGCGCAAGTATTAATTGCCCATCATGACACAATTATTGAAGCAGAAGATCATATTATTGTATTTGTAATCAATAAGAAACTAATCCGTCAGGTTGAAAAAATATTTCAGGTTGGAGTCGGTTTCCTGTAACAGGACCTATTGATGAATCGACTTTTTCCAGTCATCAATGTACTTGGCATAGTAATCCTAATATTTGGATTTACCATGTTAGTACCTCTTGCGCTTTCTATTTGGCTAAACAATGTTGCTCAGTTTGTTTACTATAAATCTGCCGCAATTACTATTGCTTCAGGTTTAATGATGTGGGCAGTAACACGTAACTATAAACGCGAACTAAAAGTACGAGATGGATTCTTATTAGTGGTTCTGGTTTGGTCTGTATTACCGGCTTTTGCTACGCTACCCCTGTTATTTCATCTTCCTTATTTGAGTTTTACCAATGCCTATTTTGAAGCTACATCAGGGCTTACTGCCAGTGGCGGCACTGTTCTTACTGGGCTTGATTTGCTCCCACCATCTATAAATTTTTGGCGTACTGAGATGGTTTGGATGGGAGGAATGGGATTGATTGTTTTGGCAGTGGCTATCCTACCGCTACTTGGAGTGGGTGGAAGGCAGATGTTCAAAGCGGAGACCCCCGGCCCGATGAAGGATACCAAACTAACGCCACGTATTGCAGAAACTGCTAAAGGTTTGTGGCTGGTTTATGCAGGGATAACAGTTGCTTGTGCCATTGCCTACAAACTAGCTGGTATGACCTGGTTAGATGCAGTAATGCATTCATTTACCACAATTGGCCTTGGTGGATTCTCCTCCCATGATGCAAGCTTTGCACACTGGGATTCACCACAGATTGAGGGTGTTGCTATTCTGTTTATGTTGATAGCCGGTATAAATTTTGCTTCGCATTTTCTAGCTTGGCGAGAGAAATCCCTATTGCCTTATCGATATGACCCAGAAGCCGGTCTGTTCATTACCATAATTTTAATAAGCTGCCTTATGCTTACTATTTACTTGTGGGACATGGGGGTTTATCCGGATCTACTTACCTCTTTACGCCATGCTAGTTTTAATACCGTATCAGTTGCTACCACCACTGGGTATAGTAATACTGATTATAATTTGTGGCCTATATTTGCTCCATTATGGATGTTGGCGCTTTGCTGTTTCTGTTCGTCATCCGGCTCTACCGGTGGTGGCATTAAGATGATCAGGGCTAAGCTTCTATTCAAACAGGTTTTTCGTGAAATGATTGTAATCATGCATCCTCAGGCAGTTACACCTGTTAAGCTAGGCAATAGCGTGGTATCTAACCAAATTGTTTACGCAATATTAGCTTTCCTGTCCATATATTTAGCCAGCATAGTCTCATTGACACTAATTCTTGCTTCTAGCGGATTAGACTTTATAACGTCTTTTTCCACAGTGGTAGCATGTATCAACAATCTAGGCCCAGGACTTAATCAAGTTGGCCCTGCCACTACTTTTGAGGGACTTACTGATTTTCAAACTTGGGTATGTAGCTTTACTATGCTACTAGGCAGATTGGAGCTTTTTACCTTACTTATTGTCTTTATTCCTGCATTCTGGAGGAAATAATACAAGAGTGATATTCTCAAACGAGAACTATCCTAAAAATTTGGGACTATATCCGAAAACCCAAACTACCTTATAATAATACCGAGACAGATAGTTTAACAAAATCAGTAAGCAGCTTGTCCTTAGTTACTATATACATAACAAATTCAGTTTTAAATTAATCTAAAACCAAATATGAGTCAAAACCCCATAGTTATTATTGGCAGCGGACTTGCGGGATATACCGTAATCCGTGAGTTTCGTAAGCTAGAGAATGAAGTTCCCGTAATCATAATTTCTGCTGATCATGGCGGGTTCTATTCCAAGCCGATGCTCTCGAATGCTCTGACTAAAGGCAAAACTCCTGACACTCTCTTAAATAGTAACGCAGAACATGTGGCTGAACAGATGAAAGCGGTTATACGACCTTATAGTAAAGTGAGCGCTATAAATCCATCGAATAAAAATATAACTCTTCAGGATGGAGAAGAAATAAATTATGACCAGCTTGTTCTAGCTTTAGGTGCAAATCAAATCCGCCTTCCTCTTGAGGGGGATGGATCTGAGGAAATACTTTCAGTAAATAATTTAGACGACTACCGTAGCTTCCGGGATACGCTAACAACAAAAAAAGAGATATCAATTCTCGGTGCGGGATTAATTGGCTGTGAATTTGCTAACGATCTTGCTATGGCAGGTTATAACGTGCACGTAATTGATATTAGTACACAACCTCTAGGTAAATTATTACCGCCTGCTGGTGGTGCTTTCTTGCAACGAAAATTAGAAGCTATCGGTGTGGCTTTCCATTTTGACACCATCACTAAGCGTGTTGAAAAAATAGGGAAGAAATTACAACTAACATTTGCTAATGGAAAAACTCTGCAAACAGATATTCTATTAACAGCAGTGGGGCTAATTCCAAATACCTCTCTCGCAGAAAAAGCCGGTATCAAAGTAAATCGTGGCATTGTAGTGAACCGGTCACTGCAAACCAATTACAACAATATTTACGCCTTAGGCGACTGCGCTGAAGTTGATGGCAGAGTACTGCCATACGTTATGCCGATCATGCATGCGGCGCGAGCCTTAGCAGCAACTCTAGCCAAAAAACCAACTCTAGTGCGATACCCTGCTATGCCAGTTCTAGTAAAAACTCCTGCGTGTCCAACCGTAGTTGCACCTCCTAATCCTGGCACAAAAGGAGAGTGGCAGGTCGAGGAAACACCTAATAGTGTAAGAGCGCTATTTAATGATGCAGAAAATAATCTACTCGGTTATGCACTACTAGGAACAGCAATAAATGAAAAAATGATTTTAACTAAAGAGTTGCCATCGGTAATGGAATAGAGATTATTACTGACCAGGATTTATATTCAGTTTTTAGTATTATTTATCTTTGAAATAAAGGCTATTTGGCGGTTCCTATCCTTGCATGAAGTAATACAAAAATTAACTTAGTCTACAGACAGAGTTAGATCCATAGTTATCAGAATATGGATCTAACACTTCTGCTCTTTGGATTGATTTGCTCTGACAGGAGAAGATTATGCAGCGAAGAGATTTTATCAAACTAGCTGGAAGTGCTGCCTTAATTCCAATTGCGCCATCAGCCTTTGGCGGGCAAGTTAACCGTTCAAAATGGAATAGTTATCGGCTGACTTACCAAATTAACCTTCCAACAAAAGGCAAAAGAGCCTTACTATGGCTGCCACTCCCTGATACAGCTGATACGCATTACCAGTTTACTCAAGGAAGCGTATGGAGCGGAAGTGCTAAAAAGGCTAAATTTCACACTATTCCCAAAACAAATTTCCCGGTTTTTCATGCTGAATGGCGGGGCAGCGGCCCACGAAAGGTAACAGTAAGCAGTATCGTTAAAACTCGTAACCGATCTGTAAATTTACAAATTTTTTCTGAAAAAAAGAATCGTATAATTCCTTCTAGTATAAACCGTTTTCTATTGCCTACCAGACATGCGCCGTTAAGTGGCATTGTGCGCATGACTGCCTCGTCTATTACCAAAGCTGCCAATGCAAATACTCCTTTAGAAAAAGCTCGCGCTATATACAACTGGGTAGTTGATAATGCGCATCGTGACCAGACAACACGTGGTTGTGGGCGGGGTGATATCAAATCCATGCTGGAAAAAAATAATTTAGGTGGAAAATCTGCTGATCTTAATACACTGTTTGTAGGTCTGGCACGTGCTTCAGGCATACCAGCAAGGAATCAGTACGGAATTCGCATAGATGAATCAGTAACACATAAATGTCTAGGTAAATTTGGGAATCTAAGTAATGCGCAACACTGCCGCGCAGAATTTTATCTTGCTGACTTAGGCTGGGTACCAGTAGATCCAGCTGATGTGCACCAGTTACTGTTTGATGAGGGGCTAACACATGATCACCCTAAAGTAATAGCGCTAAGAGAAAAATTATTCGGTGCATGGGAGATGAACTGGGTGGCATTTAATCATGGAGATGACATCACATTAGCAAACAACAGTGCCTCAGGTAAATTGCCGTTTTTTATGTACCCCCATGCGGAAATTAGCGGACAAGAACAAGACAGCCTGTCATCAGCAGAGTTTTCTTACAAAATTATCTCTGCAAAACTTATAGGTACCCGTGCAAAGCGTTAGTAAACCTAACTCTACTCCCGTCACATGTAATCTTCCTAAGGTCTTCAGGAGTGTTTAAATTCTTGGCTAGCTCTTTTGATTTGTCGCTTGATAAGCATAATAATATCTAGTACTATAATTTTTATGAGAGTTATTGATTTCAAAGTGGTTATTTCTTAATTTAAATGAAATGGTTACTTAGCATTCTGCTGCAAAACACAGAAGAAAAATATTTTAAATAAAGGAACCGAAATGAAAAATGATATCCGGGCAATTTTTTTAGCCGTAGCGGCCATGTCTTTGGTTGGTTGTGCAGCAACCCAGCCATCCGGCGATAGCTTTAACGCAAGACAATTGAGCACTGCTAACTTTGCAAAAAAAGTTGATACCTTTGTGATTATTCATGATGCCTCATCATCAATGGCCCACAAACACATGGGGCGCGCTAAAATTGATATCTCCAAAGAAATCCTATCAAACATGAATCAAACAATCCCTCAGTTAGACTTTAACTCCGGTCTTACAAGTTATGGCAGCGGAGCTAAAGTACACTTTGGACTAGCAGAGTATAGTCGTAGTGGCCTTGGTGATGCGATTGAGAAACTTACAAACGCAACTGGGCCGTCTCCTATGGATGCCGGCCTCAAAACCACTAACAACAAGTTCCTGACAGGGCTAGGCCTTGGAAAAATATCAATGTTCATCGTCAGCGATGGTATATCAGACGTGAGTAATTCCGGCGGTCCTGGCGAAAGAAATGCTGCCATTGCAGCTGCAAAAAAAATTAAAGATCAACTAGGCGACCGGGTGTGCATTTACCCAATACAAATTGGTAATGAACCAGGTGGGAAAGAATTTATGCATGAACTTGCCGAGATTGGAGGCTGTGGTTTCTTAACCAACCATAAACATATCAGTTCACCGGATTCTATGGCAAGTTTTGTGATTATGACGCTTCTCGGACCTATAGTATCAGAATCTCAAGCTTCTGATACTTCTCCTGATAAAATTACTTTTTCAGCTGATGCATTGTTCGATTTTGACGGATCTGTACTAAAGCAAGATGGTAAAAAGTCTTTGGATAACTTGATGACGGAGCTGGGCAAAGTAAAATATGATGTGATTATAGCTCTTGGTTATACAGATCATATTGGTAGTGAAGATTACAACAAAAAGCTTTCTATGAAGCGTGCAGAGGCAGTTAAAAATTATCTGGTATCAACTCATAACATTGATCCCAGCGATATCTTTGTTGATGGCAAAGGAGAAGCTAATCCCGTAACCGGAGTGGGAACATGGAGTGGTGTATGTAGGGGGAAAGGGCAGAAACTGAAAGACTGCCTGCAGCCTGACCGCCGAGTTGAAATTGAAATTGCTGGCGTGCGCTAAATTAACCTAGGTTTACCCTAAATATAAAATAATAAAAGATTTAAACCCTGCCTTTGGCGGGGTTTTTTAGGCTATATTTAGATATTATTGAATAAAATTACACGAAAAACTATAACCAATACTCAGAGTATTAGCTTAGTTTCCCGTGACACTGCTTGTATTTCTTACCAGACCCGCATGGGCATGGGTCATTACGGCCAACCTTCCCACCTTGACGCACAAACGGCTGATGCGCCTCTTCGTTGCTATTGCTGCTTGCCTCTTCACCCTCACCTTCACCTAGGCCCTCATAAGAAGCATGCTGATATTGCATGTTTACGGGTGACTGTGGCATCTCAGAAGCTGCTTCCATTTGTTTTTCATCTCTAATTTGCACCATCATAAGTATCTGAATAACCTCAGACTTAATTTCTTCCATCATGGCTTGGAATAAGTCATATGCTTCGCGCTTATATTCCTGTTTTGGATTTTTTTGTGCATAACCACGCAGGTGAATTCCCTGACGCAAATGATCCAAAGCTGCTAAATGCTCACGCCAATGTGAATCTAGCGTTTGCAGCATCACAGCTCGCTCGTACTGGCGCATAATATCTTCGCCAACTAGATCCACTTTATTCTGATACTGTTGACTGGCAACCTCCGAAACTCGTTGACTAAGATTCTCCTCATTCAACTCAGGTTCTTTATCCAGCCATTCTTGGATGGGCAACTGTAATTGATATTCAGAGGCAAGAGTCTTTTCCAATCCAGAGACATCCCATTGTTCCTCAGTACTATCTGGTGGCATATGAAAACTGACAAGACTGTCTAGTACTTCACTACGTATTTCCTCAATAAATTCATAGCAATTATCTGATTCTAGCAAATCATTACGAAGCTGATAAAGCACTTTTCGTTGATCATTAGATACATCGTCATACTCAAGTAACTGCTTTCGCATATCAAAATTACGAGCCTCTACTTTACGCTGCGCATTTTCAATTGCTCGGGTCACCCATGGATGCTCAATAGCCTCTCCCTCTGGCATTTTGAGACGATCCATAATGCTAGCCACACGATCAGATGCAAAAATACGCAAAAGTGAGTCTTCAAGTGAAAGATAAAAACGACTGGAGCCAGGGTCACCTTGACGCCCTGACCTCCCACGCAATTGATTATCTACCCGACGAGACTCGTGCCTTTCTGTTCCGATAATATGCAACCCGCCGAGCTTTAGAACCTCATCATGGACAACTTGCCACTCTTCACGTATTTTTGTAATACGCTCTGTCCTGATAGCCTCACTGATCTTTTCATCCGAACTGATCTTCTCAATCTCTGGTTCAGGGTTTCCCCCTAATACAATATCAGTACCACGCCCCGCCATATTAGTTGCTATGGTGATCATCTTGGGGCGACCAGCCTGAGTAATAATATCTGCCTCATTTGCATGCTGTTTAGCATTTAATAATTGATGAGGCAATTTGTTCTCTTCTAATAGCCGAGACAAGAGTTCATTATTTTCAATTGAAGTTGTTCCGACCAAGACAGGCTGCCCCTTTTGATAGCAATCCTTAGCTGCCTCAATAATAGCGTTATTTTTTTCTTCAAGAGTACGAAAAACTTGATCCATAGTGTCGTCACGAACCATCGGACGATCAGTTGGAATAATTACAGTCTCCAATCCATAAATTTGCTGAAACTCAAAAGCCTCAGTATCTGCTGTACCTGTCATACCGCCCAATTTGTTATACATGCGAAAATAATTCTGAAAAGTAATCCCAGCAAGTGTCTGGTTTTCCTTCTGGATCGGAACATTTTCTTTAGCTTCTACAGCTTGATGCAACCCTTCCGACCAACGTCTACCAGACATGAGTCGTCCCGTAAATTCATCTACTATAACTATTTCCCCGTTCTGTACTACGTAATGCTGATCTAGATGGAATAGCGCATGCGCACGAAGTGCCGCATAAAGATGATGTATAAGATTAATGTTGGCAGGGTCATACAAACCAGCTCCTGTCTCTAACAAGCCGTCCTGAGTAAGAATTTTTTCTGCATTCTCAAATCCTGCTTCACTCAGTAGTACTTGCTGAGTCTTTTCATCTACATTAAAATCTCCCGGCGCATCTTCTTTCTCCTGACGTACAAGCTTAGGAATCAGCTTATTCATACGTATGTAGACATCAGTATTACCCTCTGCCTGACCAGAAATAATCAATGGGGTACGCGCTTCGTCAATAAGAATAGAATCTACTTCATCAATAATTGCGTAGTTAAGTGGACGCTGTACCCTCTCAGCAGGATCATTAACCATATTGTCGCGCAGGTAATCAAAACCAAATTCGTTGTTTGTACCGTATGTAATGTCAGCAGAGTAAGCCGCTTGCCTCTGTTCATGCTCCATGTCAGACACAACCACTCCTACGCTAAGACCAAGGAATTGATATATTCTTCCCATCCACTCAGAATCACGTTTAGCCAGATAATCATTTACAGTAACCAAATGAAAACCTTTACCATCTAAAGCGTTAAGGTATGAAGGCAAAGTTGCCATTAAAGTTTTCCCTTCACCTGTACGCATCTCTGCAATTTTGCCGCTATGTAACACCATGCCACCGATCAATTGCACTCCAAAATGTCGCATTCCCAAAACCCGTTTACTGGCTTCGCGAACTACTGCAAAAGCTTCGGGCAATAACATATCAAGTGTCTCTCCATCCTTAATACGTTGCCTAAATTCGTCTGTCTTTGCACGTAATTCTGCGTCTGTAAGTTCCGCAATTTTAATTTCCAGTTTGTTAATTACGCCAACCGTCTGGAAATATTGCTTGATCAGCCTATCGTTACGGCTACCAAATACTTTTTTAAAAACATTGTTAAACATGAGATATAAATTCTTCTACATAAATGCCATCATCAAAAATAAAGGGTGAGGCTTTCGGCCCCACCCCGCCATTACTAATTCATGGCCCTACTCAATTAATTTTCTTTAGAAACCGAGATGGGTTCATCGCTCTGCCTTTATGTCTAATTTCAAAATGCAAATGCGGGCCGGTTGACCGGCCAGTACTGCCAACTTCTGCTATTTTTTCCCCTTGTTTAACCACCTGCCCGACTTTAACTAATCGTTTAGAAGCATGAGCATAACGGCTAACAAGATCATTTCCATGATCAACAGAAACCATATTACCATATTCGGGGTGGCGATCAGAGTAAACCACCACACCACTAGCTGCCGCTTTAATAGATGCTCCTGTTTCTGCTACAAAATCAATTCCCTTATGATAAGCTTTTTTACCGGTAAAAGGATCCGTACGATAACCAAAACTAGATGAGGACCATTTCGCGTCTACAGGCATATTGGTAGGACGCATTTCTTTCTTGAGCCTGTCTTTCCTAAGAATAAGGTCTAATGTTTCCAGTTTTCCCAACCGGTCATTTAGTATGCGCGATAAATCCTCAACTTGATTGCCAAACTCAATAAAAGAAATATCCTTTGACAGCGAAATAGATAACGCCCCTCCTTGGCCAGGCATCTGATCAAACATAAATTCCTCTGGCTCAATGCCAGATAACTCTGCAAGTCTTTTACCTACTGAATCTATCCTTAATAATTGAGCTTGCATCTGACCCATCTTAATCGCCATAGCATTTAAATTCACGCTCAGGTATTGCTGGCTTTTCTTATACTCTTCCTGCTGAACGCTCATTACAAATGAGCGAAAAGAAGGGCTATTAATTTTATCTACATATCGTAGAGATAGATAATTTAAACCTAATACCATCAGCACAACAACCAGAAATAGCGCCGATAACAACGCCATAAAATGCCTTCTTTTAAAGGTTAATGTCTTTGCCTTTGCAAGATGACTAGAAACCAGAATAATATTCATATATACCTCCGAATTCTCGTACAATACATGTGTATTCTTTTCCACATAGAGCAATTCTATTATTAAGTGTTGTTATATATATCAAGAATCACATTACTACCTATTATGACAATACATAAAATAAACTTCTTTCTTAACACACTCAAAGACGCACCTGAGCATCAAGAGCTATTTACCCAAGTCGATCGAATATCTGAAATGCAAGAAGCATTTATGGAGGTTATTCCGCCCCAATTAGTAGAATTCTGCGCTCTAGGTAAATTTACAGATGGGAAATTAACTATAATAGTAGGTAATGGGGCAATTGCCGCAAAACTCAAGCAGATCCTCCCATCACTACTCTCAAAATTTCACACATCAGGCTATGTTGAGGTTACTTCTATTCAAATCACTGTGCAAGCAAATTACTATATTTGCCATGCAGTTAACTTGCCCCCTGAAAAACCAGAAATAAGCCAGGCCGGTACAGAAAGCCTTAATATACTTGCCACTAATTTACCTCTGTCACCATTAAAGACTGCTGTCACGTCGATGCTAAATAATCGGATCAAGCCAACAAAAAGACCTAGACCAGACCGAAAAAATTGAGAATTATTTACACATGTGTAAGAGGCAATTAATTTCAGCAACCGACATAGTATTCCAATGAATTTTGCACTGTGCTAAAATTATATATTCCAGGCAGGCAAATCCTCCGGTTAGCTAGCAAATATAAGCACGCGAGCAGTTGTGTTATACACAAGAAATATGTGCCGATTCTTAGCAAAGGGCCAAGTAGCTCAGTTGGTAGAGCAGAGGACTGAAAATCCTTGTGTCGGGGGTTCAATTCCCTCCTTGGCCACCATAAATAAATGATTACAACATAGCATATTCCTATTCTTTACTATTTTTGAAGTAAACCCAAGCAATTCTGATTAAACCCCTAATCAGTGATTACCAACCTATAGAGCACAAAAAATACCGATTTCTAACATCTAGGACGGGTAATTAAATATTGAATTAATGTGCTCCTATGCTTGTCTTACTTTGTCTAGGATAGTAAATTTTTTCTCTTTGATAGTATTCAAGCTCTTGAAATACTATAATCAGGGGTTTTCCATATTCTTTAACAGTTACTTACATAACAAACTATGGAATTATTGGCCTTCGGTATTAATTATCAGACTGCACCTATTGATGTGCGAGAGCAAGTCGTATTCTCGGATGACTCAATGGAGGATGCATTACATGATCTAGTTGGCCATCATGCTGTAAAAGAAGCCGCGATCGTCTCTACCTGTAATCGTACGGAGATCTATTGCAGCACGGATAAACCAGAGGAAGCCAAAAATTGGTTGGCTAGCTTTCATCAGCTGCAAGTGCGTGAATTGGAACCATATCTCTACAGCCTACCTCGTGAGCATGCAGTAAAACATGCTTTCAGAGTTGCAAGCGGCTTGGACTCAATGGTATTAGGTGAACCACAGATACTTGGTCAGCTAAAAAATGCAGTAAAATCCGCAGAACTTGCTGGTACGCTAGGCTTGTTATTGCATAAACTGTTTCAGCGCACTTTTTTTGTTGCAAAAGAAGTGCGCACATCCACTGAAATTGGTGCTAACTCTGTTTCCATGGCTGCTGCTGCTACACAGCTAGCAGAAAGAATTTTTGGAGATATTAGCGCTCAACGTGTACTCCTCATTGGGGCAGGGGAAATGATTGAATTATGTGCCGGTAGCTTCTCAGCACGTCACCCAAAGAGTATTACTGTCGCCAACCGTACTGCAGAGCATGCTCAGGCTCTGGCGAATCGTTTCAATGCAAAATCGATAACACTAAATGAACTTCCCGAACAGCTAGCTCTTCATGACATTGTCGTAACCTGTACCGCAAGTCCTCTTCCGATACTTGGAAAGGGCATGATGGAGCGAGCAATTAAAAAACGTAAGCATCGCCCAATTTTTATGGTTGATCTGGCCGTACCACGGGATGTTGAACAGGAAGTATTAGAGCTTGACGATGTGTTTCTCTATACTGTGGATGATCTCTCAGACATTGTTCAGGAAGGGCTAGATTCAAGACAAGGCGCGGTAGTTCAGGCAGAAGCCATCATTAATTCAAATGTTATTAACTTTATGCACTGGCTAGAATCTCGTGAATTGGTCCCAACCATCCGTGCATTACGTAGCCAAGCGGAGCACTATCGTCGGCATGAGCTTGAGCGCGCACTCAAACTTTTAGCAAGAGGGGGAGACTCAGAAAAAATTATGGAGTCATTAAGTAATAGCCTGACCAACAAACTTTTACACTCTCCTTCCGATGTGCTAAACCATGCTTCGTCAGATGAAAGAGATGAACTTGTCGACATGGTAAATCGGCTCTACCAACTTGATCGTTTAGAATGAACGAGGGTATCACTACCAAGCTCATACAGTTGAGCTCACGCCTTGAAGAGCTAGACGGTCTATTAAGTAGTGAAGATGTAACCTCTGATCTGAATAATTACCGTAAACTTACACGCGAGCATGCTGAGATTGTTCCAGTAGTCGAGCTTTATCGCGCATATCAACTTGGTGAATGCGATATTCAGGCTGCCCAGGAGATGATTGCTGATGCTGAAATGCGTGAATTTGCTGAAGAAGAGATCCGAAATGGAAAAGAAAAGCTTATACAAATTGAGCTGGACTTGCAGAAATTATTACTCCCCAAGGATCCAAATGATGAGCTCAATATTTTCCTAGAGATTCGTGCCGGTACAGGGGGAGATGAATCAGCACTATTTGCCGGGGATCTATTCCGTATGTATACACGTTTTGCCGAACGAGAACACTGGCAAGTAGAGATTATCTCGCAAAGTTTATCTGAGGTTGGTGGATATAAAGAAATTATTGCCCAAATATCAGGTGACGGCGCCTATTCTAAACTTAAATTTGAATCAGGTGGTCACAGGGTACAGCGCGTCCCCTCTACGGAGACTCAAGGCCGTATCCATACTTCTGCCTGTACGGTTGCAATAATGCCGGAAGTAGATGAGGTATCAGATGTAGTATTAAACCCTTCTGAGCTAAGAATTGATACCTACCGAGCATCTGGAGCAGGGGGTCAGCATATAAATAAAACTGATTCGGCTGTGCGAATTACTCATAATCCTACAGGCATTGTTGTGGAGTGCCAGGATGGACGATCACAACATAAGAACAAAGCACAAGCGATGAGTGTTCTGATTGCCAGAATTCGTGATAAACAGATGCGTGAACAACAAGCTAAACAGGCTGCTACCCGTAAATTACTCATTGGTAGTGGTGATCGTTCAGAAAGAATCCGTACCTATAATTTCCCACAAGGTCGTATATCTGATCACCGCATAAACCTTACGCTCTATAAAATAGACCAAATTATGGATGGTGATTTGAACGAATTATGCTCTACGCTAGCATCAGAACATCAAGCGGAACAACTTGCGGCAATGGGAGAATAAAGACCACCCCACTCCGATAACACTCCTGACCTCGAATCCGGAGCCTTCTGTCTCTGATCTGGCGCCATAAAATGAATTTTGAAAAACAACAATACATTACAATAAAGGATGTACTGAGTCATGCACGTATTCTTATTTCCTATAATGACGCACGAATATTATTGCAAAATGTTCTTAAAATAAATCATGCATACATAATTACCCACCCCGAACAAGACCTAACTCCGATTCAAATACATACGTTTCAATTGCTGGTTAAACGACGTGCCAGTGGCGAGCCAGTCTCTTATATTCTTGGCGAGTGTGAGTTTTATAGTATAAAGTTTAAAGTTACACCTTCTGTACTAATTCCCAGACCAGAAACCGAACTACTAGTAGACTTGGCATTAGAGAAAATTTCCTTAGGTATGTCATGCGAAATACTGGACCTTGGTACTGGTAGCGGAGCAATCGCAATAACTATTGCGAAACATCGGGCTCTGTCCAATGTTACCGCAGCTGATAATTCTGCAGATGCCATAGCTATCGCCAAAACAAATTCAGAGTATCTCAGTGTAAACAACGTCCATTTTATCAAGAGCGACTGGTTTGGAGAGTTAACCAGAAAAAAATTTGACCTTATCATTTCTAACCCACCCTATATTGCCCTGAATGACCCCCATCTAAATCAGAAGGACCTACGTTTTGAACCAGAACTAGCCTTGGTTGCTGGGCAAGATGGAATGGATTGCATTCAAACGATCATTTCTTCCGCTACTTCATACCTAAACGCAGGCGGATGGCTACTACTAGAGCATGGTTACAATCAAGCTAAAATAACTAAACAGTTACTAAAAGAATCTGGCTTCATCAATATTTTTTCTCGCTCAGATTTAGCAGGAATATCGAGGGTTAGTGGTGGAAGATATGACCCTCCCCTTTAAAAAGCTGTTAAACTATTGTAATTAGCTGTCCTAATTAAGTTGAAGAGAACTTTTTTAGACTGGCGCTATTACTCATAGCATATGAATAATAGTAACTAATATGATGAGAGGATCAGTATGAATACGCAAGAGATTATCAGTGAACAAGTAACCACTAACCCTGTAGTTCTCTACATGAAAGGTACGCCTGAAAATCCACAATGTGGCTTCTCAGCACATGCTGTAAAAATACTCGATGCTTGTGGGGCAAGCAATATCTTTACTGTTGACGTACTTCCTAACCCAGAAATTAGACAGGGCATTAAAGAGTACTCAAATTGGCCAACTATTCCACAACTGTATATAAACGGTAATTTTGTCGGCGGATCGGATATCGTAGCAGAAATGTACGAGAATGGAGAATTACAAAAATTAATTAAGAAATAAGCTCCATCATCTGTTTAGAACTAATCATAAGAAAAAGAATAAATTCTATCGATCTTCTAGTTGCTTAAAAATGTTGCGATTACCCAGTAACGCGAAAATTTACCAACTACCATGAACAACAGAACCCATAGCCAGTTGACCCGAAGCCAGCCTGCCGCAACACACAACACATCACCTATCAGAGGAACCCATGACAGCAATATCACAGGGCTCCCGTAATTACGCACCCACTCAAGTCCACGTCTGCTACCACTGTATTTTTTGAGAAATGCCTTTTCATCTGGCAAGAATCTCCCAATTAAATAAGAGCTTATGCCGCCCAAGGTATTACCAAGTGAAGCAACCCCCAAGGCAGGCCAATATAGCTGAGGGTAAGCTTTTAATACTCCAAATAATACTGCTTCTGACCCACCTGGGAGCAGTGTAGCAGCAAAGAAACTACTGGCAAATAAAGCTAATAGGCTTGATTGCTCATCCATAAATATATCCAAATTTAAGCACGCCACAGTTTAGCGTTAAATTAGCCCATAATGAAATGCGCAAGCAAAATATTTTCAGCCTTATTTTAATTTTCACTATAAATTTCCGCTATTTAAATTTACTATAACTTCTATCCTTAACTCTACCTGAGATATGATCTTTCATCCGCCAAAATTTTACTTGGCGATATTATTAGGTAGTGATATGCTTGTTGATACTCCGTATCCTGTTAAAAATAAGAGGAAAATTATGAAAGAAAAATTAACTTTCAAGCAAGATGTCGACTCAATAATTGGATCTAAAAGTCTCCTGAAACACCCATTTTATGTTGCCTGGACCGAAGGAAAGCTTTCAAAGCTTCAGCTACGTAAATATGCCGAGCAATACTTTCATAATGTCTTGGCTGAGCCAACTTATTTAAGTGCGGTACATTTCAATACCCCTCATTTCCATACTGAGACTAATAGTGGTGATATCAGTGTTCGGCAAGAGGTATTAGAGAACCTAATTAGTGAAGAATATGGTGAAAAAAATCATCCCGGCCTATGGAAAACCTTTGCATTAGCTTTAGGCTCAAGCGAAAAAGAATTGGCCAATGCAACCGCCCTACCTGGCACAGAGAATCTTGTTACGACTTTTCGGGATATTTGTCTGAATCAACCATTCTATGCCGGCCTAGCAGCTATGCATGCATTTGAATCACAAGTACCAGAAATTGCTGCAGTAAAAATTGATGGTTTGGCAAAATTCTATGGAATGAATAACCCTGATAGCTATGAATTCTTTACGGTACATCAGGAAGCTGATATCCACCATTCAAAGGCAGAATGGGCCTTAATTGAAAGGTTTGCTGATACTCCAGAGAAAAAAGCTGAGGTTCTGGCTGCCACTACCGAAGCATGTAATGCTCTTTGGAAATTCCTTGATGGAATCTATGAAAACTACTGTGCAGACCTAAATATCGAATGTAAGGAAGCAATAACCATACATTGAGGGTCAGGATACAAATTGCAAGCTCTAAGTAACTGTGTATGTTATGAATTTTATCCTGATTTAATCTGAGTTAATTCATCTGTTGTCTGCAGTATACTTAGGAGCTTTGCTTCTAATTTGATTAATGTCTTTGTTTCATTTAATACTTTTCCCGTAATTAGAAAAGTATCTTCAGCACGTTCCCCCATCGTATTTACCTTGGCACTATGTACTCTTACATTAGAATCTGCCAATAATTGTGCAACACGTGACAACAATTCTCGTTGGTCTCCGGCAACAATTGACAAGACATGATAGCCCCCCCTCTCATCTGGTTCAATATCAACTTCAGGTGTAATTGGAAAATGCTTAAGGTGACGACTTACCCGCACTTGTGAAGGAGGTTTAAGAGGTAGCTGTTGTTCCAACTTCTGTTTTAATCCATGCTCCACATTACGAGCCACATCACGATATTGTCCTGCTGAATTGAATGGATTTAGTACTAAAAAACTATCGAGAGCGTAGCCATTCTTTGTAGTATGAATTTTAGCTTCGACAATACTGTAATTAATATGCTCAAAAAATCCACAAATACGAGAGAATAAATCTTTTTGGTCCGCGGTATATATCATTACCTGGACACCATCCCCGGCAGGAACAACCCGAGCTTTAACCACCGGCACAAGAGAATTGATCCTGTAGTAAAGTTGACGTGTATGCCATGCAATTTCTTGTGAGTCATTCTGTAGCAAATAAGTGGTATCAAGTTCTGACCAGAGCTGTTTATGTGCATCTGTAGGAATAGGATCATGTTGCAATAGTTCTAATACTCTAATCTTACGATTTTCTAGGATACCGCCAGCATCTGCTGGTTCGCCACATAAATGACGCCACGTTGCCCAAAATAAATCTTCTAATAACTTACCTTTCCAGGTATTCCATATCTTAGGACCTGTACCGCGTATATCTGCAACTGTAAGCAAATAAATTGCGGTGAGCCGACGTTTATTCCTTACATGTGTAGCAAAATAAGATATTATTTTTGGGTCTGATAAGTCCTTTTTCTGTGCTGTGGCTGACATTATCAAATGATTCTCTACCAGCCATGATACTAATTCCGCGTCCTCTTCAGATAGCCTATGCTGCACACAGAACTTTTTGGCATCTTTTTTTCCAAGAGAAGAGTGGTCTCCATTACGCCCTTTAGCAATATCGTGGAATAAACCTGCAAGATAAAGAATTTCAGGCCGATCAAATTCACTTATGAGTTGACTACACAGTGGATACTCATGGGAAAATTCAGAAGCCATAAAACGACGTAGATTTCTCACTACCATTAAAATATGCTCGTCCACTGTATAAACGTGGAACAAGTCATGCTGCATTTGACCAATAATTCGTCCGAATGCCGGAATATAACGCCCTAATATTCCGTAGCGACTCATGAAACGTAGCTCTCTGGTAATCCCACGTGGCTGACGTAGAATTTCCATAAATAGGTTGCAATTATGTATGTTTAACCGGAAATCCGAGTTAATAAGGGATGTTGAATGCCAGAGTGCTCTTAGTGTAGTAACACTAAAAGCTTTTAATTCAGGGTGCTGCTGTAGCATTAGAATGCTTTCCAGAATAACGCTTGGCTCTTTCCTGAAAATACATTCATCTCTTACCTCAAGCAGTTCGCCGCGTTTCTGAAAATGCTTATTTAATATTACAGGTGTTACGTTTGCATACGGGAAGATTTTTGTTCGTAAAGCAAGTAAAAAAATCGTATTAATTTGGGTTACTGATTTTGCAGCACGATAATAACGCTGCATTAATAATTCGCCGGCCAAACGTGGCGATTTATCAGTAATTTTGTATTCTTTAGCAAGTAAGGCCTGAAAATCAAACAGCAATCTGTCTTCACGACGTTCTGCGAGGTAATGTAGTCGAATACGAAGACCCTGTAAGATTTTTTCATGACGCTTTGTAAGTCGGGCCTCCTCTTTTGTGATAAGCCCTCCCTTGGCAAGATCAGACCAGGATCTCCCATATCCTGTAGCGCGACTAACCCATAAAATATTTTGCAAGTCCCGCAGACCGCCAGGGCTTTCCTTTAAATTAGGCTCAAGATTGTTGGTTACCTCATGATAACGGCCATGGCGCTGCTGTTGCTCAAACTGTTTAGCGTTGAAGAACTCTCTTGGGTTTAACCCAGATTTTATTACTTGCAAAAACATACTAAATAATTTACTACTTCCTGCAAGCCGGCGCGCCTCAAGCAGGCTTGTCTGTACCGTAATATCTTTTTCTGACTCTTCTGTACATTCAGTTAACGTACGAACGCTATGACCCACCTCTAATTCCATATCCCACAACAAACGAACCCAGCTTTCTAGCTTATATTTTGTAACAGCATCCTGCTTATTTCCTTTAGCAGGAAGCAAAACTACTAGATCTATATCTGAATTAGGGAAAAGATATCCACGACCATATCCACCTACAGCCAATAAGGTAATTGAACCCGGAAATGCCATTTCTTTCCATGCTTGGCGCAATACAATATCAACTAACCTACAATGACCCCGAAGTAATGCCGTGCTGTTCGCATTCTTACTAAATTGTTCACGTAATACCTTGCGACCCTGTACCAGTATTTTCTTTCCGTTTATAGAATTTAACGGGCTTGATAAAGATCTTCCCTCAATATTCATTGATTTGAATCAGACACGAAATACGGGTTTTGGTGGGGCACCTTCAGACAACGTCAAAACCTCATACCCTGTATCAGTAACTAACACTGTATGCTCCCACTGAGCCGACAGACTATGATCTTTAGTAACTATAGTCCAACCATCTGCCATTTGGCGGATTGATGCCTTACCTGCATTGATCATAGGCTCTACTGTAAAAATCATACCTGCCTTCAATTGCAGGCCAGTTCCGGCACTACCATAATGGAGGACCTGCGGGTCGTCATGAAATTTGGTACCTATACCATGACCACAAAACTCTTTTACTACACTACAACCCAAATTCTCAGCAAAGCTTTGAATAGCGTAACCTATATCACCTAAATACTTATTTGGTTTAATCTCTTCTATTCCACGCCACATAGATTCGTAGGTAATCTCACACAAACGTTTAGCTTGGATCGGTGCCTCACCCACATAATACATACGACTCGTATCGCCGTGATAGCCACCTTTAATTACCGTTACATCAATATTAACAATATCACCTGCTTTCAGTTTTTTCTCACCTGGCACTCCATGGCAAACTTGATGATTAACTGAAGTACAAATTGACTTTGGATAGGGCTTATGTCCTGGTGGCGCATAATTAAGTGGTGCAGGAATCGTATCCTGCTCATTTAACATATAATCATGGCATAGCTTATCGAGTTCACTGGTTGTTATTCCAGGTTTGACAAAAGGTGTAATGAAATCGAGAACCTCTGATCCAAGTTTTCCAGCAACCCGCATTTTTTCAATCTCTTGCGGGGAATTAAGATGTACCGTCATAATATTTCCTAATTAAATAAGTATTATTTATAGCAAAAATAGTAACGTGAATTTGTGAAATAATTTTCTGCCTATTTCAACTGCACCTACTCATGTTTGATTTTGCAATCTGCAAGTCAGAGTAGAGTTGGCCACCCCTTTCAAGACAAGCCGTCGGTGTTGACAGTAGCTTAATTTTTTCTGGCTTAAGCTCTGGTCGCAATTGAACTTCCCTATCAGAATTAGTGTCGAATTGGATATGAAATAAAAAAACCAGGTTGGCTACTAATAGTAGAAAGAATAGTACTTTCATTATGGATATACTTTCATTGTTGGTCGTTTATTGTTGTTAACAGGCTCTGGCCTTGTTAAAATGCTCTGCTAATCTAACTTATGCTATTTTTCTCGAGGCTCCTGAAATGCAAGGTATGAAAGTAATATCAAACTTAGTAATGTTCATTGCGCTACTATTGTCTAATCAGATTTTTGCTGAAAACATTGTCAATGGTGATCCTAGTGAAGGAGAAAAAATTGCAAGCAAAGTTTGCGCCGGTTGTCATAGTGCTGATGGCAATAGCATTATTCCATCGAACCCAATTCTAGCTGGACAACATCCAGAGTATATCACTAAGCAATTGCTAAACTTTAAACCACAAGATAATAAGCCTGCTGAAAGAAAAAGTCCGGTCATGGCCGCAATGGTTGCTCCTCTTTCAGCTGAAGATATGAAGAATATTGGTGCTTATTACGCCCAACAAGAACCCACTCCTGGCGCAGCAAAAGACAAAGAACTTGCTGAAAAAGGTGAGAAAATTTATCGTGGCGGGAATATAGAATCTGGCCTGCCTGCATGCTCCGGATGTCACTCTCCAAACGGAAGTGGTATCCCACCCAATTATCCGCGCCTTGCTGGGCAACATACTGAATATACTGCGGCACAACTTAGATACTTTCGAACTGGGCAGCGCGCTAATGATACAAACAGCGTGATGAGAGGAATTGTTTCTCGTATGAGTGAACAAGAAATAAAAGCAGTGGCTGAATTTATCTCAGGCCTAAACTAATCTAATAAAAGATTTAAATTTAAAACCATACTTTAGCTGGATAGTATTTATTTCCAAGTGCTAAATATATTCTCAGCTGCTTGTAATGTTTTTCTGATTACCATGTCGCTATGGGCAGAAGAAACAAATCCGGCCTCAAAGGATGACGGTGCAAAATAGATACCCTCTTGTAGCATGGCATGGAAAAATCGATTAAAAGATTCTACGTCGCACTCCATTACTTCAGCATAACTTGACGGTATGCCCCCTCGAAAATAAAGACCAAACATCCCGCCTAATGATTGCGCGCAGAATGGAATCTCATATTTCTTTGCTATGTCAGTAAGGCCATTAACCAGTTGTTGAGTACTACTAGTAAGTTTTTCGTAGAATCCAGGAGTTTGTACCATCTGTAAAGTAGCAAGCCCTGCACTAACAGCTATCGGGTTACCAGATAGCGTTCCTGCCTGATATACTGAACCTACGGGAGCAAGACATTGCATGATTTCTCGTTTGCCGCCAAAGGCCGCCATAGGCATCCCACCACCAATCACTTTGCCTAATGTAGTAAGATCTGGCTTAATATTATAAACCCCTTGGGCACACCCCAGTCCAACACGAAAGCCAGTCATCACTTCATCAAAAATTAATACACTGCCATGCTTCGTACATAATTCACGTAGTGCTGGTAAAAACTTAGGGTTTGGTGTTACAAAATTCATATTACCCGCAACTGGCTCTACAATAACTGCGGCGACTTCTCCACCAGCCTTACTGAATATTTGTTCTAGCTCTTCAAGATCATTGTAGTTTAATACAGTAGTACTATTTGTAACTTCTGCAGGGACCCCTGCAGAACTTGGACAACCAAGAGTAAGCGCTCCAGAACCAGCTTTTACCAGTAATGCATCTTCATGGCCATGATAACAACCTTCAAATTTGATGATGCGATTTCTGCCAGTATAGCCCCGTGCAAGTCGGATCGCACTCATAGTGGCTTCAGTACCTGAGCTTACAAGCCTCACTTGCTCAATGGAGGGAACCAGCTTGCATAATAATTCGGCTATTTCCAACTCGCCCTCAGTCGGAGCACCGAATGTTAACCCATCTTTTATTTTATTTTGTACAGCTTCAATTACTTCTGGATGAGCATGACCCAGAATCAGCGGTCCCCAAGAACCTACATAATCTATATAGCTCTTATTATCTACATCCCATACATATGCTCCCTTTCCTCGTTTAAAAAATACAGGCGTACCGCCAACTGATTTAAAAGCACGTACTGGTGAGTTAACTCCACCCGGGATACATTCTTGAGAACGTTGGAATAGTTTCTGATTAAGTGAAGTCATTTGATAGCTCATTTAAATTATTAATGGAATATTTAGTTTTTAAGTAAGACAAGCATAGGAGCGTATTAATTCAATATTTAATTGCCCGTCCTAGACGTTAGAAATCGGTACTTTTTGTGCTCGTTTGAATATACAGGATAGTTTTTTGGTTTCAAGCTGAATATTTATGGAATTAAAAATAGACCGGCTAACCGCTACTGCATCAGCCCCCTTATATATTAACTCTACAATATTTTCTGAATCAATTCCTCCGATTGCAACAACTGGGATTTGTAAGCACTGCTTTGCCTTGCACAATAAATTTATAGGCGCGGAGACTGCACCAGGTTTTGTACTAGAAATATAAAAAGCTCCGAATGCTACATAATCTGCACCATTATTTTCTGCTTCAATAGCGTATCTGAACTTATTGTAACAAGAAGCTCCAATGATTTTTTCTGGTCCTAATCTGCGCCGAGCTTCAGCTACCGTTATATCTTCTATTCCTAAGTGCACTCCATCCGCACCAACTTTAATTGCAAGGTCCAGGTCATCATTAATAATCAGTGGGGTATTAAATTCATGGCAAAGATTAGAAAGTAAAGTTGCCTGTTCCAATTTTAGAATATTGTCAGCTACCTTGTTACGATATTGAATTAGCTCCACGCCACCAATAAGTGCTTGTTGCGTTAACATAACCAAATTAGTAGTATCAATTAGGTCTGGAGTTATTGCATATATACCGCTAATCCTTGGGAGCGACATCCAATTCATCCTCTTCTGTAGATTCATGCTCATTACGTGCCCAGAACAAACGATCCGGTAGGTATTGCCCCATCCCCGGATGAAAACCAGATTTTAGAGCTTGCCAAGTATATTCTTGTGCTTCATACACTCCGTCAGAAACAGGTAGGCCATTGGCAATCGTTGCCGCGATAGCAGAAGCTAGAGTACACCCTGACCCATGATATGAGCCAGTTAGTCGTTGCCATACATCTGATCTCACAATACCTGAACCTGTATACAGAGTATTTGTCACCTGACGAGTATTTTCATGAGCTCCTGTTATTAAAACGTATTCACAACCCATATGTAGAATCCGCTCACCACATTGACCCAGATCCAACTCATCTGCGTCTTCTACCTCATCCTGTTGTACCAACCGACGAGCTTCTATGCTATTTGGAGTAATGATAGTAGTCTGAGGAAGCAATAATTCACGCATTGCTAAAATCATATCCTCACTCGCCAATTCGTCACCACGAGCTGAGCTAAGGACTGGATCCAGAACTACCGGAATATCCGGATAATCTGACACTATTTCAGCAATAGTAGCGATATTCTCAACGCTACCCAGCATTCCAATTTTGAACACATTTACTGGCATATCTTCAAGCACTGCACGCGCCTGATCTGCTACCCACCCTGAGTCTAGTGCCATCACATCATCCACTCCAACAGTATCTTGTACCGTAACAGCAGTAATCACCGACAAAGGATGGCAGCCCATACTTGCAAGGGTGAGAGTGTCTGCCTGAATTCCAGCACCACCGCTAGAATCGTTGGCAGAAAAAGAAAGCACTATTGGGGGTGGCTGAAGCATGCGTTAATATCGTAAAATGACATTTTAACCTAAAATACAAATATTATGCCTACTACTGAAACTCCTGCATTCCGCAGCTACATGTGCCTTATTTGCGGTTACGTATATGACGAAAGCGAAGGATCTCCAGAAGAGGGGCTCCCTCCTGGCACACGTTGGGATGACGTACCGATAAACTGGGTCTGTCCTGAGTGTGAAGCTCGTAAAGAAGACTTCGAGATGATTGAAATTTAAATGCGAATTCTACATGCCATGCTACGAGTTGGAAACCTGGAGAACTCAATCGAGTTTTATTCTCAAGTTCTTGGAATGAGAGTACTGCGCCGCAAGGACTATCCTGAAGGAAAATTTACTTTGGCATTTGTTGGTTATCAAAATGAGAGCGATGCCACAGCAATTGAATTAACCCACAACTGGGATACAAAAGAATACGATTTAGGGGCCGGCTTCGGCCACATCGCTATT
>CAJQRL010000020.1 GCA_905612245.1 uncultured Nitrosomonadaceae bacterium | reverse complement strand
CGACGGCAATATATTCTATATATCCAATATTGGAAGAATCGTTTTTTCCATCCATCACAGCCACAACAGATAAAGATACAATCGAGGCTAGTGCTGCCTGAAAAATAAAAATAATAAACAAGCTTTTAAATTCAAAATTAGGCGAATATTTTGCTCGAATTTTTCGATAACGTCTATCTTCAGGTTCACCCCAGTTCCGCCACGTTAAATGGATCGTTAAACGTAAAGACCATAGAATTAACAAAGCAAAAAAGATATTTGTTTTTAAGTCTGGCGTGAGATTGCTTTGAAAGTAATAAATTCCTGTGGCTAAGAACATCAAAGACCAAGCACTATCAACAATACTGACATCTTTCAAATAAAGGCTTAGCAACCAAGTCAAGGACGCTAAAATAACAATAACGAGAAGACCATCTATATACAGCGTCCAGTTCATGTTAATTCACTACCTATCAGAAAATTTACGATACTGTTTATTAATCTGCTCTGACCTATCTACGGATAATTTTAATAACAATGGAGTACATATTGCCCAGCCGATTGATAAAGAAATAAGCGCATTAGTTTCATTAATAAACTCGACAGCCCCGAGTTTCATGCCAGCATAATAAGCAAGTGGCCCAGCAATTGCGCCAAGCACAACAGATAATAGTAATTTATTTCTCATCCAGCTTAATGAGTAATTCAATGTTGTAGCAAACAAAGCCCACATCAAGACAATCCAATACGGAGCGATAAAATCATTAAACATTCCTGATGTGTAAGTGACCCACCCTGCTGAAATAATAAGACTATCTAAAAAAAGACCTATTACCATTGCTATAACAATAATTCTTATTTCCTGTTTATATTCTCTAGATAGGAGCACGTGAGAAACAATGATAAACAAGGAAATACTTGCACCCACTAACGGATGATTATTTGCCGCCGACAAGACACAAGCAAACCATCCTATTTGAAACAAAATGATATTGATTACAATCTTGTTCATTTTCTACTAATTTACTTTCGGTTTTTGAAACAAATAATGACTTACCCACCATTCTTGACCATTGTTGTAACCAAACAACTCTGCACAGGCCATAAAGAACATACGCCACCTTGACCACCATTTATGCATGTCATTGTTGCTATATACTTCTTTAAATAGAGGTAATAATGCTTGTTTATTGTTATCCATATTTTCCAACCATGCGTTGGCTGTTTTTTCATAATGACGACCATCCCAGCGCCATCGTTGGATAAAAATAAGATCTTTTTGAAATGCTAGTGGAAGATCATCACTAGGCATAATGCCGCCGGAAAAGAAATAACGACTCATCCAATCACTTGGACCATTATCAGCAAATTCATAGGCTGCTGTCTTATGTACGAAAATATGCTTAAAGAAATATCCTTCAGGTTTTAACCAAGCGGATACATTTTCATAAATTTTTTCCCAGTTACGCATATGCTCGAACATTTCGACTGAGACAACACGATCAAATTTAATCATTTCAATATCAAGATCGTTCATATCGCAGGTAATAATATTTACATTCTTAATTCCATTTTTCTTTGCGTGCGATTCAATATGTTCGCGTTGTGAATGAGAGTTAGAAACAGCGGTAATATGCGCATTTGGATAATGTTCCGCCATCCATAATGTGAGTGAACCCCAACCACAACCTAATTCTAAAATTTTCTGCCCGTCTTCCAATCGCGCATGCTCACATGTTTTAGCTAAGCCTGCTTTTTCAGCTTCATTTAATGTAGTTACACCTTCTGGCCAATATGCACTACTATATTTCTTCCTTGCACCTAATGCTCTGGTGTAAAAATCGGCGGGTACTTCATAATGTTGTTCATTAGCCTTCTCTGGAACAAGTGCAATAGCCGACTCTTTCATATTTTTAATGAAATCACTTTGCATCTCCGCCATAATTTCTACATCTTTACTATCTATCTCTTTTAAGCGTTGCTTAAGTAATAGTCGTATCCCTCTACGCAAAACAGCATCTGGTACCATGCCCTGCTCAGTTAAATCAAAAGCTAGTTGGCTAACTGAATTCATACTCCCTGCTCCTTCAATCAGTGTTCAGACTAAAAACCAGGCCCAGAAATACATTATCTTGGTGCCTTTATATATGTCACCCTCCTCCTAATACGAACGTGTCAGTTTCCTTATTTTTGAAATCTTTTTCATGACAAGACCCCCGCTAAACCTAAAGTGAATGTTATTAGTCTCATTCCTAATAACATTGATATTGTAATTAATATTAATTTAATCATTTTTTTAACTCCTTATATAAATTTTTCTTTTAAGCAGCTAGTTCGTTATAGATATTATGAAGATTACTTTCCATAAATGATAGTCAATAATTAAAATCATTACAATAGCTTTAACTCTATGATCAATAGGAGTGATTAATGCGACACAAGGTTTCGCGTCAACATGGGTTATAAATACCATTGTTCGTTTAGGAGGTTTCGCACGCGCTGCAGAAGCACTATTTGTGACCAAGCCTACGGTGCCAATGGAAATCAAAAAGTTAACTGATTCAATTGGGCTGCCAATATTCGAGAAAACTGGAAAGAATTAAGATGAACGACAGGAACAAAAAGCCCTTATAGTGTTATTCATAAGGGCTTTTGTATTTACATAGGAGTATTATAAATACTCTAATTTAGAGACACTAACGAAATCAAAAGGTAAGTCATGTCAGTGCAATCCATATTCATAGTGGTTATATCAGGTTTTTTCTTAGTTGCAGGCTCCTCTTTTGCGCGTACTATTTCACCAGAAGGCGCACAGGCATATATCATATCGCCTATAAATGGGGAGGTAGCGACTAGTCCGGTGATAGTAAAATTTGGTTTAAAGGGAATGGGAGTAGCACCAGCTGGAATTGATAAGTCTAATACAGGACATCACCATTTACTCATTGATGTGGCGAATAGTCCCGCACTAGATAAGCCGCTACCTGCTAATGCCAATCATAAACATCTTGGTGGTGGACAAACGGAAATCACAGTTGAGCTATCTCCGGGGAAGCACACATTACAGTTAATCATGGGAGATAAAAATCATGTCCCGCATAACCCCTCTGTTATGTCAGAAATAACTACTATCATAGTTAAATAGCCGTTATGTCGATTACGCTTAGATTACAAGAGACTTAGACACCAAGAAGCCCCTATGAGTTTATTCATAAGGGCTTCTTGTACTTTATAGTGCTTGATAAAACACTAAAATGGTGGAGGTGGCGGGAATCGAACTGTAGGCAGAAACCTATACTAAATAACAATCTACAATTTTTTCATTTCTTATCCCGTCCTCTTGGGATGCTCAGAAAGCCACGTACAATATATCCTGTTGCACAAGTAAAGCCCCAGATAATGATTAGTGGTACAAAGATCGCGCCAAACATCGAATACCAGTCGTCTGCAGTTTCGGAAATGCCCTTAGTAAATAACACGGATAAAATAACCACAGCACATACAATTAACCATAATCCAATTGCAATCTTAGAAGCTATACGCCCCCCTTTAAATATATTCATTTCCATTACATATTCCCTTCATAATTTTACATAACTATATACCTACAATGATACTTGTCTAGATAGGAAACACATTAATTTGGTGATGATTAATGCTTATTAAGTATTACTTATTTTTTTCTTTCTAAAGTTAGATACGTCATTACCAAATGTCTTATAAGTTTTTTTCTTTCTGAGATCCTCATTATCAAAATCATATTCCATATATGTTTTTTTTGGGTTGGCGTGAGGTATTATTTTTGGGTCTAAATCATACCGATCGAGTTCATTGAAAAACTCTTCCCATAACTCTCTTACTTTGTAGAACTCATGTTTAGTTACAAGGCTTTTAATTATCCCGTTAATAGTTATATCGCCACCGTCTTTATACTTCTTCATTAAGCAGTCTCGTGCCACTTAAAAATATTAAGTTCGATAAAAGAAAACGCCAGAATCCATAAAGAGGCATCCCAAAAATCCAGGAAAGTCCCGTCAATACCCCAGTAAATGGCGCACCCAAACAAAAAAGAGTATAAAAGCGTTTTTATAAAACGCATTACCTTGACCATTGTATGGGTCAATTGATGGCGCAACTTAATCCATACATCTGCCTGCAAAATTAATACGATTAAGACCCAATCACTCGCGTTAGTAACATCTACGAGGGCAAGATTTTGAACCAATGCCAAATGCGAACTGTCCGCTACAACATCGGTTCCTGGCAAACGAAATAACGTCTCACCACGGGTTAACTCAGCGCAATTTTGTATATTAATCTCGGCGAAGTCATCGGGGCTGACCATAAATACCAGTTGTTGGCCAATCTGATCGCACAAATTTTCTATGGTAGATAATTCAAATGAATACATCGCGGTATATTTGGTGATGTAACCATAGAGTGAATAGACAATAAAACCGTAAGCGATCGCCTTGAGCGTATTGACTGACCATTTGACCCACGAGTTATGCAGGCGCTCATCGGACAACAGCGAGGTCTCAAGTTCAAACATCAACAGTAATATCAGCCATGCCACGGTGTCGATCGTCGCCGCATAACCCTCGATAATCTGCGACCACTGCAAACCACCACTGAAAAGATGGCGGGTCGCCGCATAGTCCTGTAAAAAAAACTGGCCCGCATTCAACATTAGCAATCCGAAGACCGAATATTTGAATATTTGAAACCACGGTAGGGGCCGGCCCGACGGCGCTCCGGCATCTAACATATATGTCCCACGTTTCCTATAATTGATTATTAGTCGCAGTTTTTATAGTTCTTTCTTAAGCAATCTCTCGCCATATCCTGAGCTTCAGAGATTTGAGCAGGTGTCATTTCTTTAGCTAATGAATCTCGGTTATTACTTCCATTGTCGTTTCCATTAATCGCAGCAAGGTTGTTCCACATGTGCGCACGCACATAATCTTGTATGACACCGTGTCCTAGGTCATACATCAAACCTAGATTAGTTTGCGCTCCAGCCACCCCTTTCCTCGCAGCTTTTCGATACCATTTAACTGCTTCCTCATAGTCTTGTAAAACTCCTTGTCCCTTTTCATACATCACACCAAGGTTATATTGCGCCTTCCCATGCCCTTGCCTCGCAGCCTTTTGATACCATTTAACCGCTTCTTTAACATCCTGTTCTACTCCATAACCATTTTGATACATAAAACCCAGGTAATGTTTCGCCTTTGCAATTCCCTCCTCTGCTAGCGGTTGCCATAATTTAAGGGCAGTCGCATAATCTTTTTTTTCATATGCCTTATATCCATCTTCAAGATCATCTGCCCTAGCAACACTGCTACAAATAACAGCTAGCACTAAAATTAATAGTAGTTTTTTCATTTGATTTTTTTAGTATTAGTCGCAGTTTTTATACTTCTTCTTTACGCAGTCTCGTGCTATATCTTGCGTTTTGTTGGTACCAGAATTTAATATACCTCTAAGTACCAACAATGTACCAACAATTATGCTTAGATTGCAATAAACTGGGTGGGATTGTACTAGACAACAAAAAGCCCCTATGCATTTATTCATAAGGGCTTTTTGTACTTTATAGTGCTTGGTAAAACACTAAAATGGTGGAGGCGGCGGGAATCGAACTATAGGCAGAAACCCATATAACAGAACAATCTACGTTTTTTGTATTTCCATGATACCAACAAATGTACCAACATATTTATCATGCTTGGGTCTTTAAAAAGATCGTTTTCATCTTTCCTGGCAATTATTTTCAATAGACATTCTAATATCAAATCTGATTAGGGGGCATACCTAGTATTAAATATCTATCACCCGATTTAGTAGGTACCATCTCCTCATACATAGAGCTTATTTTTTTAGCGAAAAAATTTTCTTAATTAATATTCAATGTTTTCTTCTTCAAGAAGAGCTTGCCGGTGGAGCTGCAAACGATGATGCCACTCTTTAAATATACCGTATCCCTTCATACGGGCATCTTGTTCAGCATCGTATGGATACCCTTGGAAACGCTCAACTTGTTTAGCATGTTCTGGGGACAAATAGACAGGCTCTACCTTAAAGGAAGGAGGCTCTATTGCATAAGGGCCTTTATAATTATTTGTGGTGTTTGAAGACATGTTATTTCTCCTATTTAATAACTTTATCAGTATGACG
>CAJQRL010000019.1 GCA_905612245.1 uncultured Nitrosomonadaceae bacterium | reverse complement strand
TGCTAAGCTTACATTGAGTGATGCTGAGCAAAATCTGTATCAGAGTATCTATAGTCATTTACAGCCGAAGGCCCTTCTTCCTGATTTAGTGATTTATCTACAAGCTTCAACTAGCACACTTATTGATAGAGTAAAGCAGCGCGGTAGCACTTTTGAGAAAAATATTTCTGAAGATTATCTATGGCGCCTATCTGAGGCTTACACAAGATTCTTTTATCAATATGAAGGTGCTCCGGTTATGATTGTAAACAGCGAAAATTTGAATTTTGTTGAAAACAAGCCGGATTTTGATTTATTACTACAAAGGTTAGAACATATGCGCGGCCCACGCGAATATTTTAATCTGGGAAGATAGGGTTCAAACATGCGCACTACACAAAAAACTTTACAAAAAATGAGAGATGTCGGAGAAAAAATTTCCGCACTTACATGTTATGACGCGAGCTTTGCTTTGCTATTGGAAAACGCAGGTGTTGATATTTTATTGGTGGGAGACTCCTTAGGTAATGTATTGCAGGGAGAGAAGACAACTTTATCTGTGACGCTAGATGACATGGTCTATCACACAGGATGTGTGGCCAGAGGTTCAAGCAAGGCATTTATCATGGCTGATATGCCCTTTGGTACATCCCAGGTATCTCCAGAGAATACTTTTGAAAATGCCGCCGAACTTATATCCGCAGGTGCGAGTATGGTGAAGATAGAAGGTGGGCGTGTGATGGCTGAAACTATTAAATTTCTATCTCTACGTGGAATACCAGTATGTGCACACATTGGTTTGATGCCTCAATCTGTGCATATGTTAGGGGGCTATAAAGTACAGGGTAAGTCTACTAATCAAGCAAATAAATTGCTGGAGGATGCAGTTATCCTGGAAGAGGCTGGAGCAGGGATGCTATTGATGGAGGCTATACCTGCTATTCTGGCAAAGGAAATAACTAAGAAGTTGATTATACCTACGATAGGCATTGGTGCGGGAGTGGACTGTGATGCACAGGTACTGGTGTTGTATGACATACTCGGTATTTATTCTGGAAAAAAATCAAAATTCATAAAGAATTTTATGGACGGTGCGGGTAGTATCAATGAGGCAGTGGAGAATTATGTTAAAGAAGTTAAGTCTAAGAAATTTCCTAAGTCAGAGCACGGATTCTAGTACATAAAATTAGCGTGGAGATAATCACTGATATTCCTTCCTTACGGTTACGGCTAAAGTCCGAACATTATGTTGTATTTGTTCCGACTATGGGTAACTTGCATGAAGGCCATTTATCATTGATACAAATCGCAAAACAAAGATCTGGTTGTTTAGTGGCTAGTATTTTTGTTAATCGTTTGCAGTTTGGAGAGACTAGAGACTTTGATCAATACCCCCGTACTTTAATAGAAGACTTCAAGTTTTTAGAAAACCATGGAGTTGATGTAGTATTTGCACCCACAGAAAAAGATATTTATCCCGTTCTTCAAGAATTTGTTATAGAGCCTCCGCCACTGGCAAATATTCTAGAGGGAGAATTTAGACCCGGATTTTTTAGTGGTGTAGCAACTTTAGTTTTAAAGCTTTTTAATCTTGTGCAGCCACAATTAGTGATCTTCGGAAAAAAAGATTATCAACAGTTATGCGTTATACGAGAAATGATTCGACAGTTAAACTTATCAATCGAGATTGATGAGGGAGAAACTGTTCGCACATCTGACGGGCTAGCTCTTAGTTCCCGTAATCGTTTTCTAAATGGGGAGGAGCGTACTGAGGCAGCATGCCTATTCCAAGTTTTATCTAAAATAAAGCTAGAAATAGAGACTGGGAACAAAAATTTCGAAGAATTACAGAATACTGCAAGGGAAACCCTCATTAGCCGCGGCTGGGATGTAGATTATATAGCCCTACGACAAGGTAATACGTTAGCCCCAGCTCAAATAAATAACGGAGCGCTGGTTGTGCTTGGAGCTGCAAAATTAGGAAAAACTAGATTAATAGATAACTTGGAAATATCTGTAGAAATTTAGACTATTTATTAGATAACGTTTATCTTTTTATAAAAGTTTATGGCTCAGTATCCTTTATGACTTGGCTTAGAGTTTAATAAAGCCAAAAAAAACCCCTGCTCTCTGATG
>CAJQRL010000018.1 GCA_905612245.1 uncultured Nitrosomonadaceae bacterium | reverse complement strand
TGGTGGCATGAGCTTATCGTCGACAAACCTGTTTACTGCGAACCTGAATGGGTCGGTTCCGAGCATCCTTTATTTATCCTCTATACGTCTGGCTCTACTGGAAAGCCCAAAGGCATACAACATTCTTCCGCCGGATACTTATTGGGCGCAATGGTGAGTATGAAATGGATTTTTGATTATAAGCCAACGGATATTTTTTGGTGTACTGCTGATGTGGGCTGGATTACCGGCCATAGTTATGTTGCTTATGGTCCATTGGCAATGGGTGCTACGCAGGTTGTATTTGAGGGGGTACCCACGTTTCCTGATGCAGGGCGTTTTTGGAAAATAATTCAGGACCATAGAGTTACTACTTTTTATACTGCGCCTACTGCAATTCGTTCATTAATTAAATTGGGCCCAGAACTACCCGGGGATTATGATCTCTCCTCTTTACGATTGCTCGGCTCTGTAGGTGAACCAATTAATCCGGAGGCCTGGATTTGGTACCATAAGGTAGTTGGTCAGTCTCGTTGCCCAATTGTAGATACTTGGTGGCAGACTGAAACAGGATGCCACATGATTGCTCCGGCACCGGGGGCAATCCCACTTAAGCCAGGTTCTTGCACGTTTCCATTGCCAGGGATTATGGCGGCTATAGTCGATGAGACTGGTCATGAAGTAAAAAATGAGGGCGGTGGGCTTTTGGTAATTAAGCGCCCATTCCCTTCACTGGCCCGTACAATTTGGGGTAACCCAGATCGCTTTAAGAACACTTATTTCCCTAGTGATATTGGAGGTAAATATTATCTGGCAGGTGATTCTGCACACCGTGATTCAGATGGTTACTTTTGGATAATGGGGCGTGTTGATGATGTCTTGAACATCTCCGGTCACCGTTTGGGTACTATGGAGATTGAATCGGCACTTGTGGCTAATTCATTAGTTGCGGAAGCTGCAGTAGTAGGAAAGCCTCACGAAATAAAAGGTGAAGTGATAGTGGCATTTGTAGTGCTTAAAGGATTATGCCCCAAGGGTGATGATGCCAGGAAAATAGCTATTGAGTTACGGAACTGGGTATCAAAAGAAATAGGTCCAATTGCAAAACCTGAGGAGATACGTTTCGGGGATAATCTACCAAAAACTCGCTCCGGTAAAATTATGCGGCGTTTGTTACGTGCTATAGGAAGAGGAGAGGAGATAACTCAAGATGTTTCTACCTTGGAGAATCCGGCAATACTTGAGCAGTTAAAGCAATCGGCAACATGAACCAGTAACACAAGCATGGCATTATAGCTGGAAACAAGCATTATTTCTTTTATTGAGTAGTACCCATGACACCACCTAATATTATTGATTACGATCATGGCATTAGTGCTATTGATTCAGAGTACTATCGCCCCGGACTGGCTGCAATTCATTTGATAGTTGAAGGCAGCACAGCGGCATTGGTAGACACAGGAACTTTTTTCTCTGTTCCGGGGGTAATGGAAGTCTTATGCCAAAAAGATATTTCTCCTGAGAATATTTCCTATGTGTTTCTTACGCATATACATCTTGATCATGCAGGTGGTGCCGGGGAATTTATGCGCCTCTTCCCTAATGCAAAATTGGTTGTGCACCCTCGTGCTGTACGCCATATGGTAGACCCCTCTAGACTAATTAAAAGTACAATGGCGGTTTACGGGGAAGAAAAATTTAGGCGTATGTATGGTGAGATTCGCCCAGTAGATGGAAGTCGTATAATTGAGGCAGCTGATAATTTCCATATTAAGATGAATGGTCGAACGCTGTTGTTTATTGATACACCAGGTCACGCTCGTCACCACTTTTGTATTTTTGATGAAAGAAGCCGGTCATTCTTTACCGGGGATACTTTCGGCGTGTCTTACCGGGAATTTGATGTGGATGGTATGGAATTTGTTTTTCCAACCACCACACCAGTGCAATTTGATCCTTTGGCGGCTCATCATTCTTTAGATCGAATCATGAGTTATGATCCGCAATACGCTTTTCTTACCCATTATTCTCGCATTGGAAATTTAACTCACCACGCCTCCATGCTGCATGATCTGATTGATGACTATGTAACAATAGCCAGTAACACTTATAATCAAAGAGCTGACGGAAACGTTTTTTTAGTGAAAGAACTTGGAGAGCTACTTGCACAACGGATTAAATCCCATGGATGTATTTTGCCGCAGGATGAAATTCATGGCCTGTTGAGTATGGATGTTAATCTTAACGCTGAAGGTCTGAAATGTTGGCTCGAATTGAATAATAAATAGTATTAGAGAAAGTCGACTAGACTGATGATTAAGGAGAGATGGCTGAGTGGCTTAAGGCACAC
>CAJQRL010000017.1 GCA_905612245.1 uncultured Nitrosomonadaceae bacterium | reverse complement strand
CTGGCTGGATCATTTGGCATACTGGGCTGGACAAACGGCCTGTGGGCATTGTGGCTGCCACTTTTGGTGTTCTCACCGTTTATCGCTGATGCTTCGGTGACGCTCGCGAAGCGCTGCCTGCGCGGAGAAAAAATATGGCAGGCACATCGTGAGCACTATTACCAGCGCCTGGTGCAAAGCGGGTTCGGTCATCACAACACAGCTCTGCTCGGCTATGTGTTGATGCTGGCTGCAGGTGCCAGCGCAATATGGGCAGCACGGCAGGATTCGGTCATTCAGTTGGGAGTTTGTGCTGCATGGTGTGGTGTTTATCTGGCCATGATGATAGCTTTTGACAGTCACGGGAGGCGCCGCAACAGCGGCTAATAAGATGTCATTACCTAATTTCAATATACGTCGGCTCGTCGCGATGAGCCACGATCTCGTCGCGGTGATCACGGCGTGGTGGCTTGCCTATTTGTTCCGTTTCAACTTTGACATTCCCCCCGATCACATAGAGGTGCTGCAACAAACCCTGCTATGGGTGATCCCGGTTCAGGTAACAGCATTCCTCGCATTTGGTCTGTATCGTGGGATTTGGCGTTACGCGAGCCTTCCCGATTTACGCCGCATTTTGCTGGCTGTGCTGACGGCAACGGCAGTCGTGCCATTGATATTATTTTTGCTACAAGTTCTAGTTGGCATACCGCGCTCAATTCTGCTGCTGGATCCAATTCTACTGCTGCTTTTGATGGGTGGCAGCCGCCTCATCTACCGGATATGGAAAGAGGGCCAGTTGTCTGGATTAAAAAATTCGCAGGGTCCCCCTGTGCTGATATTGGGCTCGGGTGATGCTGCGATTAGCCTAATCAAAGATCTTGGTCGCAGCACGGAGTGGCGTGTAGTAGGCCTACTTGACGACAACCCGGATAGACACCGAATGATTCTGCACGGTTCTAAAGTATTGGGGCGGATAGACGAATTGCCTGCGCTGACGAAGAAACTGGGTGTCGCTCATGTCATCATCGCCATGCCGTCCGCCAGCCACAGTGCTCGCCGTCGCGCGCTGGAGATATGCGCTGCTTCGGAGATAAAGGCATTAACCGTTCCCTCCTATGACGACCTGATTAGCGGCAAGGTGACGGTATCGCAGATCCGCAAGGTGGAACTGGATGATTTACTAGGGCGCGATTCGGTAATACTGGATAGCGTCGGGCTACAAGGCCTATTGACAGGAAAAACTGTGCTAGTTACCGGCGCAGGTGGTTCCATCGGCTCTGAGCTGTGCCGGCAAATTGAAAAATTTGCACCGGCAAGACTAGTTTTTTTTGAGTTGAATGAGCTTGCGCTCTACAACATCGAACAGGAATTCCGCTGCGATTTTCCGAATATGCCGATGGTTTTCATGATCGGCGATGTTAAGAATCCTGCTAGGTTGACACAGGTGTTCGAACAGTTCCGGCCAACGGTGGTATTCCATGCGGCTGCGTATAAACATGTGCCGCTAATGGAGCAAGAAAATGCCTGGCAAGCGGTATTAAACAACGTTTTGGGAACGCATGTGCTGGCGCAGGCTGCGGTTACACATGGTGTTGAGAGATTTATACTGATCTCAACCGACAAGGCGGTCAATCCGACCAATGTGATGGGTGCCAGCAAACGCCTGGCAGAAATGGTTTGCCAGGCACTGCAACAGGTCATTTGTTCTGCCGGTAAAAACGGTCACATTGACGGCAAACCGGAGATGCGTTTTGTGATTGTACGTTTCGGTAATGTGCTGGGCAGCACGGGTAGTGTGGTTCCAAAATTTCACGAACAGATCGCCAAGGGTGGACCAGTCACCGTTACTCATCCTGAGATCACGCACTATTTCATGTCCATTCCGGAGGCGGCGCAACTGGTGTTACAAGCTGGGTTTATGGGAGGAGAAAACGGCGGCGGGGAAATTTTTGTACTGGATATGGGGAAACCGGTTAAGATCGCCGACCTAGCAAAAAACCTGATCCGTCTATCCGGCGTCAATGAGAAAGATATTGGTATCGTCTATAGCGGTTTGCGCCCCGGCGAGAAGCTCTATGAAGAATTGCTGGCAGACGATGAAGCTAACTTGCCAACCCACCACGCTAAGTTGAGTATCGCCCAAGGCAGAAAAGTTGATGCACTATTGCTGACAGAGCTATTGGCATGGCTGAATCAGCACCCGGCATTAAGCGATGAGCTAGTCAAAAAAGGGTTGGTCAAGTGGGTTCCGGAATACTCAAGAAAAGAAGCCTAGAGTGGTTGGTAGCCACTATTGATTACATACGGCGCTTTGCTCAGAGATTTTTTTCTTCAGCATTTTTTTTAAAAGATCAAATACTTCTTTAGCATAGCGATCCTGAGTAAAACGATCTGTTGCCCAGATACGAGCAGCAGTCCCCAGCCTTAATTTTTCTTCCGGATTTTCATACAAATATTGTATTTTGTCGGCGAGCTTATGATGATCGCCGGAATTATATAGCAGGCCTGTTACTCCATCTTGAATCAATTCGGCAGTAGCTCCATTTGCTGAGCCGATAACAGGCCTACCAGAAAGCATTGCTTCTATTGTTACTCGTCCGAAGGATTCCCAGTGTGAACATACCAGTACAACATCTGCCGCCTGGATATAATGAATGGGATTTTTTATGTACCCGGCAAGTTCTACGTGTTGCACCAAACCAAGGCTTTCTATTTGTTGATGTAGCCTCGCCTGAAAACTATTCCAGCCCTCACCAATTATCAACAGATGAACTTTCATTCCTCGGAGAATCAACTCGGACAGCGCAGCAATTGCTTCATCCTGCCCCTTATAAGGATGCATAGAAGCAACTATGACGCACTGGAAAACCTTTTTATCGAAGTTCAAGTCATCTGTTCTCTTAATTTCACTGTTTATCGTTACCGATTGGTAAATCAAGCGCATCCTGTAAGGTTCAATATGGGTAGAGAGGGTATTCCTCAAAGAGCTAGAGACAACAATAATAACCTCAGAGAAATAGTTTATTAGGCGTACCGTCCTGCGCTCTCCAAAATCGTATTTTAGCCCCATATGGTGTCCAGATTCATGTAAATGCCATACATGGGGTTTGCGTGCGAACCATGCTGCCAATGCGCCGACACTAATAGAGGAGGTATTGGTATACACGACATCACAATTCCATTTCGAGATCGTTCGTGCTAGCTGAACGGACCTTAGTAGGCCTATTATGGTTCGCGTAAATCGATATGGAGCCAGTCTTTTTTTTGATAACCAGCGTGGATATCCAGTTATTCGCCATTTTGGATAGCCCATTATTTTCCATTCAATGTCCAGACGATCAAGCTCGATAAGAAGAGGACCTTCTTTTGGCACAATAACCAGACAAGTAACACCTAATTTGACTAGGCCTTCTAGCAGCTCCAGCAATGCTAATTCTGCGCCATGTCGGCCAGTAGAATGAGATACAAAACAAATACGCATTAATTATTTTTCTTTTTTAGTAGTTGTTATGGGATCATTCCCGTACGTTCTCTGCCAGCTGATACCAATAGCTGTTACAACAAGAAGAAGGTAAATGGTTTGACGAAAAAAAACAAGAAGATCTGTGATTCCACACAGGAAAATAAAACAGAGCAAGACTGCCCCTGGGATACTTAACTGATGTGCCCTTAGTGTTTGAAACCAGCCCCATAAAAAATAAACATAAACGATGAAGCCAAGCGCACCAATATGCATCCCAATTTCGATCCAGTCATTGTGGTAATGGAAAAGCTTCGGCAGATCCTTGTAGAGGCCACCCTTGTATGTCTCGGCAGATTTATTAAAATAGTGTAGCGCCATGCCCGTGCCATGACCAAACATTGGCCGTTCGGCAATGCCGTGCAGACCGACATCCCACCAAGCTAGGCGCTGTCCTAGGCTGGTGTTGTAGTCTCCCGCTTTGAATGATTCAATATTATCCTTGGTTAGAGCTAGCCTGTCCTGAAAATTGTTACTGTTGTATGCAAAAATTCCCCCGACAGCAATGAGCATTGCCATAACAACGAGAAGCTTTCTAATTTCTTTTCTGAAAATCAAGAAAATTAAAAGTATAGATGAAACGATAGTAGCTACAAGTATTCCGCGTGCATCTTGACCGAATTGAATGAACAGTAAAAAGACAGAAAAAAACGCTAAAAATAATTTTGTTTTATTATCTTTGGTTATGCCCGCCAGATAAACTGCCAATAAAAAGCCTATCCCTAACATTGAGGAGAAATGAAGGTAAGGTATGCCAAGAGGTGAGATACCTTGAGCATCCAGAATTACCCGCTGATAGATGCCCATGGCCAAGACCACAAAATAACCGATAAGCAGACCGCCAATCGCCCAAGGCAACCGCACTTTATTCAAGAGGGCTAAGTAAGGAATAAAAACCAAGAATGCAGAATATCTCCGCCAGGCTTTAAATCCAAGTTTAGGGTCGTCGCTCCAAAGTATTCCCAGTGCGATGACAATACATAAAATGAGCATTGAAGCTACGAACGGCTCTTTAATTATCCCCTTTAATCTGCTCAGGCCACCGTCTAAAATCCAAGCGAGGAGCAAAAAGTAGTGAGCAAAAGCATAGGCATGAAAATTTAACCCCTTATGCCAGAAGGCAATACTAAAGAGGAGAAGTGCTGCCTTTGCTAGGATATCGCGCCATGAATAATCGCTTTGCTGTAAAGTCGGATAAACTAGTCGATTTTTTGTGTGTCTAAAATAATCGGAATTTCGCATAAAAATTAGTTTGATAAAAACAGCTTGTTATATTGTAAATATTATAGGGTATTACTGGATTGCAATAGTTCCATACAATAATTATTGTTTTTGAGATTGCTTTTTGTGAAAGGCAAGAAGAATTTATCAAGAATTAATTTTAACATCAAAATGAGAATCATTTCACAAAACTATAGCTCCCAATCCGTACAGCACCCGCTAAAAACAGACAGATTTTTTTTGCGCAGTACGGATTTAAGGGGGACTAATTGACCCATTTCTAAAAGATTTATAAAGTTGTTTTAAATTAAAGGTCAGTCGTCAGCTTTGCATTTTTGTGGCAGCTACACTGTAAGGCCTGAGATCAGAAAACTTTTCCATGGCTTTATTTAAGAGATACAGAAATAAAAAATATCTTGTGACATTAAAAATACAGTCAGAATAAAATAAATTATATTTGACAGTCTGATATAATTTAAAAATCCAATTTTTGAAAAAATTAATTATCTATTTAAGCGCCCGTAGCTCAGTTGGATAGAGTACTTGGCTACGAACCAAGGGGTCGGGCGTTCGAATCGCTCCGGGCGCACCAGTAAATCAATGGCTTGCAGGCTATCGCCTGCAAGCTCGCAAGCCATCCGGTGTAACACAAAGCCACACTGGCTCGGCACCATAGATGCTAGCGAATGATCCAGTGTTGTTAATGGCGAGTGGGAAATTTTCATCAATACCAACCTACTTCTATTTCACCTGTCAGAAAAATCGTCTTACCAATTCAGGCGCCTGCTTTGCGTGATAATATACCTCGGAGAAGATGATATCGTTGGCTTCTAGGATTAATATGGGCAGGTAAGTTGAATACTAAAGCAGAAAACATGAAGCAGCTAATTACCATTGTCATTCCAGTGTATCGGGAAGTTAACAATCTTGAGCGCCTGTATGAGCGCCTAGAAAAAATGACGGGTACGCTTCCAGTTTTTGCATGGGAATATCTGCTCGTTAACGATGGCAGCCCAGATCATTCTCTTGAGCTTTTGCGCCAACTAGCGAAGCGCGATGCCAAAGTCAAGGTGCTTGACCTTTCGCGCAATTTTGGTAAGGAAATTGCGCTTACCGCTGGGGTACACGAGGCCACTTCCGCAGATGCCGTCATCTGCATGGATGCCGACTTGCAGCATCCGCCTGAGCTAATACCAAAGCTGGTGGATGAGTGGCAAAAGGGGGGCGAAATCGTTGCTACTATCCGTACCAGTATCGATAAACAGCCGCTGCTAAGGCGCGCTGGATCTTATATTTATTATTGGCTGATGAGCAAGATTTCTGGTCTCGATATGGTGTCGCAGACCACCGATTTCCGCCTTTACGACAAGAAAGTGATTGTGGCCTTCTCCAAAGCGACTGAACGTGAACGCATGTTTCGCGGCATCATGGACTGGATGGGCTTCCGCAAAGTGTATGTTAAATTCAGCGCAGACGCGCGCACAGAAGGTTCTGCGGGTTATTCCTATGCCAAGCTTTATAACCTTGCCGTCAACAGTATCACCGGATTTTCCCTGTGGCCGCTACGACTGACTGGTTACCTGGGTATACTCATCACTTCTGTGAGTGGCGCGTTGCTGACCTGGATGTTTGGTAACTATTTCTTTGGTAGCCAGGAAGACTATACACCGCTCGCTATTGTCGTAGTGGCGAATACCTTCCTCATCGGTATTGTGCTCATGTCAATCGGCTTAGTTGCCCTCTATATCGGTACCATTCACACTGAAGTAGTCAATCGGCCACTTTATATCGTGCGTGAGCGGCTGAATTTTGAAGAGAAACCTGATCACACATGAGTGTAACCGAGCAACAAACAGCATTGCCGCTTCACCGCCGCGTGGTGCAGTTGTTTTACGGCAAGCTCGCTCGTGCCAGTGGCTGGATAATTGCTGGCGGCATCGCCGCCGGACTTTTGGGCTACGTGTTTCAAGTACTTATGGGGCGCATGCTCAGCACGCAGGAATACGGCCTCTTCAGCGCCCTGATGGCGCTATGTGCTGTGCTCTCCGCCCCGTTTTCCACCTTGATGATGGTAGTTTCTCGTAAAGTATCTGAATACCGAATCAAGCAGGATAGCGGCAGCATTACTCACTTGTATTATTCGATCAATATCCGCGCCGCTGTCGTCGGGGTATTTATTCTTGGTGTGTATTATTTCCTTGTTCCACAAATTCAATTCTATCTGAAAGCACCCAGTGTTACTCCCGTGTATCTGCTTGGTGTATTGCTATTTTTGTTTTGTGCAATATTCATCAATAATGCCTTCTTACAAGGGATGCAGCGCTTTATTTGGCTTTCTGCGAGCGGTTTTCTTAATGTTCTGTTCAAGATTATCTTTTCGGCTGTGTTTGTCTGGTTGGGCTACGGTGTAGCGGGTGCGCTTGGTGGAACAATCCTAGCCATTATTACGGGCTGGCTCATAACTTATGGCGCACTACATCGCTCATTAGGGGAAGGGCGGGGCCTTCCATTTCAAACGAGGCACTTATCCATGAAATCGGCGCTGCCGGTGTTGGCTGCCAATGTCGCCTTCGGAGTCATGACCCAGTTCGATATAATATTGGTGAACTATTACTTCCCTGCACATGAAGCTGGGCTGTATGCGGCTGCATCCATTTTGGGCAAGGCGGTGATGTATCTGCCAACCGGGGTTGCTATGGCACTTTTCCCCATGGTGGCGGAAAATCATGCGCGTAGTAAGAGCAGTGCGAATTTACTAATACAGTCGGTTGGGTTGACCATTTTGCTAAGTGGTGCCGCTGCGGTTTTCTATTTTATTTTTGGCGAGGGAATAATCGAACTGTTGTACGGCAAGGATTATCGTGGCGCCGGGGAGGTACTAAAATTATATGGCTTTGCAATTTTACCTATGGCACTTGTCCTAGTGGCTGAGCACTTTTTGATCGCGAAGGAGCGTGTGCTCTTTGCTTACCTGTTTCTTCTTACTGCACCGCTGCAGTTGATAGCAGTTTATTTCTTTCATGATACATTGCTAATGGTGGTTGCCGTTATGGGAGTATGCGGGTCAATACTCGTATTGTTGGGTTATGGATTATTGGGTTATGAGTTCTTACGCAGCAAAGTTAAAAAAATATGAGCATAAGAGGTAAGCGATGGAATGCAAGAGAATGTTCATCACTGGAGGGGCCGGATTTATATGTTCTCATCTACGCCGACACTTGCTGGATGAGGGTCATGATGTCACCCTTCCTCTGCACCTCGAGGTAGATCAGATTCATAAAAGAATATATGCTGTATTCTACAAGCAGGATTTTTTAGAATTAATAATAAATGGAATGAGCAATATCAATGTGTTAAAGCCATTATTGCTCGCCTTAAAAGGATATTTGAATAAGAGGGGTATTGCCTAGTTTTTGCATTCAATTGTATATTTTACATTCGCGGTGGGTTATTCCATTTTTTTTGCTAAACGATACCTTATTGGGGTTGGTAATAAATTATGCAAGCTGTGATTTTAGCGGGTGGCTTGGGTACCCGCATTTCGGAAGAGACCAACATTAGGCCCAAGCCAATGATCGAGATTGGTGGCAAGCCTATTTTGTGGCACATAATGAAGATATATTCAGCCCATGGCGTGAATGATTTTGTAATTTGTTGCGGTTACAAGGGCTATTTGATCAAGGAATACTTTGCCAATTATTTTTTGCATATGTCAGACATAACTTTCGATATGAGCAAAAACAGCATGGAAGTCCACCAGCGAAGCGCCGAACCCTGGCGCGTAACGTTAGTGGACACGGGAGAAGACACCAAGACCGGTGGCCGGCTCAAGCGTGTCGCTTCTTACTTGCAAGGGGAAGAAGATTTTTGCTTTACTTATGGCGATGGCGTCAGCGATGTCAATATCACTCAACTCATTGAGTTTCACCGCGCCCATGGCTTGCAAGCCACACTCACCGCCACCTACCCGCCTGGCCGGTTTGGCGCCTTAGACATTCGTGCCGACCAGCACATCAGCGCCTTCAAAGAAAAACCCAAGGGTGATGGTGGCATGATTAACGGGGGCTTCTTTGTGCTCTCGCCTAAGGTGATCGACTTGATTGCCAACGATCAAACTCCTTGGGAGCGCGAACCTCTGGAAGCGCTAGCCGAGTCCAACCAGCTCAAAGCTTTTCAGCACAGCGGTTTTTGGCAGCCTATGGACACCCTGCGCGACAAGACATACTTGGAGGAACTGTGGCGATCCGGCAAAGCGCCGTGGAAGGTGTGGAAATGAATCCGTCATTCTGGAGGGGTAAAAAAGTATTTATCTCCGGCCACACTGGCTTCAAAGGAAGTTGGTTATCACTGTGGCTACAATCCATGGGCGCGAAGGTAGTTGGTTATGCGCTTGATGTGCCAACGAAGCCGAGTTTGTTCGAGGTGGCCGAGGTTGGCAAAGGAATGACCAGTATCATTGGTGATATCCGTGATCTGGAGAAGCTGTGCGCTGTTTTTGCTGAACATAAGCCCGAGATTGTGATTCATATGGCAGCTCAGTCGCTGGTTCGATATTCCTATATTGAGCCGGTTGAAACATACTCCACCAATGTGATGGGTACGGTTAATCTGCTTGAAGCGGTTCGCAGTACCGCCAGTGTGAAGGCAGTTGTGAATATAACCAGTGACAAGTGTTATGAAAACCGAGAGTTGGTTTGGGGCTATCGCGAGAATGAAGCGATGGGTGGCTATGACCCTTACAGCAGCAGCAAGGGCTGTGCGGAATTGGTGGCTGCTGCCTATCGTAATTCATACTTTCATCCAAAAAGATATCAGCAGCATGGCGTGGCAATCGCCTCTGCCAGAGCGGGCAATGTGATTGGCGGGGGAGACTGGGCAAGAGATCGGCTCATCCCAGATATTTTGCATGCCATCAGCGATGGGCGCGCTGTTGTTATCCGGAGTCCCCACGCCATTCGGCCTTGGCAGCATGTTTTGGAGCCGCTCAACGGCTATTTGCAACTTGCACAGAAACTTTATGAAGAGGGTGCTCCTTTTGCCGAAGGGTGGAATTTTGGCCCTAATGATGAAGATGCTAAGCCCGTACAATGGATAGTTGAGAAGCTCATGGAGCAGTGGGGTGACGATGCAAGCTGGGAATTGGATAATGCAGACCATCCGCACGAGGCACATTACCTCAAGCTGGACTGTTCAAAAGCGAAAATGCAGCTAGACTGGAAACCGCGTTGGAATTTAACGCACACTTTAGCAATGATCATTGCTTGGCAACGGGCCTATATGATGAAGGAAGATATGAATGTGAAGACATTGGAACAAATTGGTGCATATATGGGAGCGGAGGGGTAAAGGCTATTAACTTTGTAAGCCACAGCAGCTATAAAATCACTTAGGAACGAGCCCTCTATGACTTATAATGGATGTGGAAATAGCCCTAATGAGGTTCAGTATCAATTTAACTTTTTGCCAATATTGCGAAAAAAACTCTATTATCCTCCCCCCGCTAGTCTAATGTTGTAGATTTAACTAATCTACAATTTATAAGTACTATTATGAACAAAGAACAAATCAAATTACAAATTGCAGATCTAGTCGCTCAATACTCTGAGCTTGCTATGGCGCCATCGTTATTCGAGCCAGGTACGAGCGTAGTCCCGCCTTCCGGCAAGGTCATCGGTACGAAAGAGATGCAGAACATGGTGGAAGCATCTCTTGATGGTTGGCTTACCACAGGGCGTTTTAACGACGCTTTTGAAAAGCGTCTATCAGATTTCTTGGGTGTTAAGCATGTATTGACAACTAATTCTGGTTCATCGGCGAATCTATTGGCATTTTCTGCTCTTACCTCAGGTAAGCTGGGAGACCGCGCCGTCAAGCCCGGTGATGAAGTAATTTCCGTCGCCGCAGGTTTTCCAACCACGGTTAACCCAATCTTGCAATTTGGTGCAGTCCCTGTTTTTATCGATGTACATATTCCGACCTACAACATTGATCCCGTTAAGATCGAAGCAGCGATTACTTCAAAGACCAAAGTCATTATGCTCGCGCATACTCTGGGTAATCCCTATAATCTCGAAATAATTGTAGCGTTGGCTAAGAAATATAGTCTATGGCTTATAGAAGACTGCTGCGATGCACTCGGCTCGACTTATAAAGGAAAATACGTCGGTAGTTTCGGCGACATTGGCACACTCAGCTTCTATCCCGCTCACCACATCACCATGGGTGAAGGTGGTGCAGTATTTACCAATAATGACGAACTCAAAACGATTATTGAGTCATTCCGTGACTGGGGTAGAGATTGCTATTGCGGCCCGGGGAAAGATAATACCTGCGGCAAACGCTTCTGTTGGAAACTCGGCGATCTGCCCAAAGGTTATGATCATAAATATACCTATTCACACCTCGGATTTAATCTGAAAATTTCCGACATGCAGGCTGCTTGCGCATTGGCGCAGATGGATAGGCTAGAAGGCTTTATTGAAGCACGAAAGTATAATTTTTCTTATTTGAAAGAGCGGCTTAAGAGTTGCGAAGAATTCCTGCTGCTACCGGAAGCTACGCCGAATAGTGACCCATCCTGGTTCGGCTTCCCTATTACTATCAAGCCAAGTGCTGGGACAACACGAGTTGACTTTCTACAATATCTCGATGAAAGCAAGATTGGGACGCGCCTATTGTTTGCAGGCAACCTGACACGCCAGCCCTACATGAAAGGTCGAAATTTCCGAATCTCAGACGATTTAACTAATACTGACATTGTAATGAACGATACTTTCTGGATCGGTGTGTATCCGGGACTAACTGAGGAGATGCTTAATTTTGTCATTACTAAAATTGAAACATACTTAGGGGTTAATTTCTGATGGCAAGGCTTCCGGAGGCTGACCTGGAGTGGGTTTGTGAGCATACACAAAGCTACTTAAAGAATATGCGCGGGCAGAGTTTATTTATTACCGGTGGCACCGGCTTTGTTGGGAGCTGGCTAGTAGAGTGTTTGTTACATGCTAATAAGGTACTTGCTCTAGACCTGCACATTAGTCTTTTATCGCGCGACCCATTTAGTTTTGGGAAGAGTTACCCACATCTTGTTAATGATTCCGCTATTGAGTTGATAAAAGGAGATGTACGTAATTTAGTATCTGATGGAAAATTTTACGATATTGTTATTCATGCCGCTACAGATGCAAGCGCTATGATCAATAGGAGGGACCCCCTCCTTATGGCAGATACCATTGTAGATGGTACTCGAAAGGTGCTTGAATTTTCAAAACAAGTCTGTGCGAAACGTTTACTAATGCTTAGCTCTGGAGCGGTTTACGGAAAACTCATCAATGGTGTTACACACGTTAAAGAAGATAGTTCTAACGGGCCTGATCCACTTAACAGCTATTACACTTACTCAGAGTCAAAGCGAATGGCGGAGCTATTATGTTCAATTTATAGTAAACAATTTGGCTTGAATTTTTCAGTAGCGCGTCTGTTTGCCTTCGTTGGTCCTCGGCTGCCCCTGGATTCACACTTTGCAGTTGGAAACTTTATACGTGATGGACTTGCTGGTAAATCGATTCAGGTTTCAGGTGATGGTAAAGCTATGCGCTCCTATCTATATGCAGCGGAGCTAGTTGTATGGTTACTTGCAATTTTGGTTAAAGGAAAAAAGGGGCGAGCTTATAACGTAGGTTCAGACCAAGGTATATCAATTCTTGAATTGGCGAAAAAGGTAGCTACTTCTTTTATATGTCATCCTGATGTTAATGTTGCTGGCAAAACGGATGGCTCGAATCTAATAAGTCATTATGTGCCTGATATTAGTAGAGCACATGAAGAGTTGGGATTAAAAGTTAATATCTCTTTGTCTGATGCTATTTCTCGCACTGTCGCATCGCATCAATTTGAAACCCCTTAATACCTTAAATTAAGATTTAAAGAAGCCTATTTTTGCTGTATGCGTACGAGAGCTTTTTTCTAAATAGAGTTTCTGAAGAAATACTTAAAAACTGGATACGAGCAACTGATATTTATTAAAATATACCGTTACAAATATAATAAAGAGTTATTAAGCGGAGAACTATTAGGTAGTGGAGTACTTCCTGATCACCAAGGGCCGAGTGATGTTCGCATATCTGTTCATGATTGTTGCGCCGTTGCAAGTATTGGCTATCTACTGGTATCACGATTCCCTATTAATGGTCGTGGGCATGATGGCAGCGTTTGGCGTTCTATTGGTGCGCGTCGGCTTTGGGCTGTTATGGCATGCATTCTTCAAAATCGGGAGTAATAGGGTGTGAAAATTCTTTGGATGACGTGGAAGGATCTCAAGCATCCGCAAGCCGGTGGAGCGGAGCTGATTAACGAGGAGATAGCCAAGCGTTTGGCGCGCGACGGGCATGAGGTGATATTGTTGGTTGCGAGCTTCCCAGATGGCGAAGCGGAAGAAATACGCGATGGCTATAAAGTGATTAGGTTGGGAAACCGCTATACGGTTTATTGGCATGCATACCGATACTACAAGAAGCGCTTGAAAGGCTGGGCGGATTTGGTAGTTGACGAGATGAATACCATACCCTTCTTCTGCAAATATTATGTCCAAGAAAAAAATATACTGTTTGCTCACCAACTTTGTAGAGAAATATGGTTTTATCAGATGCGGTTACCGTTGAATTTTATCGGATATATACTGGAACCCATTTATTTATGGTTGCTGCGGGACAGATATGTCATTGTCGTTTCGGAAAGTACGAAGCAGGATTTTCTGCGCTACGGATTTTCGGCGGAGAGAATTTCGTTAATCCCGGAAGGTGTCACTATGAAGCCAATGGAAAATCTGGACGAGATGGGCAAGTACCCTCAACCTACAGTTCTCTCACTGGGGGCGATCAGGGCGATGAAGCGCACTCTGGATCAAATCCATGCATTCGAGATTGCGAAAAAAGACATTCCAGACTTACAGCTCAAGATCGTTGGTAGTGTCTCCGACAGTTATGGCAAAAAAGTCTTGCGTCGAATGGTCTCCAGCGATTATGCGAAAGATATTGAGTATTTAGATTTTGTAGATGAGGCCAAGAAAATCGAGCTGATGCAGAAGTCCCATCTTATATTAGTCACCTCCGTCAAGGAGGGGTGGGGCCTGATTGTTACCGAGGCAAACAGTCAAGGCACGCCCGCAGTAGTATATGATGTTGACGGTTTGCGGGATAGTGTCAAAGATCGGGAAACCGGGCTGATCAGCAAAGAGAACACCCCTATGGGTTTATCAGTAGTGATTACGGCTGCATTGCATGATTCTAGGGAGTATGCAAGGTTACGAGAGAATGCTTGGTTATGGAGTAAGTCATTTCAACTGGAGAAAACCTACCAGAGCTTTTATGATACGATTGAAAAGTGATGTAACAAGCATAATTGCCTATGGAGCAACGGTTTTAATTGTGTTGGCCGATAATTAATTGTAGATAAATAATATGACAATCAACGGCAAGCCAACAATATCGGCAGTTATGTGCTCGTTCAATGATGAGCGAATTTTAGATGACTGCCTATCATCCATCAGAAAGCAGGATTACCCCCAGCATCTCATAAAGATCATTATGGTAGATGGTGGCTCTACTGATGACACTATTAATATAGCAAAAAAATATGATACAGAAATTATTAGTAGGCCTGACCTAAAGGATTCACAAAATATTCGCGGAGGAATAGCGTTAACATCGGCAACATCAGACCTAATTTTGTTTATTTCAGCAGACAATCGGCTACAAGAGGAAGATGTATTATCTTTAATGGTAAACGCTTTGGCTGATAGAGAAATTGTAGCCTGTGAAACATTGAGATATGGATTTAATCTCTCAGATCCCATTCTTTCCAGATATTTTGCTTTAATTGGAGGAGCAGACCCCATTGCGATAAGCTTAGGAAAAGCAGATAGGGGACCATTTGATAGTAAGGGTTGGCATGGATACGGGAAAGTAAAAGACTGTGGTTATTTTTACGAAATATCCTTCCCCAAAGATCTTTCAAAAATTCCAACACTTGGGGCAAATGGCTTCCTTATAAAAAGAAATTTTATTGAGAAAACAACTCTGGCAAGCAGCGCTTTGCATATTGACATGTGCGCGGAGCTCATTCTTCAAGGACACAATAAATTCACGTTCTTAAAGAACAAACATATAATTCATTTTCTTGATTTAAAACTGATTACTTTTTTAAAGAGAAGATTATTCTATGCAAACATGTATCACAGCGAAAATGTTCCCAGAATTTATTCTATTTTTCACAAGCGTGACTTACTTAAATTGCTTATAATCGTGCTATTCAATTTGACGCTATTGGGTCCATTATTACGCGCCATTAAGGGCTATTTGCACACGAAAGATATTGCATGGTTTCTCCATCCAGTAGTAAGCTTTGCGTTCACGATAGGTTATTCTCTTGACGTTGTAAAAAAAACTATAGTAGGGATGTGGCATAAAATATAAAAGCAGCCATACTTGCAGGGAGTTTGTGTAGACGTATCAGTGAAGACGCGTCGATCCGACCAATGTCAATCTCGCGGAAAACCAAGAATGGAGATAGCATGAGATCACAAATAATTTCAGAAATTGTCGAGTCGAGGGACGTACTTTCGAAACTTATGGAAGATGAGGCGGTGCTCGATGAGATCGAGCGAGTCGCTCTGTGTTGTATTGCCACATTACGTAATGGAGGCAAGATTTTGCTCGCTGGCAATGGTGGGAGTGCTGCAGATGCACAACATATCGCTGGGGAATTTGTAAGTAGGCTTGCTTATGATCGCCCAGGTCTAGCAGCATTTTCCCTAGTTACGGATTCCTCAGTAATGACCGCTATTGGCAATGACTACGGTTATGAGCAGATATTTTCACGTCAAATACAATCTGTGGGAAACACAGGTGATGTGTTTATTGCTATTTCAACATCTGGACGATCACCCAATATCCTTGCCGCATTGCAGGAGGCACGTATTAAGGGATTAGTGACTGTGGGTTTTACCAGTGAAGATGGGGGGGCAATGCAGGATCTTTGCGATTTTTGTGTGAGAATACCTTCTGGCGACACCCCAAAAATACAGCAAGGACATATTGTAGTGGGGCATATTGTCTGCGGTATTGTTGAACAACAAATGTTTCCAATAAAAGGTTAATGGAAGCCATTATTCTGGCTGGTGGGCTTGGTACAAGACTACATGCCGTTGTCTCAGATGTACCGAAGCCAATGGCCCCCATTGGGAAAGTCCCATTTCTATCTTTATTACTTCAATATTTGGAAAAAAACGGATTTAATTCCATCGTGCTGTCCGTTGGATATATGCATGACAATATAATAGCTTATTTTGGAAACAAATTCGGCACCTTAAATATTCGGTATGCCATAGAAGACATCCCTTTGGGTACAGGTGGTGGTATCTGTCAGGCATTGAAAATGGCTGAGTCAGATGAGGTTTTCATATTGAATGGTGATACCTTTCTAAATCTAGATTATCAGGGAATGCTAGGTTTTCATCGAACACGGCTTGCTGATATTACCATGGCATTAATGCCTCTTAAAGATACCTCCAGATATGGAAATGTACGCCTTCAAGGTGATCGTCTTATACGCTTCGAAGAAAAGGGGGCTGTAGCTCCTGGCTTGATTAATGCAGGCATATATTTATTAAATAGCAAGATTATAAAATCACAAATTTTGCCAGAAAAATTTTCATTTGAGCAAGATTTTCTGGCGAAACGTCTTAACGAAATTGAAGTGTGTGGTTATATCAGCGATACATTTTTTATTGATATTGGTGTGCCCGAAGATTATCAACGCGCTCAAACGGAGATACCACATCAATTTGAGTTTAAGTCAAAATGAAAAAAGCACTTTTTCTTGACCGAGATGGCATTATTAATATTGAAAAAAAGTATCTTTACAAGCCTGATGATCTTGAATTCGTAGACGGCATATTTGAAGTTTGCCGGTATGCTTGTGAGTGTGGTTATCTTTTAGTGGTTGTAACTAACCAAGCCGGCATTGGTCGTGGATACTATACAGAGCAAGATTTCCAAGATTTAACACAATTGATGATGGCTGAATTTGCCAAACGTTTTATCACAATCTCTGCGATTTATCACTGTCCTTATCATCCACAAGGAGGCATTGGTCATTATCGAATGGAATCGTTTGATCGAAAACCCAATCCCGGCATGATATTAAAAGCACAGACTGACCTCGGGATTGATTTGAGTAAGTCGATATTGCTGGGAGACAAAGAATCTGATATCGAGGCCGCCATAAATGCTGGAGTAGCTTGCTCAGTGTTTATTGGAGAGGGAATACAGAACGCAGCGACAAAGGCGAATTATTCTTTCCCTGATCTTTTGACCTTTCAAATTTGGTTCCAAAATTCTAGTCGCTCCGCATGAGGTGTTAAAGAATTTGTAGAGATATTTGTTTCGAGTCGAAACATAAAATGGTCACGGGAATTCCCCTCTCCTAACGATGATTAGATCGCGTAATGAGAGGGGATAGGTCCAGCTATAAATGAAGTCGAATAGGAGAGTATTGATGATTTGTAGAGTATGTGATTCTAAGGCCCTTGATATGGTCATTGATCTTGGCGAGCAGCCTTGGTGCAACAATTTCCTAAAAAAAGAGGAAATTGGCAAGGAGCCTTTTTATCCTCTTCGCGTTCTTTACTGTCAAGATTGCCATACTTCTCAACTCGATTTCACAGTTAAAAAAGAAATTATGTTTGGTGATCATACTTACCTTTCGGGAGTCACTAAATCGTTATCGGAGCACTTTCGTAATGTCGCTGCAGAAGTAGACTCCCGTTTTTTTGCTCATCAGAAGACAAAATCAGTTCTCGATATAGGCTCAAATGATGGTACCCAACTAAAACATTTTCAGTCTTTAGGGTATGAAGTTCTTGGTGTTGAATCATCCAAGACAACATCCAAGCTTGCCAACGAGGCTGGCGTCCCCACTCTGAATGAATTTTTTAATCAGGAAACGATGCGTGGCATCGGCAAGCAGTTTGACTTATTCAATGCCGCAGGTGTATTTTTCCATTTAGAGGAGTTGCATTCAGTTTGTCGGGCGATTAAAGATGGGCTTAAAAAGGATGGCGTATTCGTTGTTCAGTTCTTATACATGAAAAGCATTATGGAGAACTTGGCATTTGACCAAATCTACCATGAGCATCTGCTATATTACACACTGGAGACGATTGAAAAACTGCTGAACCGCCACGGCTTGGAAATGTTCGATGCAACCCTGCAAACCATTCATGGTGGCTCAATCGTTGGCTACGTTGGTCATACAGGTAGTCGGCCAATTTCAGACCAATTGAAAAAAATGAGAAATAAAGAGGATGTTTCCGGTTGTAACACTATTGGGGCTTATCGCGATTTTGATATGCGAATCAAATTAATGAAGGAAGAAAACTTAGTTTACCTTCGCAAAGCAAAGAAGAACGGGAAAAAGGTGTTTGGATTTGGCGCTCCCGTCAAAGGTAATACTATGCTCAACTATTTTGACGTGGGGCCGGACTTAATTGAATACCTAGTCGAAAAAAACCAGCTTCGTCGTGGCCTTTACTCTCCAGGTATGCACATTCCCCTTGAGATGGAAGATGAATTGACAGAGTTTCCTGACATCTATTATGTTTTAGCTTGGAATTTCAAGAAAGAAATTTTGGCGAATAACCAAGCATTAATTGCCAAAGGCGTGGAATTTTATTTTCCGGTAAACCCAAAGGAAACAGCATGAAGGTATTAGTGACTGGCAGTTCTGGGTTTTTAGGTACCGCGCTCTGTAGCTACCTGGAAAAACAAGGTTGTGAACTTACACGCCTGACATCACGGAATTGCGATCTACGTAGGGCTGAAAGCCTTTTAAATTTCACAACAGAAAAATACGATCTCATTTACCATTTGGCCGCGTGGACTCAAGCTGGTGATTTTTGCATGAAGCATTTGGGTGAGCAATGGATCATCAACCAACAAATCAACACCAATACGTTGGCATGGTGGGCAGAGCATCAGCCACAAGCCAAACTAATATTTATGGGAACCAGTTGCGTGTATGCGCCAGGATCTGATCTGTGCGAAACAGACTATATGCTTGGTGAACCCATAGACAGCCTTTACACCTATGCAATGACCAAGCGCATGCTTTACCAGGGTGCGCGAGCTTTAAGCCAACAATTTGGCTTGCGTTACCTTTGCCTAGTGCCATCTACACTTTATGGCGGTGGATATCACACCGATGGCAGGCAGATGCATTTCATTTTTGACCTAATTCGCAAAATTATTCGTGGCAAGGAGTATGGAGAAACTGTCTCGCTATGGGGGGATGGTTATCAAAAACGTGAACTTGTACTGGTCGATGATTTTGTCAGCATCCTATGGGCCTTGACACAAAAATTCGACAATGAAATTTTTAACATCGGCGCTGGCGAAGAATACCCTATTCGAACATTTGCCGAAATGATCTGCACCACTATTGGATATCCTATTGAAGATATCGAATATGACACTAGTCGTTATGTCGGCGCCAAATCAAAATGCCTAAATGTAGTCAAGATAAAAGCTGCCTTGCCGAATTACACGTTGCAACCGCTTGAGATTGGCTTGAAGAAAACTATCGATTGGTTTTACGAGGCTGAGGCGTATAAGATTAATCAATAGCTTACAAAACTACTACGATATATGTATTAAACAGATCCCAAATCTTGAAATATAGAACTACGTTACATAATCAAGGAAAAACAGTTGCTTAAAAAAGAAAATTATTTTGCTTTTGGTGCGCCTAATTTCACGGATATGGAGATAGCGGCTGGTACTCGTGTCATTCGTTCAGGGTGGGTTGGCATGGAGCAGGAGACGATTTTTTTTGAGAAGGAATTGAGTGAATTATTCGGCTTGAATCTACTATGACCCAAGATTCTAAAATATTTGTTACTCAACCTGCTCTTTCTCCATTGAAAGAGTTTATTCCTTATCTTGAAGAAATATGGGAAAGTAAAATTCTAACGAATAATGGAAAATTCCATCAGCAACTTGAGGCAGAGCTATGTGATCACCTTGGTGTGGAACATATTTCTCTATTTAATAACGGAACAATAGCTTTGATGTCCGCTCTCAAGGTCTCGGACCTATCTGGCGAAGTTATAACAACTCCTTATTCATTCATTGCTACGAGCCACTCAATTTCATGGTGCAACTTAACACCAGTTTTCGTTGATATTGATCCTTCAACAATGAATTTGGATCCAGAAAAAATTGAAGCTGCAATCACTCCAAAAACGACAGCTATTTTAGCAGTACATTGTTACGGTGTTCCTTGTGATGTTGAGTCTATCCAAAAAATAGCCACCAAATATGGCCTAAAGGTTATCTATGATGCTGCTCATGCATTTGATGTGCGGAATGAAATGGGTAGTATTTTAAAATATGGTGACTTTTCCGTCTTAAGTTTTCACGCAACGAAAGTTTTTAATACATTTGAAGGGGGCGCCATTATTTGCCCTTCTGCTGAAATGAAAAGTGTCATTGATAGTAGCAAGAA
>CAJQRL010000016.1 GCA_905612245.1 uncultured Nitrosomonadaceae bacterium | reverse complement strand
CCCTCCATACTGGCACGCCATATTTTACTAGTTGCCTCCTCATTCCCACCTGTAAATGCATAAGTAAGACCACCTACTATTCCACCACCAAGAGCAAAAGCGGCTTTAGCTGGAAAATATACCATTGTCGCTAAGGCTGAAGCAGCCTCCATACCAGTTTCAGATACAGCTACAGCATAATCGGTAGAAGTATCTTCTGTATCTTCTGCATATGCCGCAGGAACGCTCATAGACACATAAATACATAAAATAATTAATGCTGCAATAGTGTTATATGCCCTCTTTGAAACTAGACTTAAGCCTGATTTTGTTTCTTGGGAACAAATACAATTTTCCATTTGGTCATTAGTCATTTTTTTTCTCACTATATTGATTTCTAGAGTATAAATCTTGCTTACAGACACCACCTCCAACAAACATACTAATTTTATTTTCCAGCGCCAGTATCTTAATGTCAATAGTAATTACGTAAAACAAGAAGCAACGTTACAAATACTTCAGGTCTAACTAAAATAAAGACTCTTAATGCTAAGCCTCTAGCACTACTATTATGTTCTGCCGATTATTACCTATGAATTTAACGCCCTAATTACACCCAATCTTTACTAATAAGAAAATCAGTATAAAGCTCTGATTCTGCACTACCTTGCTCCGGCTCCCAGTCATAGCGCCATTTGACCGTGGGCGGCAAAGACATGAGGATAGACTCGGTACGGCCACCAGACTGCAAGCCAAAAAGAGTTCCACGATCCCAAACTAGGTTAAATTCTACGTATCGACCGCGACGATAAGCCTGAAAATCAAGCTCTCGTTCGCCATAAGACATATTTCTACGCCTTTCCAAAATAGGTATGTAAGCAGGTAAGAAGTGATCTCCTACACTTTTTGTTATATTAAAACAGGTATCAAAATCTGGTTGGCTAAGATCATCAAAGAAAATCCCCCCTATCCCGCGTGGCTCATTACGATGTTTCAAATAAAAATATTTATCACACCATTTTTTGTAACGCTTATGGTAGTCACTACCATAAGATTGGAGAGAATCCTTGCAGGTCTGGTGGAAATGTTTGGCGTCCTCCTCAAAACCATAATACGGCGTCAAATCCATACCACCACCAAACCACCAAACTGATTCAGCACCTTCCTTACGAGCTTCCAAAAAACGTACATTCAAATGAATAGTTGGAACATAAGGATTATAAGGATGCAATACTATTGATACTCCCATTGCTTCAAACGAGCGCCCCGACAGCTCAGGCCTTGCAGCAGTTGCAGATGCGGGCAACCCCGGACCAAACACATGCGAATAATTTACTCCGCCCCGTTCAAATACATTGCCCTGCTCAATTACGCAACTTAGTCCCCCACCACCTTCTGAGCGATCCCACTTTTCACGTTTAAAGCACTTGCCATCCACTCGCTCTAACTGTTCAATAATTTTATCTTGTAGCGTACTAAGATATTCTTTGACTTGAATTGTATTCATACCTAATTAAATTCTTAGTTAATATTACAATAAGCCTAATCTATAGAATACAGGCCTATGATGACTTTTTCTCAGTTAATAGTTGATCACTATAACCCAATATCAGCCCGCATCTGACAGCCATCAAAGTAAATTTGATTAGCAATTTCATAGGCGCGGTACCGAGCATTTTTGACGTCATCTCCCAAGGCTGCAACGCATAGCACCCGACCACCAGCAGTTACTATTTCTTTGCCATTTTTTCCGCCCATCTTAGTTCCAGCTTGGAATACATGAAAATCTTTCCCCAGATCATCCTTAAATACAAATTCTGACAGACCGTGAATTACATCCCCTTTACGGGGCATCTCAGGATAACCGCAAGTAGCTATAACAACACCTAATGCCGCACGACAATCCCACTCTGCATCTACATTATTAAGCGTACCATCTATTGCATTCTCTACTAAAACCGATAAATCACTTTTTAGTCGTAACATAATGGATTGCGTCTCTGGGTCTCCCATACGACAGTTATATTCTAATACGTTGATACTCCCACCTTTGCCAATCATCAAGCCTGCGTATAAAAATCCAGTATAAGGCTGGCCCTCTTCTGCCATACCTTTTATAACCGGATCAATTACCTCAGTTATTATCCTTTCATGTAACTCAGGAGTAACTATTGATGCCGGAGAATAAGCACCCATTCCACCAGTATTAGGCCCTTGGTTACCTTCTCCTAGACGCTTGTAATCCTGACTAGTTGCAAGAGGCAATACATTCTTACCATCGGCCATAACTATAAAACTAACCTCTTCTCCCTCTAAAAACTCTTCGATCAAAATCTTCTCA
>CAJQRL010000015.1 GCA_905612245.1 uncultured Nitrosomonadaceae bacterium | reverse complement strand
GTTGCCGTAATTATACGTCAGGAAATAATACTTCTTATTATGGGCGGTATATTTGTAGTAGAAACCTTATCAGTAATATTGCAGGTAATTTCATTCAAATTAACAGGTAAACGTATTTTTCGTATGGCGCCGCTGCATCATCATTTTGAATTAAAAGGGTGGAAGGAGAATCAAGTAGTAGTTCGGTTCTGGATTATAACTATGATGTTAGTCCTACTTGGTTTAGCTACCTTGAAATTGAGATGAATTTATATGGAAAAAAAATTCTGGTGCTTGGAATGGGGGAAACTGGATTATCCATGGTGAAATGGTTATCACGCATAGGTACAAGCATTCGTGTGGCTGACAATCGTATTGTGCCACCAAATCTTAGTGCGTTGGAGCAAATCATCCCTGCGGATCAGATATTCACGGGTCCTTTCTTAGCGAGAATTTTTAAGGGGATAGACCTTATTGCTATCAGCCCAGGTATTTCGCGAACAATACCGCTAATTAATCAGGCGATTAAACGTGGCATTCCTGTTGTTGGGGATATTGAATTGTTTTCTTTGGCACTTAATAAATTTGATGGCTCAAAGCCAAAGATTATAGCGATTACCGGCTCCAACGGGAAAACAACTGTGTCAGCTATGGTTGGTTCAATGTTAAGAGAGGCAGGATGGGACACGGAAGTGGCTGGGAATATAGGTCCGGCGGTATTAGATAAACTTATGCAGAGGGTTGATTCTGGGAAGCTGCCTCAATCATGGGTTTTAGAGGTCTCAAGTTTTCAGTTGGAATCTACACAAAATTTTAATCCTGATGTAGCTGTGGTTTTGAATCTGAGTGAAGATCATCTTGATCGCTATGTGGGCATGGATGATTACGCTGCTATTAAGGCGAGAATATTTTCAGGGGAAATTGATGGCGGAAACATGGTACAGATATTAAATCGTGACGATCCTATTGTAAGTGCTATGGCATTAGCTAGTAAGAAGCAAATAACTTTTGGTATGGATGCCCCGGCCAATGAAAATGATTTTGGTTTGCTGATAGACGATGAATCTTGGCTTGCACAAGGTAATAATCGGCTAATAAAGACCAGTGAGCTCGGGGTTTCTGGTTCACACAATGTGGCTAATGCTTTAGCTGCCTTGGCTTTATGTCATGCTGTGGGAGTAGCGTATAGCCCATTACTCAATGCCCTACGCAAATTTGGTGGGTTACCTCATCGTATGGAGAAAGTTGCAACGCTCAATGGCATTACATTCTACGATGACTCAAAGGGTACAAATGTAGGTGCAACAGTTGCAGCGCTTAATAGCGTTGCTCAAGAAAAGGTATTGATTATAGGTGGCGATGGAAAGCAACAGAATTTCTCTCCGTTGAAAGATGCTGTTTCAAAACATGTACGGGCAGTGGTTTTGATTGGTAAGGATGCAGGAAAAATTGCAGCCGCAATGGATGGGTGCGGTGTACCAATGCATAGTGCAGTGACAATGGAAGATGCAGTACAAAGAAGTTTCATTTTAGCAAGGGTGGGAGATGCTGTGTTGATGTCTCCTGCTTGTGCAAGCACTGATATGTTTAGGAATTATGTGCATCGTTCTGAGATTTTTGTTTCAGCAATTAAGAATTTAGAGTTAAAAGCATTAGCTGCAGAAAGAGTCACACACTAGATAGTTTTTGGATAACTATTAATGATTTATCAAGCTGGCATCAGTAACGAGAAAGGTATATCTGATTTTGATCAGGGTCTGATTTGGTCTGCAATATTTTTGCTGAGTCTGGGTCTAATTATGGTCTATTCAGCCTCTATTTCTATAGCAGAAACGAGTCGTGGGGATGGTTATGCGGCCTACTTTCTTGTTCGTCAAGGGATCTATTTAGTAGTGGGGTTAATTATTGGGTTAATTGCATTTCAAATACCAATGAGATTATGGCAGAAATACTCGCTTTATCCATTTCTGATAGGTATGGCATTGCTCGTACTAGTATTGATTCCTGGGATAGGGAATGAAGTGAACGGCAGCAGACGCTGGTTATCATTATTTGTTGTAAATCTGCAGCCTTCTGAATTTATGAAACTATTTATAGT
>CAJQRL010000014.1 GCA_905612245.1 uncultured Nitrosomonadaceae bacterium | reverse complement strand
TTGCCTGATATAGCAGCTAATAAGGCCGTTAAAATCTTATATTACTCCACGATAGGAGAGACCATGGATCAGGATAAAAAAAATATAAATTGCCCTAAATGTGGCACAGAAATTGATGTGAATGATATTTTATATCATCAGGTTGATGAGCAACTTAAAAAAGAATATCACGACGTGTTAGCGAAAGAAAAAGAGAAATATGATTCTCAGTCTTCATTGCTTGCAGAAGAACGAAAGACTCTAGAAGCCGAAAAAATTAAACAAAAAGATGAAATAGCTAAACAAGTAAACAATGAAATCAAGAAAAATGAGGTCATTCTGAAGAAAAGAATTACGGCAGAAGCGGAAGAGGAACAATCATATGCATTTAGGTCATTACGAGAAGAATTAGATCAAAAATCTAATAAAATAAAGGAACTTAATAAAACCTCTATAGAGCTTGAAATAGTCAAAAGAGAAAAGGATGAGCTAGAAGTATCCATTAGATCCGAATCCGAGAGAAAACTAAACAAAAAACTGATAGAAGTAAAAGAAAAAATCCAAAAAGAAGAGAGCGGAAAAAGTGAACTTAAATTAAAGGAACTTGAGAAACAATTACAAGATCAGAAAAAATTAACTGAAGAAATGAAGAGAAAGCAAGAGCAAGGCTCTATGCAGACTCAAGGAGAAGTACAAGAATTAGCTATAGAAGAATGGTTGGCTGAAAGTTTTCCATTAGATGTAATCCAAGAAATTAAAAAAGGTGAACGAGGAGCAGATTGCCTTCAAATAGTGCAGACGCGTGACCGTCAAAATTGCGGGTCTATTTACTATGAAAGCAAGCGCTCTAAATCATTTCAAGTGAATTGGATTGAAAAATTTAAATCAGACATCCGTGAAAAAAATGCAAATATAGGCGTATTGATAACAGAGTCAATGCCATCTGATATGGATCGTCTTGGTCTAAGAGATGGGGTTTGGATATGTTCATTTGATGAATTTAAAGGCTTAAGTACTGTGCTGCGTGAATCTATCATTCAAATTAGTAGCGCAATTATTTCACAAGAAAATAAAGGTGAGAAGATGGGCATGCTTTATGATTTTCTTACAAGCAATGAATTTAAATTACAAATAGAAGCAATAGTAGAAGGTTTTACTCAGATGAAATCAGATCTGGAGTCTGAGCAGCGCTCAATGAGAGGCATATGGAAGAAACGAGAGAAGCAAATTGATAAGGTTTTATTAAATACAACTCATATGCATGGATCAATAAGAGGTATTGCAGGGGATGCAGTTCCGTCTGTTCCTCTTTTAGAGCTATCTTCAGGTGAAGATCCAGATCTTCTAATTTAGCGTTCCAATAGAAAAATAAAATAACTAGAATAGTTACTAACAACAGCAATTAATAATTATTCGCTTACAAATCCTTTTCTATATTCAGTATTATTACTCTAAATTACTGTAATTCTATGTTGTACAGTCTCGCGCCATATCTTGTGCTTCATCTATTTGAGCAGGCGTCATTCCTTTAGCTATTTTTTCTAGATTTTCACTCGCAATTCTGTGTCCATTGCTAGCAGCAAGGTTGCACCACATGTGAGCGCAAACATAGTCTTTTGTTACACCTTGACCAATAGCATACATAAAACCGAGGTTAGATTGTGCTTTTGCGTGCCCCTGCTCCGCAGCAAGTCGATACAAATTCACTGCTTCTTTATAGTCTTGTATTACACCTTCACCATTCTTATACATCAAGCCAAGATTATATTGCGCTCTTGCATTCCCTTGATCACCTGCCATCCGATACCACTTCGCTGATTCTTTATTATCTTGAACTACACCCTGGCCATTGTCATACATCAAGCCAAGGTTAAATTGCGAACCGGCATCTCCTTGCTCTGCAGCGAGTCGAAACCACTTTACTGATTCCTTAAGGTCTTGGCCCGATCCTTTGTTATTCTTATACATCAAGCCAAGGTTATATTGCGCTCTTGCATCTCCTTGATCGCCAGCCATCCGATACCAGTTAGCTGATTCCTCATGGTCTTGGAGCACACCTATCCCCTCATCATATTTCGCACCAAGAAGGTATTGCGCTCTTGCATCTCCTTGATCACCTGCCTTTCGATACCATTTAGCTGATTCCTCAAAGTCCTGAATTACACCTATGCCCCTGTCATATATCATGCCAAGCCTATATTGCGCCTTTGCCTGCCCTTGATCACCAGCCAGGTGATACCACTTTGCTGATTCTTTATTGTCTTGGATTACGCCTTCACCACTCTCATACATCTGAGCAAGGTTAAATTGTGCACCCATGTCTCCTTGATCACCAGCCAAGCGATACCACTTTGCTGCCTCCTCATAGTCCTGAGTTACACCTTCACCATTCTTATACATCAGGGCAAGATTAAATTGCGCGCCTAAATCACCTTGATCACCAGCTTTTCGATACCACTTCACTACTTCCTTATGATCCTGGGTTACTCCGTCGCCAGCGGAATACATCAGACCAAGGTTAAATTGCGAACTTGCATCTCCTTGATCAGCAGCCTTTCGATACCACAGCGCCGCTTCTTTATAGTCTTGCATTACACCTTCACCATTCTTATACATCCAACCAAGGTACCACTGTGCAGCCGTGTTTCCTTCAGTCGCTAATGGACTAAATAATTCAATAGCTTTAGCATAGTTGCTTTTATTATATGCATCTGTCGCATCTTTGAAATTATCGGTTTTTGCAACGCTACTGCTTGGCTTCAAAATAGAAGCCAAATAGGAAATATATTTCTTCATGTCGTATTTTTTCTCTTCTATAGAAAGGTATCATGAGGAAAGGTGAGTGGTGATTTAGGTTGGAATCCACATGCAAATTCCAACATAGCTTCTACCAAGCTACCCCGCGGAATTTCTTCCCAGTCACCTCGATCATTATGAATCAATACCGTTTCACCTTTATTCATGTGTCCAGAATAAAAAACTATAAAAAGTCTCCGTTGTTTCCTTTCCTTGCAATCGTATTCATCTTTTTGCCTTGCTGATGCGACTCCATATTTCTCATTAGTTATCTTGTAGTCAGCTAGAACCCAGAGTTTTACTCTATCACCAGTTTTTCGAATGGTGTCGGGATCAGCATAAGCGGTCATGGAGGCTTCCTCTTTCGCCTCTCCGTCACTCACGGCAACTTCAACCCACTCTGCCATCGCACTACTACTCACAGAAACCAACAGAATCATCAGTATAACTCTATGCATTTCAATCCTTTAGACATGTGCTGATTAACCTCACATCCTATTGTTAGCAACAAATTTATCCAGTTAAACTATTGCTACAGAATTACTATACTCTTTTTTTAAATAATTGGTTATCAGAAGGAAAAGCCTAACCTAGGCTGGGTCTTAGCCACTCCCTATTAATGTATCACCCACCATTAATCTTCATATGCCCAGACTTAAGAGCAGATTCATTTCTGCCAATAATCATTATGAATCTTGCACCTCTTTCCATTTTTTATATGCTTCATCACGTGTATATCCCTCAAAAACACAATTCAACTCATACGTAACACGTAGAACGTTTTTACGTGTGCCATGA
>CAJQRL010000013.1 GCA_905612245.1 uncultured Nitrosomonadaceae bacterium | reverse complement strand
ACTATCTTGAGCTGCACCAGATAGTTGTAACGCCATCAGGAAGTCAGATGCGGCACGAACACCTCGGGCAAGACCATTTGGAAGATCTAATACGGTAGGACGACCCGCTCCAGCGGCTAGTGCCACATGATCAAACCCCATATTAAGCGCATCATCAGCTGTAATAGTTCCTCCAAAACGAACCCCGCCAAACAGAGAGAATTCCTCCCTTCGTTCTAGTAGTAACCGAATTAATTTTAGAAAATTTTTGTTCCAACGTACGGTAATTCCATATTCCGCTACACCGCCAAAACCTGCCGGCATACGCTCATTCAAATCCTCATCAAGTTCTTTTGCATCTCTGATAGCCCTAAATGGCACATGATCACCCTCTTGGCTAATTCCTGAGATATCTGATGGCAGAGCCTCTATTTTAAGCCCATCTATACCCATCACGGCATGGCCATCGTTCATCAGATGATGAGCTAAAGTATATCCTGCTGGTCCCATACCAACCACTAACACTTTATGACCAGATGGGGCTTTCGGAACAGGTCGGTTCAAATCTAGCGGGTTCCAACGTGTAAGAAGACTATAAATCTCAAAGCCCCATGGTAGTTCCAGAATATCTTTAAGAGATCGTGTTTCTGCTTCAGGAATATTTACTGGCTCTTGCTTTTGATAAATACAGGATTTCATACAGTCATTACAAATTCGATGACCGGTTCCAGCGCACATAGGATTATCTAATACAATCATAGCTAGACTACCGATAGCAACTCCCTCGGTCTTTAGCTTATGAAATTCAGAAATCCGCTCTTCTAAAGGACAGCCGGCGAGTAAAACGCCAAACTGGCTCTTTTTGAAGGCTTTAGGCTCATCAGGTGACTTTGGCTTGACCTTTAGTCCTTTTGAGCAGGAATCCTTTCCCTGCTCATGACACCAAATGCAGTAATTTGCTTCATCTAAAGCGCCCACAAGGTCAGTACCCTGATCAGTCAGTGAAAACCCTTCTCTCCGACGCAAGTGCTCTAACCGGTGAGAAACATAACCTTCAGTAGTATCGATGACCGATGGTACTAAGTGTAGATAATCCAGCTTAGGGTGAGCTTTAAAAAGAACACCTTCTTGGCTACGTATTTTTCCTTCTGCTGTTTTCAGTGCCCAAGCAGCATAAAACAATGCAGCCTTAAGGAGCCCTTCGTTCTTTTCTTCATCCTTTAACCACTCTATTACTTTTGTTGCAAAAATAAGCTCAGAAAATGGCTCTTTAAATTCAATCTCCAGCCGTTTTTCCAATTTAGGGCCATCAATTTTTGATATATCTTCATCACTAACCTTATTCATTGCTTTCCGCAGTACAAACTGCCTTTTGCAAAAATACAGTGGGGCTAGCTCGTGATGGCGGGCAGAAAGTGCCTGAACTTCGGTCTCTATACAGAATAATTTTGAAATAAAATCATCCAGCAATGGAGCAATTTCAATTAGTAAATTAGATTCATCTTTTTCATTAAGGCTATCGCTATGAGAGCGAGCATGATCAAGCCGAGCATGTAAATCAGGATCACTATCCTTTAAAAAATCAAGAAAAGAGAGATCCAGCTTTAAAAGTCCAGTACGTCGATATAAATCTGCAAAATTCATATCGAATCCCAGAACAAGAGAGTCTTCTTCTTCTGCTACTCCTAACCTAGTACCTGAATCTGATCCCATATTTTTCATACTCAATAAATTGTTAATGATGTTAAATAAATAGAAATAAATTTTTATTGGTGCTTTTATTTATAACTTTGAAAATTATCATTGAAGCACCAGATTATGTGTTAGCTGGACAAATCATTCCTGCTGCAACAGTATTGTTGCTCGCTTCATCAATTACAATAAAGCTCCCCGTAGCATGATTTTTTTGATAGTCATCACAAGCTAGGGGCTGCTGCACATTAAGTTCCACACGTCCTATATCATTCATTTTCAAGGTATCTACTATCTCATGATTTAGCGTGTTGATATCTACCCTGTAATCTATCTTACTCACTCCTGCTTTAACTATACGAGCCGAGTGCTTGAGAAGGTACTTACGTTTAGGATCAAGAGCCGTCTCGGATAGCCAACATAATATTGTATTAATTTTCTTGCTAACACGCGGTACATTTTCAGTTTTTACCAACATATCACCACGAGAAATATCGAGGTGGTCCTCGATAGTCAATGTAACTGACTGTGGTGCAATGGCATAATCAAGGAACCCATCGTAAGTAACAATTTCTTTAATGCGAGAATTCAATCCAGAGGGAAAAACTGTTACTTTATCTCCTACAGCAACCTGACCTGATTCAATTCTTCCCATGTAGCCACGAAAATCATGGAACTCCTTAGTCTTTGGACGACATACCAGCTGTACTGGGAAACGAAAATCTTCAAGATTAATATCGTTGTCTATGGGAATATTCTCCAGCACCTCCATTAAAGTCGAGCCTTTATACCAGGAAAGATTCTCCCCGCGTTCTACTACCATATCTCCATTCAAAGCAGACATTGGGATATACACAATATTATCTAAGCCAAGCTTGGCTGCAAATTCGGAAAATTCCTGACTAATTTTCTTAACCACATCACGAGAGTAGTCAACAAGATCCATTTTATTAATAGCTACAACCAAATGAGGAATGCCCATCAAACTAGCTAAATAAGCATGGCGGCGAGATTGAGTAAGTACGCCTTTCCGTGCATCAATTAAAATAATTGCAAGATTCGCAGTGGATGCGCCAGTTACCATGTTACGGGTATATTGCTCGTGCCCAGGGGTATCTGCGATAATGAATTTTCGTTTAGGAGTAGCAAAATAACGATAGGCTACATCAATAGTAATTCCTTGCTCACGTTCTGCCTGTAAGCCGTCAGTTAATAATGACAAGTCTACGTCCTTCATTCCTCGTTTGTGCGAAGTGTTTGTAATTGAACTTAACTGATCTTCAAATATTGATTTAGAGTCATATAATAAGCGCCCAATTAAGGTACTCTTGCCATCATCCACACTACCGGCTGTGATAAAGCGTAATAACTCAGTATCACTAAACGAAATTTTATTGTTTCCTGCCATTTATTATCCTTCTGGAAGTTCGAATTGCTGTGAATTTCTCTGATCACCTATTTCAGGTGAACTACTTACTCTAAAAGTATCCCTCTTTCTTACGTAGTTCCATGGACGCATCTGATGTTTGGTCATCCATACGGGTAGCGCCCCGCTCAGTAATATGTGTAATCGCTGTTTCAGTAATAATTTCCTCTACATTCGCTGCTTCAGATTCTACTGGGCAGGTACAACTCATATCTCCTACTGTACGGAAACGAACCATAATATTTTCTGATTGCTCACCGTCCTTAGGCTGAACAAGGTGAGATACTGGCAACAAGCCATTTTCACGTCGATACACATCTCGTGTATGTGCAAAGTAAATATGCGGCACCTCCAACTTCTCGCGCGCAATATATTCCCAAACATCAAGCTCGGTCCAGTTACTGATTGGGAATACACGAATATTTTCTCCTTTATGTACCCGTGTATTATAAATATCCCACAATTCAGGCCGCTGATTCTTTGGATCCCATTGCCCAAATTCATCTCGAAAAGAAAATATACGTTCCTTTGCCCGAGCTTTTTCTTCGTCGCGTCGTGCGCCACCAATACAAGCATCAAGCTCAAGCTCTGCAATTGAATCTAGTAGTGTCACTGATTGAAATGAATTTCGACTCTGATTCTCTGAGCGTAGAACCACCCTACCTTGTTTAATAGAGTCTTCCATACTACGCACAATCAAACGCTCACCTAATTCTTTAGCTTTCCTATCACGGAATTCAATTACTTCTGGAAAATTATGGCCAGTATCTATATGTAGTAATGGAAATGGAAAAGGGCCCGGACGAAATGCTTTTTCTGCGAGCCTTAGCAACACAATAGAGTCTTTCCCCCCTGAAAAAAGCAATGCAGGATTAACACATTCTGCAGCAACTTCTCGCAAAATATGAACTGATTCACTTTCCAGAACGTCTAAATGACTTAACTGGTCTTCGGTCCGTCGTTTAATAATTACTTGCTCATTTTTCATCATAATACCTGGAACAGGGGTAATAAAATCTTGCTTATCGTTTATTAATATATCCATTTACTAACTCGCTAATTCTCTAAAAATACCAAATAAACTTATCTTATTTAAGATGCAGGCCACACTCCTTAGTTTCAGGATCCTCCCACCACCAACGCCCAGCACGGACATCTTCACCGGGTGTAATAGCACGGGTACATGGCGCGCAACCAATACTGCTATAATTTTTATCATGCAGTGCATTATACGGAATATTAAAATCTTTAATATATGTCCATATGTCAGGCAGACTCCAGTTTAAAAGCGGGCTAATTTTCTGAAGACCGTTATCTGCATCGAACTCTGACGCCTCAAGATTTATTCTAGTTGGAGCCTGATCACGTCGCAGTCCTGTTATCCATGCACGCTTACCCTTTAATGCACGTTTTAATGGTTCAACTTTCCTCATAAAACAACAAGCTTTACGTAGGGCTATGCTGTCATAGAATCCATTAGCTCCATTTTCAGCAGCATATTTCTCCACTGCAGCAGACTCGGGAAAATATATTTTAGTATTTATATTATAGCGATCCTCAACTTCTTTCATTAGACTATAAGTTTCTTCAGGAAGACGAGCCGTATCTAGAGTAAACATAGAAATATCCGGAAAATTCTTCCCTATTAAGTCAGTTAGCACCATATCTTCTGCACCAAAGCTATTTGCAAAAACAACTGGGGCATAGTCTTTATTTACTGCATCTAACAGTGCATTCACTTCTTTGACCTTCTGACTTAAATTCATCACTCTCTAGGCCTATAAAATTGATAGAAATTATTGCCTCATATCAGCTGGCTGCTGAGCCTGCAACTGACCTGGTGAAACTGTCTGTGGCAATGCCCCTGTTAAATCAAGCTGATGATCAAAGCTTATACATAGTTCCGCAACTTCTACTGTCCATTCATCCAACTCTAAGAACCATTTATTTAGTAGAACAACATCCAGCGCCTCAGTTGAACTCATAAAATATCCTGAAAATTTAATTAACTGTTCGGATAATTTTGGTTTAGTAGGCAATACATTCCTTAGTTCTTCTGCCTGTTCCCTCAAATTATCTTTCTTAGCACCACCAAACAGTTCTGTTACACCCTGACTAATTAAGAGAGCAATTTCCTCGGCACATTTAACAGAATCTTCAAATTTACGCTGAAATTTCAATGCATCCCGATAGTTTCGCTCATGTGCTGCCTCAAAAAAACTTGAGCCTATCTTTACTTGAGTAACTCCTGCACATTCTCCCCCACCTAGTTGCAGAACTTTAAAATCACTTTCTTTTCCATGATCACGTAAAACCAACTCTAATTCTTCAGCCTTAATGTCAGTTACACATTTCAATAACTCAGTGAAATACTCTTTACCTACACGCCTTACCCAGAAGAAAAATGTTTCACCAGATTGACACTCAGAGCTATATGCCGTTTTTATCAGCTTCATAGCCTCTTCAATACGTGCGGCAGGAACTGCCGGGGCTTTAATTGCCAATTCCCCGTTTGCCTTCCCATCTCCTCCTAGATACATTTGATAGTGCGGTATTAATTTACCGTGCATGCGTTTACCTACCCCATACATACCAATATCACCAGTCTCTGGTTGTGCGCAACCATTATGACATCCAGAAACACGAATTTTTAAATCATGTTCCCCCCCACTTAATTTCGGCCCAAGAACTGTACTAGAAGTTATCCCCAAACGACAAGTCGAAGTACCTGGGCATGCAACAACATCATCGCCGGTTTGTGGCTTACCTAAATCTAGTTTAGATACAGCAGTACCCAGAGTATCAATTTTTTCCTTTTCTACATTTATCAGGATCATATTTTGATCCTGGGTTACACGAATCTCATTTAATTCAAAAAATTCAAGAATTCTAGCAAGCCCTCGCAATTGCACTACATTTAGATTTCCCATTGGAGTACTAATTGGAAAAACATAAAGCCCAGATTGCTTCTGTTCAAATAATTTACGTGGCGCACCAATCCCAGGAATTTCACTGTCAATCCCAGAGTTCCATTCTCCTTTGGGGTATTCCTGTGTTGCCAATGCTGCCTTGGTACGTTCTAACTCCTCACGATATTTTTCAATAAACCCTTCCTGGCCAAATCTATCAACTAAAAATTTGATTCTTGCCTTAGCGCGTTTAACACGATCTGAATATCGATTATGCAATGAAACAATTGCTTCCATAACTAATAATAAGTCTTTTTCTTCAATAAATTCTTCAACTACTATCGCCTCATGCGGCTTATGCCCAAGACCTCCACCAGCCACAACTTTAAAGCCAAATTTAGTTCCCTTTTGTACTGCAATAACCCCCATATCATGCATCATTCCCTGTGCACAATCTGATTCACAAGCCGAAAAACTAATTTTAAATTTACGCGGCATTTGTTGTGTTAGTGGATTACGTAAAAAATGCTGAACAGCTCCATCGAGATGTTTATTAACGTCAACGTGCTGTCTAGGACATACCCCAGACAAAGAACACGCAGTAACGTTACGGATAGTATTCCCACATGCTTCACGTGTTGTTAGCCCTGTTGTAGCTAGAAGCCGAAGAACTTCGGGAGTATCCCCGAGTGGAACATAATGAATCTGTATATCCTGGCGTGTAGTAATATGCACAACATCGTGTTGCACATATTTCTCTAATACGTCTGCTATTACCGCCAATTGTTTCGAATTTAAACGGCCACCCGGCAGCTTAATACGAATCATATTGACCCCTTCCTGACGCTGACCATAAATACCCATTTGCAAACGAGCAGCAGTAAATCGATCAGCATCCATATTTTGGCTTTGAAAGTCCTGCAGCGCTTTATCAAACAAAGTTATTTCTTCATCGCTAGCAAGATTTATTAACTCATTCATCTAATTTCTCCACAATTTATTACCATATTAATCTTCCCCCAATTATGACCAGGATTGTCGCTAATGCTGGACGCAATATTCGCTCTGGTATCCGCCCACCTATATGGCTTCCAATATAAATTCCTGGCAGAGAACCCAATAATAAACTACCAAGCAACCCAAAATCTACTGTTCCCAGATAAACATGCCCCATTCCTGCTATTAGGGTAAGTGGAACTGCATGGGCTATGTCACTGCCAATTAGATTTATAGTGGGAGTGCGCGGATATAAAGTAATAAGCGCTACCATACCCAATGCTCCGGCACCCACCGATGTCATGGTTACTAAAATTCCTAAAACAGCACCTGTCGTAATCGTTGCTGTAACTATATTCTGGTCGCGCCATGCTGCTAGAGAGCTAAAGCGAGATTTTCCTAAATGTGCCAGTTGATTACGAAAAAATAAAGCTAGTGCAGTCAGAATTAAAGCTATTCCAAGCGTACCGGTAATCAAATCTGAGAAAATTTGATTCTCAACCCCTAGCGCGTTCAACCCTAGTACAGTCAATAATGCAGCAGGCAAACTGCCTATTGATAGTCTTTTGACAAGTTTCCAGTCTACGGTGCCACGACGACCATGCACCCATACGCCACCTGCTTTTGTCAACGAAGCGTACAACAAGTCCGTTCCTACGGCAGTAGCTGGGGAAATACTAAACCCCAGTATTAACAGAGGTGTCATAAGTGATCCTCCGCCTACCCCGGTGAGTCCTACAATAAATCCCACCAGTAAGCCTGATAGAGTGTAGCCCCATTCCATACTGTTTATCCTAGTTACCCTAAATTTTGAAGGATGGATATTAACAACATATTGATATATTATCTAATAATATTAAATTAGATTGATATAATTATTAGTTATAACATGAATTGGAGTGAGGATTATGAAACTACAGCAATTAAGATATCTATGTGAGGTGGCGAACCAAGATCTCAATTTATCCAGAGCTGCTAAAAAATTACATACCTCGCAACCTGGAATAAGCAAACAAATTCAGCTTCTAGAAGAAGAGCTTGGCGTGGAAATTTTTATTCGTAATGGTAAACGAATGGCTAGCATTACCCCACCAGGGAAAACTATAGTCGAGATAGCTGAAAAAATTCTCATAGAAGAAAATAACCTGAGATGTGTAGGTCAGGAATTTACAGACAAAGATGTTGGGTCTTTAACTGTTGCTACTACCCACACCCAGGCAAGGTACGCTCTGCCCCCTACAATTAGACAATTTACTACTCGCTACCCAAAAATAAAGCTAACAATACGTCAGGGAAACCCGACTCAAATATCAAAATTAGTGACTTCTGGAGAAGCAGATATTGCCATTGCTACAGAGGCTATTGAGTTCTTTCATGAACTTGTGATGCTTCCGTGCTATCAATGGAATCGATGTATCATCACGCCACCTGAACACCCATTACTTTCACTCCGAGAAATTTCGCTTGAAGCTATTGTTAAATATCCCATTATTACCTACGACTTTGCATTTACAGGGCGTTCAAAAATTAACCAGGCTTTTGAGGCCAGAGGCTTAGTACCCAATGTTGTATTGACCGCTTTAGATGCAGATGTCATTAAAACTTATGTAGAACTAGGGTTAGGTATTGGAATAGTGGCACAGATGGCATTTGACCCTAGCCGGGACAAACATCTACGCTCCATAGACGCAGGGCACCTTTTTGAATCAAGCACTACACGTATTGGCATCAGAAAAAATAGCTATCTTCGAGGTTATGTACTTGATTTTATTAAAATGTTCTCTCCTCAGCTCAATAGAATTACTGTCAAAAAGGCCATGAATAAAGAGCTATAACTTTACGAAGAAGATGAATTGCATTTATTTTATTTACAAGATATAACAATGCTTTGTACAGTACATAGCAACTTGGAACTGTATAATTGAAAGCATTCCATTTAACTACTCTTTAATTCTGTGATCAAACTCCTGCCCGACCTTATTATTAATCAAATTTCTGCCGGTGAGGTAATAGAGCGGCCTGCTTCAGCACTTAAAGAAATACTTGAAAATAGTGTGGATGCTGGTGCTTTAGAAGTAAAGGTTCAGCTTGAAGAAGGCGGAGTTAAATTAATCCGTGTAGCCGACAATGGCGACGGAATTCCAAAGAATGATTTACCTCTTGCCCTTACGCCTCATGCTACAAGCAAGATTAAAACCCTAGAAGATTTACAGAAAATAGGCAGTCTTGGATTCCGAGGTGAAGCACTTGCAAGTATTGCATCAGTTTCTAATTTAGTTCTAGCAAGCCGGAAACTAGAAGAAAAACATGCCTGGCAGATACATGCTAAAGGAGGAAGACTTTCACGCCCTGAGCCCTCATCACTTGTTGCTGGAGTCACGGTTGAAGTACATGATCTCTACTTTAATACTCCTGCCCGGAGAAAATTCCTAAAAACCGAGGCCACAGAATTTAGCCATTGCGATGAGACCTTTAAGCGCATTGCATTATCATCCCCTAATATTAGCTTTACACTTCAACATAACGGCAAAATACGTCGTCATTTACGATCATCTGATGTAACGCAACGAATTACACAATTGCTAGGCAGCGATTTTGAGGAGGCTTCCCTACTTATAAGCGAACAAGCGGCAGATTTGCATCTGTATGGATCTGTCGCATTACCAACCTATTCAAAGTCTTCCCGTAATGCACAGTATTTTTTTATTAATGGTCGTTTTGTACGAGACAAATTAATCGCACATGCGATTAGAGAAGCCTATCGTGATGTTCTACATCTGGACCGGCACCCAACATACGTTCTATTTCTAAATATGAATCCAGAAGGTTTAGATGTTAATGTTCACCCAGCTAAAACTGAAGTCCGATTTCGCGATCCACGCGCATTACATCAATTCATTTTTCACACTATTAGCAAGTCATTAGCTTCTCCACACCAAAAACTAGAAACAAATAATTCCGTAGCAGCTATAAATGAAGCATCCATCCCTTCCGCATCAGCCTATGTAAGACAAGACCCCATGCAGCTCGGGAGGGAAGCTTCGCCCCCCTTTCATTATCAAAATCTATTTGGTGCAGGCATCAAAGCAAAGATTCCTTCAGCCACTACTATCACTGAGCAGGAACAGGAAGAAATTCCACCCTTAGGTTTTGCTCTAGGACAGCTTATGGGTATATACATACTGGCCCAAAATAGGCAGGGTTTAATTATTGTGGACATGCATGCAGCACACGAACGCGTAACTTATGAGAAACTAAAGTCATCGTTTGATAACCGTACCCTATCTATGCAACCACTGCTAATTCCTGTGACATTCCAGGGAAATGGATTAGATGTTGTCACTGCAGAAGAAAACAAAGAAATTTTAAGTAACCTAGGCTTTGAAATCGCCATCCTCTCTCCTACCACGCTAGCGGTACGTGCAGTGCCGACTATACTCAAGGACACGGATGTCGTTAAGTTAGCGCGTGATATCCTCAATGAGCTTCGTGAGTTTGATACGGGTCAGCTATTGACAAACAAACGCAATGAGCTCCTCTCAAGTATGGCCTGCCATAATGCAATTCGTGCCAATCGAATACTGAGCTTACCCGAGATGAATGCACTTCTACGCGAAATGGAAGAAACTGAACGCTCCGATCAGTGCAATCATGGAAGGCCAACATGGTTTGAAATCAGCCTAGCTAATCTTGATAAAATGTTTATGCGGGGAAAATAAAGCAATAAAACTCAGGACAATTCTTTAATCAAATGTAAAATTTCTATGGCATGATTGCGTGCTTTCACACCATATAATACATGCTTCAATACGCCATGCATGTCAATGATAAAAGTAGAGCGCAAAACACTGGACTTCATTTCACCATTTCTCTCTTTTTCCCGCAAAATATCATATTTTTTACATGCTTCATTTTCACTGTCAGATAATAAACATACAGTAATATCATGTTTATCTCGAAATGAGCCGTGGCTTAAGCAATCGTCACGACTAATGCCCAGAATTACGGTGTCAAGATCTGCAAATTTATCTTTTAAAGCACTAAATTCTAAAGCCTGAACCGTGCATCCAGGAGTATCATCTTTAGGGTAAAAATAAAGTACCACATTCTTCTTATTCCTATAGCCGGATAGACGAACCATCTCCATATCGGCATCAGGCAAGTTAATATCTGGCGCGATCTCTCCTATTTGTAACATTTTTATCCTTTCTGTTAGTTTTTTGTAGTTAAAAATGATTGCTATGTGATTAAATAATTTTAAGCTAATTCTAGTTAGCTTAAAATAAAAGAATATAACCTCTAAGCTATCTTACCGCCTAAACATAAATAAAAAATTGTCACTTTAACATTGGCAGTCATTTCGGACTTTTTAATCCGAAGAAGTCTCCGACAAATTTATAAAATATAAATGTATTTCTCTACCCTAATATTTATTATTGATAACACATAAAATGAATAATAGACATTACATGAAATTACTATAGCCCTCTATATTCGGAGCGCTCACTGTGTTACCTGAAGGTCTAATTTAGAGAAGCTTCCTTCTGTATGTTTTTTACAACTTTCTTCAGACAAATGCCATACTTAACTAGACAATATTTATGAATTCTGATATTAATATGACGGTCCTTTCGGATTTGGGAATTAGTTTCTTGAATGGCCGAAACGCTTTAGTTATAAATTTTATTATAACTTTATAGAATTACTACTCGTCTAAACAAAATGGGAGATTTAAAATGAAATATCTGCTCCTCGCTGCCGTAGTTACATTATCACTATCTGCCTGCGATCTATTCAGTGAAAAGGAAGTCGGAGGCGGAAAGCCTGGACAATATCCACCTAGTCTTTGGGATAAACGTGATAGTGCTCCTCCAGGACCTGATGAAGGTGCTGAAAGTGCCGGAGATGCTGCTGATCGTCATGCTGCTCCTGCCGATTAAATATTTGGCAAGACGAAAAAGCCGTCCTTCTGGGCGGCTTTTTTTATTATTAATTATATACAACCATTGAAATAAGACAGATAAATAGGCCTAAATATTTGAGTAGTTTTAGTGCTTCTGCTATATTGCGTAAAATTAAATATCTAATGGAATTTAAATAATGAAATTTTATTCATTCTTGCTTGTTACTCTGTTTGCACTTTCACTTAGTGCATGTGGTGAAGGTAAAAAAAGTCTTGATGGCCATGACATGGAGAAACCACCGCCCTCCGCAGATGCAGCCCGGGACTCTGAACCTAATTTTGATGATCTTGATAATCCTGATAAAGAAGACAAACCTAATAAATGGTAAGCCTTTTCAAGACAGATTTAGATTTGCATTTGATTCAAAAAACAGAGCCTATTGCAAATAAAATACAAATAGACTTGAAGTAATTGAATTTAAAAAGAAAAAATAAGATTTAATAATAATCTGCCAAGGGTGGCGGATAAATTTATAATCATTTATAGGCAGAGAAAGATATATTTATAAGCAGCATTTTTATCTATATTCTTTTCCTTAAACACCCTTCAAATCAACCGTAAAGTTTTATACTTGAGCAGTTAGCTACTTTAGAGTAAACTGCCCGACTCTACAACTTATTTATCATTACTACTAAGGAAACTAAACAATGAAATTTTCACTAATCGCAGCTGCTTTAGTCGCGCTAGCTCTTACTGCTTGCGGCAAACCACATCAAGCCAACCCAGAAAGCATTGAAGGATATGGCGTTAGAACTGAAGAAGGTACTACCGTAGCTGAAGAACGTGCTCGTGAAGGAGAAAATTCAGGTGTAGCTGACCCATCAACTTTTGAAGTAAAAAGTGCTGGCCAGGATCATCAAACTGATGCAGAACTTGCTGGTGGTGCAGCTCCCGCTCCTGCAGAAGGTGAAGATGAGTACAGTGGTAAAGCAGTACTTCCAGGACATAACCTAGATGGAAATGGTAATCCTATCGTTGATGGAAAAGATCCTACCAAGCTAATGCACTAAAAGATTCGCTTCTTGCGATCTTATAAATAAAGAAAGCCATCATTTATGATGGCTTTTTTTATTTCAAGCTTGAGTAAAAAATTTAAAGACCGTCTAATTTATACCAACTGACGCCAATCAAAACCATTGCTCTGGTCTGCTACCCCGATCCAGTCTGGACTGCAATTTATGGCTCCACTAAGGGCTGATTTAGCTAGCTGAGGCGTATTATTTGCCTCACTCAGATGTGCCGCAATAAGATGCTGAAGCAAACTACAGTCCAATTTTGACAGAAGCATTGCTGAGGTAGAATTTTCAAGGTGCCCCAAACGTCCTCCTACCCTCTGCTTTAAACTTACAGGGTACTTACTGTTTGCAAGAAGCTTAACGTCGTGATTACATTCCAATACAAGACCATGGCAACGATTTAATATTTCTTCAATATGCTTTGTCGAACAACCAGTATCAGTCAGCACACCTAACTTGAGAGACCCATTACCAAAAATGAATTGTGTTGGCTCCTGGGCATCATGCGGAACAGGATAAGGTTGAATCTCAATATCACTAATAGAAAAGGCTTGGTGGCTATCTATTATATTAATCTTAGATATTGTAGAAAAAGTTTTTTTTGCGGCACGTAGCGTGCCATGAGTAAGCCAAACAGGAATATCAAATTTACGTGCAAACCGCTCTACCCCACTAATGTGATCCGCGTGCTCATGGGTAATAATAATACCATCCAACATATTGGGCTGGAGACCAAGCCTGAAGAGACGAGCAATAACTTCTTTTGTTGAAAAACCACAATCTAATAGTAGCCTAGTATTTTTTTCTTCTACAATTAAACAGTTTCCTTTCGAACCACTTCCTAGAGAGGCAAATCTCATATTCGTTGCAAACGAATATGAGATTTGCCAGCACAGAGAGTATCTGCATTAAATGAGACATTCAAAATAGCACAGCTCTTTAATAAAATAGTCCACTTCTTCATCTTACCTTCTTCTAAAATATGTTATCTAAGTTGCTCATATAGCAAATTCAAAATTCGATCTGAAATATTAGATTTCTGCACTGAACCATCCACATTCACTACCTTTACTTCGCTTCCAGATTCTGTACCAGTAATCAGAACCCTATATTCCATTGGTTTATTCTCATCTTCATCTTCATTCCCTGAAAAGGGGATAAATTTATCCCAGGCGCCAGGCTCTACATCTACTTTAAAATCTGGATCAACATACCGTACAAAATAAATTCCTGCTGAGCGATCCCGATCTTCAACGGTAAAACCAATACGATCAAGCGCTAATCCAACACGACGCCATGAACGATCAAATGCTTCTTCCATCGTTAAAATGCCTCTATCCTCAAGGTCAAGAAAAGCGCGGTCTTTAACTTCTGTACTATCTACTATGGATCTAGCCTGGTCTTTAGCAACCCCGAAATACATAACTAGTTGCGCAAGCATTTCAGCTTCTAGATCTGGATCAGCAGAATGTTCCATACGACGATGACTAATAAAAATTTCAGTTGTTCCTTCATCTCCTCGCTCTAAACGAGTTCGAAACTTATCAAGCTCGATAGTTGAAACTTTCCTAAGAAGAATATTTTGTGGCGTAATGGCGCGATTTTCAGCCCAGTCTGTTTCTATTACCCCAGCCTCTGGTATTTCTACCTTAATACCAAAACCCATCTCCTTCCAAAAACCTTTAATAATGGGCCAGACTATTTCCGGTTCACTTTTTACTACTAACCATCTTTGAGTACCAGAACGTTCGATTCTTATCATGGACTCATCAGAGTTTTCAGGTAGAAGACGCGTATTGACCCCACTCTTTCCATCTGCACGTTCTTTGCTATAAGCAGAATATGTTTTACTTTCTATTGGTTTTAAGTCCGGTACAATATAGCGACCTTCTGTCGCAGGTCCGGTCAAATCTGGTGGGACTTCAAGAGGAGGAGTCCTATCTATAATCGTTTCATATTCCAATTCATTCTGTCCACCACCCAGAACATTGTATATGGTGCAGCCAGATACTGACATTGTCATACCTAGCAATATAAGTTTCCAACACCTAGTTTTTATTATTAAGTTTTTCGGTCGCATAATGCTGCAATAAAAATTATAGCTGTATCTCTGCCTGAATCATCGCATCTCTAACAAGCTTATGATATTCCTTAGATAAATCTGTTAATGGTAGTCGCAAACCTGTCTCCATTAATCCCATTTGTGCTACTGCCCATTTTACTGGAATTGGATTGGCCTCAACAAATAAATCGAAGTGTAGTCTCAACAATTTAGAATTAATAGAACGGGCAGTAGTTAGCTCCCCTTCAAATACTGCAACACACATTTCGTGCACTAACTTCGGTGCAACATTTGCTGTAACCGAAATTGTACCGTGCCCGCCTTGTAACAAGAATGCCAGACTACTTACATCATCTCCGCTATAAACTGCAAAATCTTTGGGGACCCGACATAACAAGTCAAACCCACGGCCCATGTTTCCGGTAGCATCCTTAATTCCAATAATATTAGAAATCTGAGAAAGGCGTAATACCGTGTCATTATTGATGTCTACAACTGTTCTACCTGGGACATTATATATAATCTGAGGAATATCTACTGCTTCCGCAATACTCTTATAATGCTGATATAAACCTTCCTGGGTTGGCTTGTTATAGTAGGGAACTACTGAAAGACTTGCATCTGCACCTGCATCCTTCGCATAAGCAGAAAGATCAATCGCCTCTGTTGTAGAATTTGCACCAGTTCCTGCAACTATTGGTATACGTCCTGCGGCATGCTTAACTGCAGTACTAATTAATAGATGATGCTCCTTAAAATTTACTGTAGGAGACTCACCAGTTGTACCCACCACTACTATACCGTCTGTTCCCTGCTCTACATGAAAATCAATCAGGGCACGGAAACTCTTCAGGTCCAAGCTGCCATCCTCATGCATCGGCGTGACAATAGCGACTAAACTACCTTTAAACATGACAATTCACCCAGAAAAATAAACATTTTACATGAATCTTGCGCTTTCTATGAATATTCACATTATCTCACCTAAATCTGCTCTTCTGCAGAGGACAAATTTTATTGCAATCTATCTATAAAAATCTAAATAGATACTCCATATAAGGATAATTTTTCTCGATTCCTATAAACTGTACCTCTGCTAAAGCCTACTGAAATTTAGCGGCTAATTTACCAAATCGCAGATAATTAACTAAAAAATGCACTCGATTCTATATTTGAACTATATAAACAGTTCACAATTACAAGAGGGCATGATGCCCTTATGAATATACTACTATTATTTAATTCAGTTAGAATAAATGCTCCAATTAAAGATAAATATTAGCTTAAATAGCAACTATGAGCTTAAATCATGAAATTTTAAATAACGTTACCAAGTCTTTATCTGAAGATATTGGTACAGATGACCTGACTGCACTTTTAATTAAGAGTGAAGAAAGCGCTGCAGCAACCGTTATTTGCCGTGAGAAATCAATTCTATGTGGAACACAATGGTTTGATACATGTTTTAAGCAAATATCCCCACAGACTGAAATACGCTGGTTTGCAGAAGAAGGTGATGTAATTTCTGCTGGGCAAAAGATTTGTGAAATTAAAGGAAATGCACGCTCGCTTCTTACAGCTGAACGCTCAGCACTAAATTTCTTACAAACTCTATCAGCTATAGCTACTCAAACTAAATCCTACGTTGATGAGGTACTAGGAACTGGCGCATTAATAGTGGATACCAGAAAAACACTTCCAGGATTAAGGCTTGCACAGAAGTATGCCGTCAGATGCGGAGGTGGCTTAAATCATCGGTTAGGTTTGTATGACGGAATTCTTATAAAGGAAAACCATATCATGTCAGCTGGTGGAATTGAATCCGCCCTAAAGGCAGCAGAATTAATTGCCCCGAAAGGTCTAATAATACAGATTGAAGTTGAAACAAGAGATGAATTATTTAAGGCGCTGAGTGCAGGAGCCAAAATGATTCTATTAGATAATTTTAGTCTTGAAGACTTAAGCTATGCCGTTACCTTAACTGCCGATCTAACGAATAAGGAGACAGTGCTAGAAGCCTCAGGGGGAATTACGTTAGGAAATGTTAGGAAGATAGCAGAAACTGGTGTTGATCGAATCTCGATTGGCAGTATAACTAAGCATGTAAGAGCAATAGATTTTTCGATGAACTTTATTAATTAATAACTACATTCCTGCTCTAAAAGCTAAATCTTTTCCTAAATATTTGAGGAAATAAAATCCTTAATTTCTGCTGCATCAGCGTCCATTTCAACAAAATGCTGCGGCAAACCTTCCAAATTATCATAGCCATCAGGGCGGCTTGGCTCAGCCCCAATAGCTTCTACAATACTCTCAGAGAATTTTGCTGGTAGAGCGGTTTCTAAGCAAATTAAAGGAATATCTTTCTCGCGGTAATTAAGTCCTACCTTCAAACCATCAGCAGTATGAGGATCTACTAGCACTCCATATTTTCTATGAATTTCTCGTATAGTTTCAATACGCGTTTTATGGTTACTGGTTCCAGATATGATGTGTGACTTTCTTATTTTCTCCCATAATAGCGTGCCAGAAATATCAAATGGCCTATTGTTATCCACTTCCTTCCATAATTTTCTAATTTTTTCAGCATCTCTGCTTGTCATATCAAAAATAAAACGCTCAAAATTAGATGCTTTAGAAATATCCATTGACGGACTACTTGTGTGGCTTGTCTCTTCAGCAGAGCGAGGGCGGTAGCATCCCGTTGAAAAGAATTCATGCAATACATCATTTTCATTGGTCGCAAGAATTAATTTCTTGATTGGCAATCCCATCATAAATGCTACGTGACCCGCACAAATATTACCAAAATTTCCTGAAGGAACAGCAAATGATACTTCTTGGTTATTTGAACTCGTAGCTGCAAAATAACCCTTAAAATAGTAGACAACTTGCGCTACAATACGCGCCCAATTTATTGAATTAACTGTCCCAATATGATTTTTTTCCTTAAATTCAGAATCATTACTAACAACCTTAACTATATCCTGACAGTCATCAAATACCCCACGAATAGAAATATTAAAAATATTCGGGTCCTGTAAAGAAAACATTTGTGCTGTTTGGAACGCGGTCATCTTTCCATGAGGTGACAGCATGAATATACGAATCCCATCCTTTCCTTTCATGGCATACTCTGCACTAGAACCAGTATCACCAGAGGTTGCACCTAGAATATTTAATTCTTTACCCGATCTTGCCAATACGTACTCGAATAAATTTCCAAGAAACTGCATTGCAATATCTTTAAATGCTAAAGTTGGTCCGTTTGATAAACCAAGTATATGGATCCCGGGCTCTAAGGTTTTTAGTGGTGTAATTTCATCATTATGAAAGGCCTCAGAGGTATATGTTTGATCAATGATGCCACGCAAATCTGTTACAGGAATATCGTCAACAAATTTTGAAATAATTTTGAATGCAAGATCAGGGTAATTAAGATTACGCCACTCTTCTAGTTCAGATTTGCTTATTTTTGGATAAGACTCCGGTATTGCAAGGCCACCATCAGAAGACAATCCACTGAGAACCACTTCAGAGAATGCTTTTGGTAACATGTTTCCACGGGTAGATATATAGCGCATGTTTTACGGAAGATATAAAATACTCAGATTAAATACTAAAAGTTAAATAACCAACAACTTGGTTATTGTGTCTAGTTGCCATAACGGATTAATTTTTTTGGTATGACTCAGCTATTCTTTGCTAAATTATTTGCTACTTAACTCCTCTAATCGGATACGAGTTATTTTTCCCATTACTGAAGAAAGCTCCTCTATTCTGGTAATAGCTGCGTTAATATTTTTTTCTATAGAAAGATGAGTAAGCACAATTATATCTACTTGCTCCTCATTTTTTTTAGGCTCCTTCTGAATCATTGCATCGATCGAAATTTCAAGTTCAGCTAGTATGCATGTAATATCAGCTAACACACCCGGCCTATCCAATGCCTGCAATCGGAGATAATACGATGTCTCCACTTCTTCCATCGGCAGGATTGGTATGTCTAATAATAAATTAGGCTGAACGCCAAGATGAGGAACACGCTGTTTGGGATCGGCAGTATGCATTCGAGTAACGTCTACCAAATCAGCAACAACAGCGCTTGCGGTAGGCTCTGCTCCTGCCCCAGGACCATAGTAAAGGGTCGGTCCAACGGCATCCCCTTTCACCACAACAGCATTCATTACACCTTCTACATTAGCAATCAGCCTTCGTGAAGGAATAAGTGTGGGATGAACACGTAACTCAATTCCTTTTGAAGTCTTCTTGGTAATTCCTAGTAATTTAATACGATACCCCAACTCCTCTGCATAACTAATATCTTCACCAGTTAATTTTGTAATTCCTTCCGTATAAACTTTGTCAAATTGGATTGGAATTCCAAAAGCAATAGATGCCATGATAGAAATTTTATGGGCCGCATCAATTCCCTCAATATCAAAGGTAGGATCTGCTTCTGCATATCCTAACTCCTTCGCTTGCTCCAATACAGTATCAAAGCTAAGTCCTTTGCTACGCATCTCTGATAAAATAAAATTTCCTGTGCCATTAATAATCCCAGCAATCCACTCGATACGATTTGCTGTTAGACCTTCACGCAAAGCCTTAATAATAGGGATCCCACCAGCCACTGCAGCTTCAAATGCCACCATCACTCCTTGCTTTTCCGCAGCAGCAAATATTTCAGTGCCATGTGAAGCAAGCATAGCCTTATTAGCAGTAACAACATGCTTGCCATTTTCAATAGCTTTAAGCGTTAGTTCTTTTGCAGTGGTATAACCACCAATTAGTTCAACTACAATATCCACATCAGGATGAGTAACCACCTCATTTGCATCAGATGTGATCAATGTACCATCACCAACGATTCTTCGTGCTTTCTCAATATCACGATCTGCAATAATCTTAATAACAATTTCCCGGCCAGCGCGTCGAGCGATTTCTGCCTGGTTACGCTTAAGAACAGCAAAAGTTCCACTTCCAACAGTTCCAATACCTAATAAGCCTATATTAATTGGTTTCATAATTTTTTATTTAAAGAATAATAATATTTAATATTTTTTGTAACTTTAAAATATTTTTCAAAGATTTGTTCATCATATAAATTTAAATGCTATACCATGAATATCAAGATGAATAGTTTGTCCCATGACTCTTTCGATATCGCTCAAGATAACATGCAATACGGCGAATTGCTTCAGTAATATCGTCACTATTGGGGAGAAAAACGAGCCGGAAATGGTCAGGATATGGCCAATTAAACCCACTCCCCTGCACCAATAGAACCTTCTCCTCCATCAATAAATCTAATACAAACTTCTCGTCATCCTTGATAGGATATATTTTTGGATCTAAACGAGGAAATAAATACATTGCTGCAGGTGGCTTAAAGCAAGTAACACCCGGAATTTCAGTTAGAAGATTCCATGCGAGATCACGCTGCTTTACAAGTCGCCCGGTTGGCATGACCAGATCATCAATACTCTGGTAACCACCAAGCGCGGTTTGAATGCCATATTGAGCAGGAACATTGGCACATAAGCGCATTGATGCGAGCATAGTTAAGCCTGTAATATAATCTTGAGCATGATTTTTTTTACCGGAGACAATAGCCCAACCTGTTCGAAATCCTGCTACACGATAATTTTTAGATAACCCACTAAATGTCACAAAAAAAACATCATTAGCCAAGGAGGCAACAGAGGTATGCTCAGCATTACCATACAATACCTTATCGTAAATCTCATCAGAGTAAATGATAAGATTATTTATTCTGGCAATATCAATAATTTCACACAATAACTCATCAGAGTAAATTGACCCAGTTGGATTATTAGGATTAATAATAACTAAGGCTTTAGTTCTAGATGTTATTTTAGAACGAATGTCGTCTAAATCAGGAAACCAGTCCGCACTTTCATCACACGTATAGTGCTGTGCAACCCCACCCGCCAAAACTACTGCTGCAGTCCATAACGGATAGTCTGGTGAAGGAATTAGCACTTCATCTCCATCATCAAGAAGTGCTTGCATAGACATAACTATTAATTCAGATACGCCATTACCAATAAAAATATCATCCATCTGTACGTCTTCTATATTCTTCTCTTGGGCATAATGCATAATTGCCTTACGTGCACCAAACAAACCTTTTGAATCACAATAAGCAGATGCATCTGATAAATTATGAATAACATCTCTTAGTATTTCTTCTGGCGCATCAAAACCAAATGACCCTGGATTTCCTATATTCAATTTGATTATGTGTTGCCCTTCCTCCTCCATCAGTTTAGCCTGATCATGAACTGGCCCACGGATGTCATAACAAACCTTGGCAAGTTTGCTAGATTTTAATATTGATTTCATAAATAAATAACCAAGTCTTAATCTGTAAGAAGTTACAGTGAGAAAAAACTTATACTACAATCCAAGGATTACATCGATAAGTCTGAGAATTTAAAAACTATATTACTTCTATCACTATTTCTGCTTTATTACTACGCAAAAAAGATGTAATGTTACCTGACCAGCTATCCAGCTGCAAATGGAGACACATATTGAAGTTACATCTCTCTCAGCCAGCCGAAAAAAATATTTTTACCGGCTATGGATCAGGTTATGTTGTTGTTAATAACAAACGATATGAAAATAGCCTGATCACGATGCCTAACAATATCATTGAAGACTGGCAGGTACTGACAGTTGAGCAGCTCACAGAAGAACATTTAGAGCTATTAATTCCATATGAGCCAGAAATAATCCTATTAGGCACTGGTACTACGTTATCCTTTCCATCTCCATTAGCAACAAAAAATTTATTAAAATTAAAGATAGGTGTAGAAGTGATGGATACAAATGCTGCGTGCCGAACCTATAATATCCTCATGGCGGAAGGAAGAAATGTAGCCGCAGCGTTACTTATTTGAGTAAAACCGAAATAATTATAACTACAATAAATAACCTACCTATCTAATTTTATTAGTAACAAATAAAAAAGCCTCCATTTCTGCTGGAGGCTTTTTTATTTGTTACTAGAAATGATTATTGATATATAACTGATTAATTTTTAATCAAATAAAGATAAAATGCAGAGCAACTATACTGAGAGTGCTTCCCGTATGCCGTCTTTTTCCATGTCTTCACCTGAACCACGCTTAATAAATTCACCACGTTCCATTAATAAATACTGATCAGCAAGAGAATGTGCAAAATCATAATATTGCTCGACCAATAAAATAGCCATATTACCTTCTTCAGCTAAGCTACGAATAGCACGTTCAATATCTTTAATAATCGATGGTTGTATACCTTCAGTAGGTTCATCTAAAATTAAAAGCTGGGGAGAAATCGCCAAAGCACGACCAATAGCAAGCTGTTGTTGTTGACCACCGGATAGATCACCACCACGACGCTTAAGGAATTGTTTTAATATTGGAAACATCTCGTATATACGTGGCGGCAAGGGTGTTCCAGATGGTTTAGATGCCAGTCCCATCATTAGATTTTCTAAAACTGTAAGACGGGGAAAAATTTCACGTCCCTGGGGAACATAACCAATACCATGACGTACTCTTTTATACGATGGCTCGTGGGTCATATCACTACCGTCAAAAATAATATTACCTGAAGCTGATTTCTCTACACCCATGAGGGTTTTAAGTAAGGTAGTTTTTCCGGCGCCATTTCGGCCGAGCAAACAAGTTACTTCACCTATCTTTAAATCAAAAGATAAGTCCCGAAGAATATGACTACCACCATATTTCTGATTAAGGTTTTCTACCTTTAGCATAATTAACGTCCTAAATAAACCTCAATGACTCTCGGATCTGCCTGCACTGCAGCCATCTCACCTTCACACAACATAGCACCCTGATCAAGTACAGTAACCATACTCTTAAGTTGTGCAACAAAATCCATATCATGCTCAACCACAACTAGCGAATGCTTACCTTTCAGCGAATTAAATAACTCACCTGTACGTTCGGTTTCATCATCAGTCATACCAGCAACAGGTTCATCCAGTAATAATAATTGAGGATCCTGCATTAATAACATGCCAATTTCAAGCCACTGCTTTTGACCATGAGACAAGCGTCCAGCAAGTTGATCAGCGTGCTCGCCAAGATTAACTTTTTTTAATGTATCTGAAATACGATCCCGCATAACATCATCAACTACAGCAAATAAACTAAAGAAAACAGTCTTATCAGTTTTCATTGCTAATTCAAGATTTTCGAACACGGTGTGACTTTCAAATATAGTAGGTTTTTGAAATTTTCTACCTATGCCCACCAAAGCAATCTCTGCCTCAGTTAGCAGTGAAAGGTCAACAGTATTATTGAAAGTACAAGTACCTTCATCTGGTCTAGTTTTACCAGTAATACAATCCATCATTGTTGTCTTACCAGCACCATTAGGACCAATAATGCATCGCAATTCATTGCGCATAAATTTCATACTAAGGTCATTAAGCGCCTTGAAACCATCGAATGAAACAGAAATATTTGCAATTTCTAAGATTACATCATCATTCTTTGGTGTAGTTGCAGTAGAAGAAGCCTCTGCCTTTATATTGCTTGTGTCTGTTGTTACATCACTCATCGTGTACTCCGTGCTCGCAGTTGCTGGTATAGACCTACTAATCCTTGTGGCAACAATAGGGTAACCAATACAAACAATAATCCGAGGAAGTATAGCCAGTATTCAGGAAATGCTACTGTGAACCAACTCTTAGATAAATTAACAACGAAAGCTCCTATCGCAGGTCCAACCAGAGTACCCCGACCACCGATAGCGGCCCAAATAGCAATCTCAATTGAATTAGCTGTTGCCATTTCACTAGGATTTATTATACCAACCTGCGGTACATAAAGTGCCCCGGCAATTCCACATATTATCGCTGCAACCGTCCAAATGAAAAGTTTATACCATAATGGGTTGTAACCAAGAAACATAACCCTCATTTCTGCATCACGAATCGCAGTCAGTATGCGGCCATATTTTGAAGTTACTACATAGCGCCCAAATATTAGAGCAAACATCAGTGTTGCTGAGCTTAATGCAAACAACGTAGCTCTCATTTCAGGAGAAGTAATATCATATCCGAGGATACGCTTGAAATCTGTAAACCCATTGTTTCCGCCAAAACCAGTATTGTTCATAAAGAACAACAATAGGAAAGCATATAACATTGCCTGAGAAATAATAGCAAAGTAAACACCCTTAACACGTGACCGGAAAACAAAGAAACCAAATATAAAGGCTAGTAATCCTGGCGCTGCTATAGCTAAGAATATTGAATATACGAAACTATCTGTGAATGCCCAAAACCATGGGTACTCTTTCCAATCCAGAAAAACCATGAAGTCTGGAAGATGTGATTGATATACGCCATCTAGACCAATACTTCTCATTAAGTACATACCGAATGCATATCCGCCAAGTGCGAAGAATAATCCCTGGGCTAAGGATAGAACCCCTGCGTACCCCCAGATCAAATCCATTGCAACCGCTACAATCGCGTAACACATGATCTTACCAATAAGTGTTACATAGAAAGTAGAGATAAATAGGGCGTCACCTTCTTGAAACATAAGGTGACATACCGGTACTGCCACAATAGTCAATAGAGCAAACAGAACTAGTGCTATCCAGCCAGTACGGCCGGTAGCAGAGAAAAATCTTACAACAAATGGGGTGCGCGCGTTAGACATAGTTTTTAGTCAGCAGTCCTGCCTTTTAGGGCAAATATTCCCTGTGGTCGTTTCTGAATAACGAGGATGATGATGGCAAGTACTATCACTTTCGCAAATACAGCGCCTAATCCACCCTCAACTAGTTTTGTAACAATTCCAATACCCATTGATGCCCATACGGTACCTGCTAGCTGACCTACGCCACCTAACACCACCGTCATAAAGCAATCAACGATATAACCCTGACCCATTTCCGGACCGACATTAGAAACTTGTGATAATGCGACACCACCCAATCCTGCGATAGCTGCACCTAATGAAAATGCTACTGTATCTATATAAGCTGTAGGGACTCCTACACAACCTGCCATAGTACGATTCTGTGTTACCGCCCGGACAAATAATCCAAGCCGTGTACGGTTAAGTAATAACCATACTAATACTAATACTAGTACTGCGAATCCGATAATTACCAATCTATTCCAAGGAAGGTTTACGTTACTCATCACTTCCACGCTACCTGATAGCCATGCAGGGTTTGCTATTTCTTGATTAAATGTACCAAACATTACTCGAACTGTTTGAATCAGAATTAGTGATATACCCCAAGTAGTTAGCAGTGTTTCAAGTGCACGACCATAAAGCCAGCGAATGACTGTACGCTCCATTATTACACCTACGATGGCGGCACTAAAAAATGCCACCGGTACGGCAGCAACTATATACCAATCAAAAAACTCAGCAAAATGATCGCGGAAGAAATCATGTACTACAAATGTTGCAAAGGCACCAATCATCAATAGTTCGCCATGAGCCATGTTGATAATACCCATAACACCATATGTGATAGCTAGGCCAAGCGCAGCTAATAAAAGAATACTTCCTAGACTTAACCCAGTAAAGACACGGGTAATTGTCTCACCTATTAACATCTTCTGTTCCAGAGATGCTAATGATTCTGCTGCTGCTGCCCGTACTGAGTTATCTGCTTCATTGGCAGGATCAGTCATCTCGGTAAGCTTTAATTTAATATCTGGGTTATCACTCTCTCCCAAATCTTGTACTGCTTTCAGCCTTATTGATGGATCAGAGCTTTTGACACCAATCATGGCCTTTACTAACGTTATTATTTCTTTGATCTCAGAGTCGCTCTCTTTTGCCAGTACGCGATCCATGATGGGCAGGAACATCTCATCCGCTCCACCTGTATCTTCAATTTGCTTAGCCGCTTCAAGCCTTATTTCCCGATCTGGGTTAAATAACTTCAATATAGACATGCTGGTATTTAATACAACACGCACACGATTATTTGGGTACAACTGATCCATGTCTTCCGGTACAGGCGAAAATTCTACACCTGTGGCAGCATCAAAGGCCTTCTCACCTTCCACGCGCAGAAGAAGCTCTCCGCTGTCGCCAGCAATCATCAATCTTTCTTCAGCTAGTGCTGTTAGTAGTTGTACTGCTTCGGGGGTTGCGAGGAGAGTTAACTGTTTAATGGCATTTGTCTTTGCCTTATTACCATCCCCATTTAATTGATGGACTAACTCCGGGTCTAATGGAAATCCTTCGATAAGAGAAGCATTTACCGGCATGGAAAATATTGC
>CAJQRL010000012.1 GCA_905612245.1 uncultured Nitrosomonadaceae bacterium | reverse complement strand
GGAGCTCCGGTTGAAGTTGATATCAGTAAACTTGAGCCTGGTATGCTGTTATTGGTGGAATGGCGTGGCAAGGTAGTATGGATTTTGAGCCGTACTCCTGAAATGTTAGCTACCCTTACAACACTTGACGGTAAACTATCTGATCCTAATTCAGAGAGAGAGCAGCAGCCTGAGTATGCTCAGAATCTAACCCGTTCAATCCGGCCAGAAATCTTAGTGACTACAGGTGTTTGTACGCACCTTGGCTGTTCTCCGGTTTATCGTAAAGAGATTGCACCAGCAGATCTTGGCCCAGACTGGTTAGGCGGATTTTTCTGTCCATGTCATGGTTCCAAGTTTGATTTGGCGGGTCGTGTCTACAAGAATGTTCCTGCACCTACTAACCTGTTAGTACCGCCGCATATTTATCTGAGTGAAAATGTTTTGCTAATTGGTTCGGAAAGTAAGGAAGATGCATAAATGAGTAAACGACTAACATCATTTGTAGCATGGGTAGATAAACGTTTTCCTTTGACTTCTAATTGGAAGGCGCATCTCACCGAATACTACGCACCAAAAAATTTCAACTTCTGGTACTACTTTGGCTCTCTTGCTATGTTAGTTATGGTAAATCAGTTGCTTACTGGAATTTTTCTCACTATGAATTATAAGCCGGATGTGGGTATGGCATTTGCCTCTGTTGAATACATCATGCGTGATGTAGATTTCGGATGGTTGATTCGTTACATGCACTCAACTGGCGCATCTATGTTCTTTGTAGTGGTGTATTTGCATATGTTCCGCGGGATGCTGTACGGATCGTATCGTAAGCCAAGGGAGCTATTGTGGCTTATTGGCTCGATGATCTTTTTTGTTTTAATGATGATGGCATTTACCGGCTATATTCTGCCATGGGGACAGATGTCTTACTGGGGAGCTATGGTAATTGTGAGCATGATTGGAGCAATTCCACTAATCGGTGAACCCCTGATGCATCTGATATTAGGTGACTTTACGCTTTCTGATGCAGCACTTAATCGTTTCTTTGCTTATCACGTTGTGACGCTTCCTGTTTTATTAGTTACGTTGGTAGTGGTTCATGTGATAGCTCTTCATGAGGTTGGTTCAAATAACCCTGACGGTATTGAAATTAAAAAGAATCGTGACCCTGAGACAAATATACCGGTAGACGGGATACCATTCCATCCTTATTACACAGTAAAAGATATTTTTGGGGTAGTGGTGTTCCTGATAGTATTTTGTGGGATTATGTTTTTTGCACCAGAAATGGGTGGCTATTTCCTAGAATATAATAACTTCGTTCCGGCTAATACGTTGCAGACGCCTGACCATATTGCACCGGTATGGTATTTCACTCCTTATTATTCAATGTTACGAGCCGCTACTGTAAATTTCCTCTGGATAGATGCAAAACTATGGGGAATAATACTTATGGGCGGTTCAGTCGCAATAATCTGTCTGCTGCCTTGGCTAGATCGAAGTCCGGTGAAATCAATTCGTTATAAAGGACCATACTCTAAAATAGCACTTACTCTTTTTGTAATTAGTGTTTTTGTCCTTGGCTGGTTGGGAACAAAGACACCTACACCTTTATACACAACGCTTGCACAGATATTTACGGTTATCTATTTTGCTTTTTTCCTTTTGATGCCTTGGTATAGCAAAATAGATAAATGCAAGCAAGAACCAAAGAGAGTGTCTTGATGAAAAGAATAAGAGTCTTATTATTTCTTTTTTGCCTATCTCCACTGCTGGCACATGCAGGCGGAACAGAAGTAGTACTAGATCGTGCGCCAATCGAAACAACAGATATGGCTTCTTTGCAACGTGGCGTAAAAACCTTTGTAAATTATTGTCTTACTTGCCATAGTGCTAATTTTATGCGCTATAACAGACTAAAAGATTTGGGGTTAAGTAAAGCGCAAATTAAAGAAAACCTTATTTTTACGGGGCAGAAGCCAGGCGATCTAATGACGGTTGCTATGAAAAAGAAGGAATCTCAGAAATGGTTAGGAGTAACTCCTCCAGATCTATCAGTAATTGCACGTTCACGTGGAGCAGATTGGTTGTATACCTATTTGCGCCAGTTCTATCGAGATGACTCTACTGCTACGGGCTGGAATAATCTGTTGTATGAAAAAGCTGCAATGCCTCATGTGCTGTATGAGTTGCAGGGAGAGCAGCGGCTCAGGGTAGAGGAAGTTGACGATGGGCAAGGTGGTAAGCATGATGTTAAAAAATTAGAATTAAGTAAACCAGGTACGCTTACTAAATTAGAATACGATATGTATGTTGCTGATTTGGTAAATTTTATGGTTTATCTAGGAGAGCCTGCTGCAGCCCAACGCGAACAAATAGGAATTATTGTTATGCTCTTCCTTTTTGGAATGCTAGGGCTTACTTATGCACTGAAGCATGATTTCTGGAGGGATGTTCATGGGTAAATATATTCAAGATAATTCTACTTGCGAGGGTAAGTTATGATGACATTATACTCAGCAACTACGTGTCCTTTTAGCCATCGCTGCCGGATAGTATTGTTTGAAAAAGGCATGGATTTCCAGATTATTGATGTGGACATGGATAACAAGCCTGAAGATCTAGCAGTAATGAGTCCGTACGGACGGGTACCGGTTCTAGTTGAGAGAGAGCTTATTTTATACGAATCTAACATCATCAATGAGTACGTTGATGATCGTTTTCCTCATCCACAATTGATGCCTGCAGACCCGGTTATGCGTGCCCGTGCAAGATTATTTTTGTATCGTTTTGAACAAGAACTTTTTTGCCATATCGATGCGCTAGAGAATGGAACTCCAAAAGTGGCTGAAAAAGCACGAGCAGCAATACGTGATAATTTGACTGTAATTTCCCCGGTATTTGCTAAACAGAAATTTATGTTGGGGGATGACTTTTCAATGCTTGATGTGGCAATTTCACCGCTCTTGTGGAGGCTTGAACATTATGGAGTTAATTTGCCTAAGCAGGCTGCACCATTATTGAAGTTTGCTGAGCGTCTGTTCAGTAGACCTCCATTTATTGACGCGCTGACAGCTTCTGAGAAAGCAATGCGGAAATAAGGCTACTTTAAAGTAGTTGTCTTTTAACAATAAAATGATCTATATTTGTAATATTAGACAGATAGTCTTGAGTTTCCTTTTATTATAATTTTCGGTTTTGTCCTTATCTAAATAGTCACTATAATTATGTTTATGCCGGCATAGCTCAGTTGGTAGAGCAGCTGATTTGTAATCAGAAGGTCCCGAGTTCGATTCTTGGTGCCGGCACCATTAGATCAAGTAGTTATAAATTTATATTTGCAGCCTATCTTTCTTTAGTATTAAATGATGAGCTGAAATAGGAGAAATATTGACATGAGCGGAAGCATCATAAAACTTTCAAGAAACACGGAAAATGCGCCTAAGAGTTCTGTATCTACGCAATCGGTAGCCTTTTCTCATTACAATAATATTTCAGCTCAATTACCTGTAGATCCTAAAACTGGTGAAATTGTAGCTGGTGATGTAAAAGAGCAGGCGAAGCAGTGCTTAGCAAATATTAAAGCAATTGTAGAAAGTATCGACCATGTTATGGACGATGTTGTTAAAATTAATATATTCCTTAAGAATATTTCAGATATCTATGCTGTAGACGAAGTTTATGCAACATTCTTTCAAAGCTATTTTCCTACCCGCACGACAGTCGCAGTTGCAGCTTTACCTATAAGCCATGCTTTAGTGCAAATTGATGCAGTTATTTCAAATGGTGAAGGTACACCTTCACCTTCACCTTCACCTTCATCTATACAAAAGGCTTGCGATCTCATCCCACCGTTTAGTATGCGTAACCATCAGTCACAAAATTTTTTGCGTGATCAGACGAGAGTTCGGGTCGAATCTAATCCCGCAGCTGCCGTTCCAAGAAGTGAACAACCTGGGAAAATTGTAAGAAACACGGAAAACGCACCAAAAAGTTCTGTATCAACACAGAATGTAGCTTTTTCTCATTACAGTAACATTTCAGCTCAATTACCTATTGACCCTAAATCGGGTCAAATGGTAGCAGGCGGTGTAAAAGAACAGGCTAGACAGTGCCTAAAAAATATTAAGGCAATTTTAGAAAGTATTGACGTTCCTTTTGATGATATTGTTAAGATAAATATTTTTCTTAGGAACCTTTCAGATATTCAGGCTGTAGATGAAGTTTACACAACCTTTTTCCCGGATGCTGGTATTGCTAGAACTAGTGCTTATGTTCCTGCACGAACAACAGTTGTAGCCTCAGCTTTGCCTATGGATGCTTTAGTGCAAATTGATGTAGTTGTGTCACACGGAGATGGTACTCCTCCTCAAGCTGTTGAAGATAGGCATGGACTCATCATAAGAGCAAACAATACTGAGGATGCACCAAAAAATTCTATACACACACAAACAGTAGCTTTTTCTCATTACAATCATATTACAGCTCAATTGCCTATTAACCCTAAATCCGGTCAAATAGTAGCAGGTGGTGTAAAAGAGCAGGCTGGACAATGCTTAAGAAATATTAAAGCAATTGTGGAAAGTGTCGATCATGTTATGGACGATTTAGTTAAAATAAATATCCAACTTAAAAATATTGAAGATATTGATGCCGTAAACACAATTTATACAACATTCTTCAATGGCGATCTTCCAGCAAGAACAATAGTTGGCGTTTCAGCTATCTCTATGGATGCCCTGGTACAAATTGATGCGGTTGTTTCTAACGGTGAAGGCACGCCACCAAAGTAAAATAGTGACTTAGGCTAACAAAACTTGATTGCGTCATAGGCTCACTAATTCTCAGAAGTGCTAAGTTGTATTCGTATAAAAATGGGCAATGTGTTTGCCTATCAGGACTATCACATCACCCATATTTGTTATCACTCATAGTTCTCAACTTTTTTGAGAGTAGCAACCACACCTTCATTACTCTTCCAATCCACACCGATATATTTTCTTATGACTTTGTTTTATTCTATTATTCAATAGGTGATGTTAAATAATAGAATCTTTAATCTTTTGATTTCGTATAGTTACGCATATGAGCTTTTCTAGTTATTTCCATTTCTTCATTAAATTTGTTGGCTACCTTTTGTCCCTGCAGTTTCACAAACTCCAGGAATGCAAGTGTTACAGGAGATAGTTTTTTATTCTTTGGGTGGACCAGATACCAGTATCGATGAATAGGAAGTCCTTGGACATCTAATATTGCAATGGGCCCCGATGTGCCTTCCAGTGCTAGTGAATGCATAGATAGTATTGATACCCCCAGTTCTGCTACAACTGCCTGCTTGAGGGCCTCATTACTGGCAAGTTCCATATGGCCGACAGGTGTTTTTAGTCCTTTGCTTGCTAATAAACGGTTGATGGCGTCACGTGTACCTGAGCCTGGTTCACGATGAATAAATGGTTCTTCAAGGAAACGTTTGAGCGGAATATCTGGTACGCCTGCTAACGGATGGTTGCTGCTTGCCATCGCGACTAACGGGTTTGGTATGAATGGGTAAGATATGACATCAAGTTCGGGCGGTGGTTCGCCTAGGATGCAGAGATCATCTTCATATCCGGTAAGGCGTTCAAGAATATGTTCTCGATTTTCAACACTCAGGGAAAAGTCAACATCCGGATGCAATCGACCAAACTGACCAAGCAGATGCGGTACAAGGTATTGAGACGAAGTGATGATAGCTAGCCGCAGGTGCCCACATTTGACCCCTTTGAGATCTGATATTTTTGCTTCAAGGTTAGTGATGTTGTCGAATATTTCCTGACATATTGTATATACCTCGTTACCTGCTTCAGTTAGGTGAATGCGTATTCCTCTCTGTTCGAATAGTGGCAAACCGACGGTGTCGGAAAGTTTTTTGAGTTGCATTGATACGGTGGGTTGGGCAAGGAACAGCTCTTCTGACGCACGCGTAAAGCTATTGTTACGTGCTACGGACTCAAAGACTTGGAGTTGCCGCAAAGTTATATGCCGCGCGAGGTCGCTTACTAAATTTGGAGATTTCAAACGTCAAGTTTCCCGTATTTGTCACGACAAAACCTACTAAACAAATATCGGTTGCGGAAAAACCGGAATAAAAAATTTCTAATCATTACCAATGCAGAGCCTATGTAGTCTGGATAAAATGAACATGATAAATTGTGACAAAAATCATAGCTCAAACCATTCTCTAAAATATTACATCATAAGATGAGAGATCAAAACATACCATACTCATCTATTTAAATCTATATGTATTGCTTTTTCATAAGGAAAGTATAGATTAGAAATAGAGTGGATTATATAAAGAAGAAGACGGTTCTACTGTTAGTGTAGAGTCTTTACAGTAGATGGATATAATTTTTTATATGTAATTACAATTACTTATCATATAAATCATTTGATTTCTGTATTTTGTAAGAAATTCTAGTTTGAATCTCCCAAAGTTATTTTTATACTCATAGGTTTATATCTATAGAGTGTATCGAAAATATCTATTTTTTATTGTTCCTATTTTCTTTTATATTCCATCAGAACAAGATCTGGTTTTTCTGTGTTCTTGACCGCTTTCTAATAACTATAGAATTATAGACAGAGATCTGACACTGGATAATTAAGTACGAAGAGAAAATAGGCGATTTATTTAGTTTGAAGTGACTGTATTTACGGTCAGAGTTATTACTAAGGTAGATACTAATTGTAGGAGAGGATCACATGGCAGGAAAAACATACAAAGCTGGCGTCAAAGATTATCGTGATAGTTACTGGACGCCGGAATATATTCCACTCGACACAGACTTACTGGCTTGTTTTAAGATTGTAGCTCAGGATGGAGTTCCGCATGAAGAGGCTGCTGCTGCAGTTGCTGCGGAATCTTCTACAGGCACATGGACAACTGTGTGGACTGATTTGCTTACTGACATGGATTACTATAAGGGTCGTGCCTACCGGATTGAGCCGGTTCCAGGTGATAGCACTGCGTTCTACGCATTTGTTGCTTACCCTATCGAACTATTTGAAGAGGGCTCGGTTGTTAACGTGTTGACTTCATTGGTTGGTAATGTATTTGGTTTTAAAGCTATACGTAGTTTACGGTTAGAAGACCTTCGTTTCCCGATCGCCTATGTTATGACCTGCGGTGGTCCGCCAAATGGTATACAGGTGGAACGTGATCGTCTGAATAAATATGGCCGTGCTTTTCTGGGTTGTACCATTAAACCAAAACTTGGTTTGTCGGCAAAGAACTATGGCATGGCAGTCTATGAGTGTCTGCGTGGTGGTCTTGATTTTACTAAGGATGATGAGAATGTTAATAGTCAGCCATTCCAGCGCTGGCGTCATCGTTTTGAATTTGTAATGGAAGCGGTTTTAAAAGCCCAAGGTGAAACCGGAGAACGTAAAGGTCACTATCTGAATGTAACTGCAGCAACGCCAGAAGAGATGTATAAGAGAGCTGAGTTTGCAAAAGAATTGGGTGCGCCAATCATAATGCACGATTATTTAACTGGTGGGCTCTGTGCCAATACGGGTTTAGCAAACTGGTGCCGTGATAATGGAATACTATTACACATTCACCGCGCCATGCATGCTGTACTTGATCGTAATCCTTATCATGGGATCCACTTCAGAGTATTAACTAAGGTTCTAAGGCTTTCAGGCGGTGATCATATGCACTCTGGTACCGTAGTCGGCAAATTGGAAGGTGACAGGAATGCAACTCTTGGTTGGGTCGATTTGATGCGTGAATCATTTGTTCCAGAGAATCGTGAGCGTGGCATCTTCTTTGATCAAGACTGGGGCTCTATGCCTGGTGTAATGCCGGTTGCCTCAGGTGGTATTCATGTTTGGCATATACCCGCTCTGGTCAAAATATTTGGTGATGATTCCTGTTTACAGTTCGGAGGAGGCACACTTGGTCATCCTTGGGGTAATGCCGCAGGTGCCACTGCAAATCGTGTGGCCCTAGAGGCCTGTACTGATGCACGTAATCAGGGGCGTGATGTAGAGCGTGAAGGGAAAGAAGTGTTAACTGAAGCTGCACAGCACTCACCTGAACTAAAAGTTGCTATGGAGACTTGGAAAGAAATTAAGTTTGAATTCGATACTGTAGACAAGATCGATATATAAACATTATTACGCCATTTAAAATTGAAATTATGAGGTATAGCAATGGATGAAATCAGACCGTATAAAGCAACTGAGCTTAAAGGAGAGACATTCTCTTACCTTCCGCCGTTCACACCTGAAAAAATTCGTAAGCATATTGCTTATATGATTGCTCAAGGTTGGAACCCAGCGATTGAACATACGGAACCAGAAAAATTATTTTCTAATTTTTGGTATCTTTGGAAGCTACCATTTTTTGGTGAGAAATCAGTTGAAAAAGTAATGGCAGAGATAGATGAATGCCATCGGGCCAATTCGGGACACATTGTACGTTTGACCGCATTTGATAATTATACCCAATGTCGTGGGACAGCATTTATTGTCCATCGTCCCGGGCGTTAATTAATAATAATATTGCACGTTACTAAAATAATTTTTAATTCTTTCTGGTAAATTATCTGGTAAAAAATATCAGACAATACTTAGATTACATTTGAGAATAAATGAGTAAAATTATACCAAAATTAGGTGCTTCAATGGACGGTCAAACTGGACGAAATGCTTCGCGAATGCGACGTACGCAGTTGGTAGCAGGAAAGGCAGGATTACCACCTTCCTCTTCCAAAGAGCGCGTGCGTAGGAATCAGCATAACGCTAAGAATCAAGAAGTTATTTCATCAACTTTTTCTGAAACAAATAGCGCTGCTACAACAAAGAGCACTGGTCAGTCAGGAATGACCGGTCGTGATGCGTCACGTGCCCGTCGCGTAGGATTAATTCAGGGTAAAAGTGGAATATTGAAGTCTTCTGTGACGGCAACGAATTTAAGCGCTGCTTCTTTAGACACGGCAGATGATTGTTCCTGCGACAAGGCTAATGAGGGTCGACTAGCAGCACAGGCTGTCCGTAGCGACAGCAAAAACAAAGGAAACAAAAACAAAGGAAACCAAGGAAGAACCAGAGATGCTACGACGCGTCCAAGTGGTCGTTTGCGTAATGCAGATCCGATTCAGTATCCACCTAAGGTAGCTGAAAGTAAGAGCTATGCGGGGCACAAGGTTACCGGAGTTCGAATTGGTCGGGGAGAGAATGTTACAGGAGATGAACGTGGATCTGCCATTCAAGTAACTGGTATTCAGTATATTGGAAAAGAGTCTGGTTACAATCCCCGAGAGGGTGGTATTAAAGTTGGCGCTAGTAAAACAGTGGCCGGACAAACTGTAACCGGATCACAGGTACGCAGTAAGATAAGTATTACCGGAGATGAGTCCAATCCTGACTTACATATTACCGGAGCATCTGATCAAGAGCTTAATGATGATCTGTTGCAACATCGGGAACAGAGTAATTATGCTGCACAGACTCAGTTTCAGCGCCAGAATGATCCACATGGTCACACTGTATTTGGCGCCAATCTTGGGCGCTCTGTCAAAACAATTGGTTCTCGTAATCGCAGTACTGAATATAGTAAAGAAGAATCGGTGGGTGGACGTCCAATTACGGGCATTGCAGTGGGTCGTAGTGAATTAACAACTGGTGATGAGAGTGGATCCTGTCGTGATATTACAGGTAGTCAATATTTAATGCCGGCAGCAAAGCAGCCATTATGTGAAACAAATGGGCGCGAAGTACCAAAAAAAGTTGGTATTCGAGCTGGCAATGAGAATGGAGCTAATACGTGGGGCGGTCAAAGTGTAACGGGCGTGGATATCGAACATAATGAGCATGTAACAGGCGATGAACCTGGTGCATGTAATGTGATTACTGGCACACCTTATGCCGGACCAAATCAATATCAGACTTTTTGTTCTGCTGAGAGCGAGGAAGAAGCTGAACGTCGAATTTCACGAGATATGTCATCAGGTAATCATATTAGCGGTAATCTCACGCTCAATGTTGATCATGTTTCAGGTACGCAACGTGGTAGTGAGAAAGATATTACAGGTACGTCGTATTATTGTGCCAACCCTGATAAGGATATCAGTACAGATGTAATGAAGCGTCTTCAAAAAATAAATAGCAATTTCAGCGTAAAGTCTCCGCAACGTGAATATCAGGAGCTAGCTGGTGTTGATGCTATCAATGCTCCAACTGCAGAAAGCCGAATTACTGGTGCATTTTCTGTTGGTGACGGTAAGGTTACTGGCAATCAGGAGTTTCGTTTCAACCCTAGACCAACAGCTGAAGCTAGTGTAGATAAATCACGTATAACGGGGGAAGGTCGCGTAGAGGGCCGGACCATAACTGGTAGCGCTTGGACATTAAAAGATAATGTAACTGGAACCGAAGGTCATATTGCTGCTGAGCGTAATCCAAGTGAGCGCCAAGGTCGCTCGCATGCTTTTGCTAACGCAAGACTATTTAAGGATAAAGGTAGTAATCCTAAGCCTACGCATCATGTCACAGGGATGGTAGGTTGGTCATCTGAGGCCTCTGCTCCCATTACATTGTCTGGTGGAGCGCAGGGTTAACACTATTAGGGCTATTAATGATTGAATCAGTGCAGATAAGAGAAAAAAATATGGGTAAGAGCGTGTATGGACGCTCGCAGTTTTGTGCTTCTCTGCAAGGAAGTGATCGTACGGAATTAATACAATGAAAATTTGCAAAGTAGAAGAGACATTAGTAGCTACAGCACGTATTGGACAGCTTGGTAATCGTCGTTTGTTGGTGGTTAGGGAGAGAGGCAGTTCTAGTAAGCAGGTAGCTGTTGATCCGGTCGGCTGTAAGGAAGGCGACTGGGTGATAGTTGTTGGTAGTTCAGCTGCCCGATCTGCTGCAGGTAGCAATGATTATCCAAGTGATTTTACTATTGTAGGTATTATCGATTATTGGGAAGAAGAACCAAAAATCGGGAAAAAGAAATAGGCTAAATGGAGATACAACGTATTGTGCGAGATCTGGTTACAACAAAGCGTGATTCTTGGTTAGCCGCCAAATCATTACGTGTCGTTGAGGATGCATCGGGTGCTTTGAGTGTTGCATTGGATCCTATTGGCTGTAAGCCGGGTGATTTTGTCATCACTATGGGGGGAACGGCTGCAAGGTTAGCCACTGATGATAGGAGGATCACTACTGATCTAACTATCGGTGGAATTATTGATCATTGGAGCGTAGATGATTGGTAAATTAAAGATGGAAAGTATCTTGGTAATTATACCGAGACTTTTAATAAGCAGTATTTGACTTAGCAATTTTAACTTTAACGGTAGGAGAGTAGAAATGGCAAACGAAAAAATGGGTATAGCGTTAGGGATGATTGAAACACGTGGTTTAGTTCCAGCAATTGAGGCAGCTGATGCCATGACTAAGGCTTCAGAGGTTCGTCTTATTGGGCGTCAGTTTGTTGGCGGTGGTTATGTCACGATTTTGGTTCGTGGTGAAACAGGTGCCGTGAATGCAGCAGTTCGTGCTGGTGCTGATGCTTGTGAGCGTGTAGGTGATGGCTTAGCTGCTGCACATATTATTGCGCGCCCGCATGATGAAGTAGAACAGATACTATAGGCCTAAAGGAGTTAAATTATGGCAAGCGAAAAAATGGGTATAGCGTTAGGGATGATTGAAACACGTGGTTTAGTTCCAGCAATTGAGGCAGCTGATGCCATGACTAAGGCTTCAGAGGTTCGTCTTATTGGGCGTCAGTTTGTTGGCGGTGGTTATGTCACGATTTTGGTTCGTGGTGAAACAGGTGCCGTGAACGCAGCAGTTCGTGCTGGTGCTGATGCTTGTGAACGTGTAGGTGATGGTTTAGCTGCTGCGCATATTATTGCGCGCCCGGATAGTGAAATAGAACAGATCTTGACGACTAAAGCTGTTGCTAAAGGTGGTCGTGATAGTGAAGTTACTGGTAAATAAAGCTGATACAGTTTAGTTTTTTTAATAGTATAAAGTATTGTAATAATACAGATATACCGACTAAATTATGTTTATGTAGTAGTTGTTGAATTACAAATTTAGCAACTACTACATTATTCAGTGTAACTTACTTAAGACGGTAACTAATATATAAAAAAGATTTGTTACTCAGATCTGTTACATTAGAATATATCTGTTTGGTACAGCATAATTGGTTTAGTGCTATAGCATTATTGAAATTTCTGGCATCATTCAATATTTTTAATACGGTTAATGTATTATTAATATACTCGAGGGGCAGTGATGGATAAAGACAATGTTGAGTGCTGGACCACCAAAGACCATCCACCTGGACTGTTTAGACGGTTCGAATTCGAAAACTATAGCAAACTTAGAATATTCTTGGATCGTCTTGCCGATTTATCTAAGGAAAAAGAGTACTACCCGGATATCAGTTTTGGAGTAACTTATGCCAATATTACTGTATATGCGAGTGATGCTGAAGTACTAAGTGATGAGGATAAAGCGTTTTCACATAGCGTGGATGAGCTAATTTAGTACCATTTATACCATATGGATACTGTAGTAATAGCAGTTGCAAACCAGAAGGGAGGTGTCGGTAAGACGACGATAGCTATGAACATGGCTGCTGGTCTGGCGCGCCGCGGGAGCTGTATAGTAGTTGACTCAGATCCTCAGGGCTCAGCTACATTGTGGACGAAGTTATCAGGCTCACCGAGCAGATTCCCAGTTGAAGTGATATTGGCAGAGGATAAATTAAATAAGCAGATAGCACGGTTGCAGACTGAGTTTGATTACATAGTAATAGACTGCCCTCCTGAGATTAAATCAGGCTCTATTATGAGTGTGATGTCTCTTTCCCAGGTATTACTTGTACCTTTATTACCATCACCAATGGACTTATGGGCGAGTACTCGTATTGAGGAATTAATCAAGCGAGTGCAGAAAAAAAATCCAAAGATACTAGCATTCATTTTGCTCAATCAAATTGAACCTAGGAGTGCAATGTCTCGGGGGATGGATGGAGCATTACAAGAAATTAATATTCCTGTATTGCGTCATCGTTTAGGTCGCCGTGCCAGTTACCGGACAGCAGCTTTGGAAGGATGTAGTGTTTTTGATCTTGGCTATCGCGGACGAGTCGCATCTGAAGAAATTGATGGTGTTATTGATGAGGTGCTGGGATCATGAGTAGAAATCTTTTTTCTGAAAAATTAGCTGCCAGTACACGTAAAGCTAAGAAAACTATCCCAGAGGTAAAACCAAAATCCGCATCATCATCATTAGTTGCCAATAAAAATAAAGCTAAGAAAATTATTCCGAAAGTAAAACCAAAATCCGCATCATCATTAGTTGCCAATAAAAATAAAGTTAAGAAAAAAATCCCTGCAGTAAAACCTAAATCTGCACCACCACCTGAATTATTATCTCCGAATGATTTATTGAACCCTACTGATTCTGAACTTCCTTTGAAGCAGCAGTACGCGGAACGGATTTGGCCTGACTGAATTTAGAAAGCATGCTATTTAAATTTCAATGCTCAGTGAGCATCGTTGAAATATAGCAAGACAATGCCCCATGCAAAATATAATAATAAGAAAAAAACAGGAGTTTCCTCTGGTAAATGTAGCAATAGCTGTTATACAGAGAGAAGATGGGTATGTGCTTATGGCAGAGCGTCCATATGGAAAAGAATCTTCTGGTTTCTGGGAATTCCCCGGTGGAAAATTTGAGTTAGGAGAAAGTGCAAAGCAGGCACTCGCACGGGAAATATACGAAGAACTGGGTATTAAACCTAAGATGGTTTATCCATGGATACGTTATAAATATACTTATCCAAATAAGCGTGTAAAGTTACATGTCTTTCGTATTTTTACTTGGGAAGGAACCCCATCTGGCCGAGAAGGTCAGCGGATATCATGGGAAGATTCGGATGCAATAATGGTATCTCCATTACTACCTGCAAATAATCATATCTTAGAAGTAATTAAGCTACCCTTGCTATATGTTATTACTAATACCAGTCAGAGTAGTATGGTGAAATTTATGGAAGGTCTTGTAAAAGTATTTGAACAAGGTGTTCGTTTGATAAAGGTGTGCACACGGCATATGAATCCAGAACAGCTAACCCAGGTTACGCGCCCTATTGTTAAATTGGCGCATCACTATGGTGCTAAAGTATTGATAAGTGGAAACGAATCGATCGCGCTGGAATCGGGTGCTGATAGCATCAGTAAGTGGAATAATTATGATTAATTTGTCAGCCATAATTATTACTACTTTAGTTTGCCCAGAATGTTTCTGTTAAAGCATTGAATTTGATTAAATATATTCAGGATGTCTTACTTTAAGCTATTCCTCAAAGTTTAACAGTGGGAAATTCAGCTCTGATACGTTGCCTTCTTCTTTTAAGTATCTTTGATACTAGTTTAATTCTCTTGGCCATCTTAGCAGCGTACTCAATGGGCCACTTCAACCGAGAAATTTTTTTGATACAGATCAGGGTAGGTCTAGTTAAATTTTAGATTCATCAAGTGGATCATAAGATGGGTCGATCTTTACAGTTTTTAGTTTTGTTATGATACTTTTCGAGAAGCCATCATCCATTGCTGGTTGCCCGCGCATGGCATCTCCAGTAAGGTGATATAGAAACCAATCGTCTCTTGCAGTAGGTTCCTGTCGAAGGGTATCAACAATAGAGTCTACTTCTTCTATTGCTAACTCAGAATCAATGTATGAAGATATTTTTTCTTTCAATTTACCACCTCTTATCACGAAACAACTCTAATTTTGGCCGCAGTACCTTTGATATACTTTCTCGAGCACGAAATATTCTTGAGCGTACCGTACCAATGGGGCAGTCCATAACGTTTGCAATTTCCTCATAACTTAATCCATCGATCTCTCTAAGGGTTATTGCTGTACGTAGTTCCTCTGGCAACTTTTCTAGCACGCTAGAAACAGTTTCGCCAATTTGCTGGGTTGCCAACAATCTCTCCGGACTTTCATTATCCACAATCTGCGGGATTATGGGTTCATTGGTATTGGGATTTATCGAGGGTTCATAAAGTGGGATGCGGCTACGCTCAGCGGCTAGAAAACTTAGTGCTGCATTTACCCCGATTCGATATAACCAAGTAGAAAATTTACTATCCCCACGGAACGACATGATTCCACGGTAAGCCTTAATAAAAGCTTCTTGTGTTACGTCTTCAATCTGCTGTGGGGACTTAACATAACGTGAGATTACTTGTGCAAGCATACGCTGATGCCTGACTACTAGCATATCAAAAGTATGGCGATCTCCTAATTTGGTTCGTCTCACTAAATCTAGATCGGTATCGGTCTCGCTGCTATCCATTCTTCCTCTGAAAACATTTGAGTGTATAAAAAAATTAAATGTTCCTATATAAGATAAATCTATCCTAGATAGGCACATCATATTAGCTTGCTTTGGGAGGGAATGCACGCCTGATTTAAGACGTGTCATTGGTTTGTATTCCGGAAAATAGAGAATACAAAGATTGTACACCTGATTAAATAGCTTAATCACCCTTCCTATTCCTCTTCGTCTTCTTCTTCTTCGTCCTCGTCTTCTTCTTCCTCGTCTTCTTCTTCGTCCTCGTCTTCTTCGTCCTCTTCTTCTTCTATTCTTACAACCATCTTGCCTTGTAACTTA
>CAJQRL010000011.1 GCA_905612245.1 uncultured Nitrosomonadaceae bacterium | reverse complement strand
GTTGAATTAGATTAAACCAATTTATCGCACGATACACTGACCAACTTTTTCAAACGATACTACTCAGGATTAGGAGTGATGCTCTCGTTATGATCGATAGCTAACGATCAAGGAGGTTGTAGAAGGGATGGCCAAATAAGAGAAAGACTTAAGTAATAAAATGGACAATATGAGCAGCTTTGTCATTCAAGATTAAGCCTTAAAGGCAGATTTTAAAGCTAAAACTTATACTGCGCACTTACCCAAAATGTAAGTGTACCTGCTTGATTTTCATCAGAGAATGTCCCTGTGGTACGCCGAGCAGCGCTGGCATCTATCCTCCAATGAGGCATATCATAGCGCAAGCCTAACCCTGCACCAGCTAAGCTACGTTTGTTCTTGCCTGCAGAAAATGCAGTATGATTGATACTGAGGGTACCGGCATCGTAGAACGCATACGGCGTAAAGCTCTTAATGGTATAACGGGCTTCTAACTGAATTAGTACACCTTCATCGCCATAAGCCTCACCACTAGGGTAGGCTCTGACGCCATTCACGCCACCTAAGGAAAATTTTTCTGATGAATCTAGGTTGTTGCTAGCCAATTGTGCTGATACACGACCAAATAAGGAGAAGTTGGCAGGGAGTGCTTGTTGGCGAGCTAATTCTAAATTAAATTTATTAAACCCGCCCGCTGTTTTAACGGTGGCGCTGTCTATAGCACGATTAGCACTGGCTACGGTAAAATTGCCAGGCGTCCAGCTGACTGCCCCATAAGTAATGCCCGCCAGTTGGTCACTATGATCAAAATTAAAGCCAATCAGTAAGCTATCGCTTCTGTTGGTATTGTTGCTTGGCGCAATATCATTTTTGTTATTCAAAACTTTATGTTGATAAGTACCCGCTACGCTGAGATTTGTTTGTTGTGAACGAATAATAGGATAGCTTAGGCCAATACTACTGACTTTAGCGGTACCGTGTAACTTGGCACTAGCAAATTCTTTGCCTAATTTATAAGAGACGTGGGTATAACTCGCTCTAGCACGTAAACCAGAACCACCTAATGGTAGACTGTAATTGAGCGAGCCTACCCGTAGGTGTTCTTCTGAATATAGCGTATTAAGTTGCAGTTTATCCCCAAATAAAAATGGACTGTAGATATTTAAATCTAAACGACCACGCCAACGACCAGTGTAACGGTTCCCGTGGTTATCAAGACCTAATGCGCCGCTGTAGTACGTATCACGTTCAACATTCATGATTAAGTCGCCAGTACCAATTTTTTGGCCTGGGCGGAGTAAAGGTGTGACTTTAAAGCCTGGTTGATCCGCTAAAATTAATGCCGTTCGTTCTAAGTTAGCACTTTGAATAACTTCGCCTGTTTGTAGGTCGTTTAAAAAAACCTGGGCACGAGCCGCGTGTTTGCCATCCCCTATAGCTCTAATGCTATCGTATCGGCCTTCGATTATTTTAATGACTAATGCACCATTAGTCATGGCTTGTACAGGTAACAACGCACGGGAAAAAGTAAATCCGTGACTCCGATAATAACTAGTAATGCGGTTAGTAAGGCCTTTTAGGCCTGCTAGATCGTAAGTTTTGCCAATAGCATCGGCTAATACAGAACTAAGGGCCGCGTTAGTATATTGGGTGTTGCCGGTAAAACTTATAGTCTGTACGGTAATCTCTGTGCCACCGCTAACGCCTTCTATGATGGCAGGCGCTTGGAGGTTAGGCCCTCGGATAGCGGCTGGTAGTTCTATGGTAGGGGTTGTGGTGTCACGCAAGCTAGTACCAGCATCTGGCGTAACAGCGAAAGCAGTCCCGTTAAGAAGCACAGTAAATGCGAAGAAATAAAAGCTCGCTAATGTATTTTTACAGATTAGGTTCGGTAGTATTTATTATTTCCGGCCGATTCATCACTCAGTCGATTCATCACTCAGTCGATTCATCACCCTCTTCTGACCCATCACCCTCTGATGAGCCATCACCCTCTGATGAGCCATCACCCTCTGATGAGCCATCACCCTCTGATGATCCACCGCCATCTGATGATCCACCGCCATCTGATGATCCACCGCCATCTGCTGACACAGGGGCAGCCACCGATACTGCAGCAACAGGTGCAGCCACACTAATATTTGTAGTGAAATTTGCAGCTGCGGCCATGACGCCACTAAGGGCGGCAGATTTTGTTGTTACGATTGCGGCAGCTTTTTCTGTTACGGGAGTAATGACTAACGAACCATCCACGAACGTTAGATTATAATTTTTATCTGTTCCACTGGCAGTATGCGCATAGGTCCCCGCATCCGTCCCGGTTCCACCTGATTCAGAAACCCCGCTTAGCACCGAAATAGCTTCACTGTTAACAAGACCTGATGCGCTAAATCCTGAAACAGTTTGTGCAACACCAGTATAGATTTTTGTATCATCTGAATTTGCTGTTACAGTTGCATCCGCTTTCGCAATGGCTAACGAACCATTAGCATGGCTGATCATGTACTGCTGATTAGAAATAAAACCAGTAGGTGTGATGGTGTAATTTCCCGCATTTACTGCGCCCTGTGCATCCCCGATAAAACTCAATGTTCCATCTGGCGTGCTCCCGGACAAAGAATAGAGCACGCTGTCGCCACTGAAAGCTACGCCGTTATAGGTCTGACTGACATTAGCCGCGGTCACGGTCAACTGGGTCATGAGGCTACGCAGCAGCGGATAGGTACTTCCTGCTTCCATATACCAGGTATCTGTAAAATTCCAGCTAGTAAAATTATTCTGTTTCTTCATGTTGGCCACGGTCAATCCGGTGGTGCCTGCAGGTGTTGTATCTCCAACGGAATGAGCATCGTTGGCTAAGATCCAGAAATTGTTAGTGAGTGCTCCCGTGCTAGTGCCTAACAGGCCGCCAGGGCTTGTTCCGGCTACAGTGCCTACCGCATAAGTGTTCGTGATAGCGCCTGTACTGGTTCCAATTAAGCCCCCGGTACCGGTTCTCCCAACCACATTACCGGTGGCGTAGGCGTTGGTGAAATTGCCCGTTGCAGTGCCAGCCAAGCCACCAGTACCCGCGTGACCGGTTACATTACCGGTGGCGTACGCGTTGGTGAAGTTACCCGTTGCGGTGCCAGCCAAGCCACCAGTACCCGCGTTACCGTCAACTTGGCCGCTTGCATAACTTTTACTAACCGCCCCGGTCGTGGTTCCGATCAAGCCCCCAGTGCCGGCATCACCGTCAATTCCGCCGGTTGCATGGCTTCCACTAACCGCCGCGGTGGTAATTCCGATCAGTCCACCGGTGCCAGCAGCACCGGTAACAGTTCCGGTCGCATAGCTTTTACTAACCGCTCCAGTGGTGTTTCCGATCAGGCCACCGGTGCCTACAGCACCGGTAACAGCACCGGATGTAAAGCTACTGACGACCGATCCAGTAGTCATAGTGCCCACC
>CAJQRL010000010.1 GCA_905612245.1 uncultured Nitrosomonadaceae bacterium | reverse complement strand
ACATGATCCCGTCACCGCACTCCTCTTGAATGATATCTAATATTGTTTCCCCATAGTGGTAACAAACTTCTACCAATCGATACGTATTAGGTTCCTGAATAATATCTTCATCATAAGAGCGAACTGGCGCTACTTGCATTTCTGCTAGCAACTTATCATCTAACCCTGGTACCAATGATTTCAGTGCTGCAGCGGTGCCGGATTTAAGCTGTGCCTGGCGGCGGAATAGTTGCCCCACATAAACATTTGATAGATTAAGCGCCACACCCAGTTCCGTGGTTGTCTTACCAGAGGCCACTTTTGCTGCTAGTAACCGTTCAACAATTTCATTTTTTTTCTTGGTATTCATAGTATTTCTCCTTGGTTTGCTCTCTTTTAAAAAAGAGGATTGATAAAACTTTTAAAATTATGGTTATTTAACTAGCGCAGGCTTATGAATGGAGTACCAAAGACAAGAGTTAAAAATCAAGGCTCCAAGAATATTCCCAAGCGTTACAGGAATCTGATTCCACATCCACCACTGTCCTATCGTGACATCTGCACCCGAAAGTATGCCTATTGGGAAAACGAACATATTTACAATTGCATGCTCAAAGCCCAGCGCAAAGAATGTAGCGATTGGCAACCACATGAGCATTATCTTTCCAGGAACACTTCGTGAAGCCTTCGCAAAAACAGGGCCAAGACTTACTAGCCAGTTACAAAGAATTCCCATACCTACAGCAGCCATCCAGCCATTGATGCCAAAATTCTCGTAGGAGGCTTTTGCTTCAGCAATTCTTGCTAATTTAACAAGTATCCCTGATGGCTCTATCGATGCTCCTTTTGTTAATGCAAACCAAAGAAGAAAAGCAAAGAAAATACCTCCAGCAAGGTTTCCAACAAGAGTCCATGTCCAATTACGAATCAGGCCAGACCATTTTACGAGACCTGCAAATACCCCCATAGGCATGACAGAGAAACTCCCGGTAGCCATTTCAAGACCAAGAAAGACCATCATTACAAAGCCAACAGGGAAAATTAGCCCGGCAGCGGCAAGAGACCAACCAGCTAAAACCAATGAGACTGAGAGTGCAACCGCATAGGCTAAAAAAGGCGTACAAAGAAACCCAGATAATAATGTTCGACTGACAGTAAATTTATCTTTCTTAACTGCGTCAGCCACAATCTCTTTCAACATTAACGGCGGAAGAATTTGATCTGCCATCACAACATCTTGAGGAGCAGATGGAGTGGGAGAGGCATTTGGAGTAGTAGGTGTGTTCATAAGAAAATAACCTCCATTTATTTATTTATTTTAATAAATTAATTTCCAGGTCCTCTCTCAATTTATAAAACTTATGTTCTCTTATTGAGATTCTTCCTTTGGCCAAAAGTAGAACAGTTCATTAAAATAGTTACAAACGACTTTTTCTGCTCCTAGGGCTAGAAAAAATAAGTCATAAGAAAAATTTAAAAATTTCTGCTCTTTTTTTTTAAATTTTTCATATAAATTATCCTTCCAATTATGTTAATAGATATAGCCATAGCTAGGTTTCATCTCATTTAGCAAGACTCTTCCCGAAGACCGCATGACTTATATTTTCTTTCTCTAGCCATAGAAAAAGTAATGCTAAAAGATATCTGTGCGAGTAGAATGACAAATAAGATGAGCAGACGAATTTATCCACTCAATTCCTTACGAGCATTTGAAGCCTCAGCCAGGCTTATGAGTTTTGTAAAAGCGGCTGAGGAATTGCACGTCACTCCTGCTGCAGTTAGCCACCAGGTAAAACGCCTAGAAGAATATCTCAGTACGCCGCTTTTCAAGCGGTTGCCGCACGATCTACTGCTGGAAGAAAAAGGAAGAATACTTATGTCCGAACTAGGAGAAATTTTCCTACGTTTGGATAAAACAGTTGACCGGGCTCTCGCAAAAGATACAAGAGGAACTCTGACAATAAGCGCAGATCAAATGTTTGCAGTTAAATTAGTAGTTCCCTGGCTTTATAAATTTAATGCCTTGCACCCAGATATTAATGTACGAATTTCATCAAATTTTGGTGAACTCGATTTCCAACGTGATAATTTTGATGCTGCGATTATTTTTGGGCGAGGAAAATATCCAGGGCTTAAAGCAGTAAAGCTTTTTGAAGAATCACTAACACCTATGTGCAGCACTCGGTATCTCAAAGGAGAAGCTCCTTCTCCTCTAAAAAATTTAGAGGACCTTTCAAGTCATGTATTACTGCATGATGACTATCTTAATAAATACGATTTTTCATTACCAGGCTGGGACTCATGGTTAAAATCAGCTGGCGCTGATTACGTGGATACCACCGTGGATTCAACTTGTTTCAACCAACCAGATCACGCACTCCAGGCTGCTATAGATGGCGAAGGCGTTGTTCTTGGCTGGCGCTGCTTAGCTTCAAATGATATTGCGGCAGGAAGACTGATACAACCATTTAGCCTTGCACTCCCGCTAGGTTTGTCTTTTTACTTAGTGTACCCAGGAGCATATGAAAATAAGCCGGAAATTAGTGCTTTTAGAGATTGGTTAATGGATGAGCCTTAAGAGAATGAAGCTAATTTCACTTATATTGAATGAAGAACACGAGTAGAGAATCATTTCTGAATAAGAAAAGGAATGTATGGGAGTAGTATTTACTAAACTAGGCTATAAAAACTACTCTGAGATTGATGCAGGAATCAAAGGTCTATTTTGGGTTACCGCACTCATTAGTATACTTCCCCTCCTCCTTCATCAATATGGTATAGATTTTGCCTCGCGTCAGGAAATGTTCCCATTTGATAGGGTTCATGAAATGTCTGAAAACGAGATTTCAGATGCTCATTTTTTCAGTCTTTCTGGTGCCTTCGTTCATACTCTTTTAGAATGCTCAGCCTTCATTGTTGCATTTTTTACAGTTGTCTTATCCTTCACTCATTTTTCTATAAAAAGAAATTCTGTTACTCCTATTATTGGTATGGCTTTATTTATGTCTGGGTGCATGGATGCCTTTCATACACTGGCAGCCGACCATTTAATTGACGCAACATCTCCCAATACAGATTTAATTCCCTTTACCTGGGCAATTTGTCGGACATTCAATAGCGCCATAATGATTGCAGGTGCCTGCATAGTTATGGCTCACCATAAACCTGCAACAGGGCGAGCACCCGGATTAGCCCTTGTCCTAATAACTAGCCTAGGTTTTGGCGTGGCAGCCTGGAGCATCATCCACTACTGTGCAACAGTAGCGGTGTTGCCTCAAACCATGTTTCCAGATAACACAATCACCCGGCCCTGGGACATGATAAGCCTAATCCTTTTCTTACTTGCAGGGACATTAGTCTTTCCTAAATTTCATAAATATAACCAAAACCTTTTCTCTGCTTCTATTTGGATTAGCATCATTCCTCAAGTAGCCACTCAGGCTCATATGGCTTTTGGCTCTACAGAGCTTTTTGATGACCACTTTAATATTGCACATTTCTTAAAGATCATTGCTTACCTTATACCTTGTGCAGGCTTACTTTTAGATTATGTTCGAATACATAAACATGAACTTCAAATGAGAAGAATAGAAGAGACAGCAAAAATAAAAGCGATCAAATTGAACAAAGAGATTAGTGAGGCTCATGCAGGAGCATTAATCATTGCAAGAGATGCTGAGGCTGCAAAAAAACAAGCAGAAAATTTAGCGGCTGAATTGGAGCACTCTAACCAAGAGCTAGAGCAATTTGCTTATATAGCTAGCCACGATCTTAAAGCTCCCTTAAGAGGAATAAACAATCTGGCCAAATGGGTCGAGGAAGACTTAAAGGGTGTAATGGGAGAAGAAACAAAAGGAAATATGGCTTTGTTACGTCAAAGAGTTACAAGACTAGAGTCCCTTTTAGACGATCTCTTGGCATATTCTAAAGTCGGCCACAACGATGACAATTCTGTACTTGTAGACTGTAAAGAAATGCTTAATGGCATAGTGTATCTTTATGATGATCTAGACATAGTTCTAAAAGTAAATATACATCCTAATTTGCCAACATTTTTCACTAAAAAAAGAGCTTTGGAGCTAGTGTTCCGCAACCTGATTAATAATGCTATTAAGCACCATGATCTCACTGAAATTAATCTGGATATTTCGGTACAAAATAAAGATGAATACTATATTTTTTCTGTAAAAGATGATGGTCCAGGTATTGCCCCTGAATATCAAGAGCGTATTTTTGAAATGTTTAAGACGCTCAGGCCACGCGATGAAGTTGAGGGGAGTGGTATGGGACTAGCTATTATTAAAAAATTAATTGAACTACAGGACGGGAATATATGGATAGATTCCCAGGCTGGCATAAGAGGCGCTAATTTTTCTTTTCATTGGAAATTAAAATAATTACTGGGGATTTGTATGACAGATAAAACAGTATCTATTTTAATAGTTGAAGACGATGAAGTAGACGTCATGGCAATACGACGTGCGTTTCAGGAAACAAATATTTCAAACCCAATTTATATTGCAAAAGATGGCATTGAAGCCCTTCAAAAGCTTCGGTCTAGAGAGATTCCTTATCCTTATATAGTTCTTATGGATCTTAATATGCCACGTATGAATGGGATTGATTGTATGAAGGAAATAAGAACCGATCAAAGTCTCAAACGAACAACAATTTTTGCCTTATCGACATCTAATGATGAAAAAGACAAGCTCAGCGCATACGATTGCAATGTAGCCGGGTACATTGTCAAATCTGATATTGGAAATGAATTTGGAACAGCATTAAAGATGCTATATCAGTTTCTAAATGTTGTGGACCTTCCCAGTGAATAAAATAAGAGATTTTTATAGAATAAATTTAATAAAATAAGTAACTAGTAGCATTTCACGGGGAGAAACTATGAAAATTCTAATCATTGACGATGACAAAGTAGATCGATCCTCACTAAAAAGAGATCTTAAAAATACACACTTAGTCTCTAAGATTGTTGAGGCAGAGACTGGCCATGAAGGTATCGATCGATTCAAGGAGGAATCATTTGACTGTGTCTTACTTGACTATTATCTTCCTGATAAAGAAGGGGTAGAAGTACTTAAAGAACTTATCAATATTGGAGGCGAGTTCATAACAATAATTGCGATAACGGGAACCGCCAGCGAGACAATGCCAGAGAGAATGATAGGAGCAGGCGCATCAGATTATCTGATAAAAGATGAAATCGACACCCGAATTCTGGAACGCGTTCTTCGACCCGTACAAAAACAAATAAGGCTCAAAGAAAAATTTGAAAAAGAAATAAGTGAGTTGACAAAAAAATTAGAAGAATCCAATAATATAGATTATAAATAAGCATGTTAAATGCTGCCCAGGTTAACCTCATAACCATGAATAGCAGTATTTTCTAATAAAATAAGTTCCAGCTTTTGAGCCCGAGATAGGGATTTTATCAATGCCTCTCTTCTGGAAGCTTCAGCCCGGTTATTACAGTATTCCATGTACTTCAAATTTAACGGCCCACGTCCTCTGGTATACCGAGCGCCATTACCTTGCTCATGTTCTGTAATTCTACGTGCTAAATTTGTTGTAATCCCAGTGTAAAGACTTTCATCACTACACTCCAAGATATAGACTACCCAGCTCATTCTTTCTGTCATCTTTTTGTCAAATAACTTCATGAGTAAAATTAGTGCTACAACCTTAATCTATAATAGGCTCATATAGATATAATTTCAGATAGATCTTAGTTGGCCACACTAAATTTTCGGATTAAATACCACCTACCACCTATGAAACCCTACTCCGAATCTTGCGAACGAAACCAGAAGCCTATCCTCAAAATTCTACAAAAGACACTTGCCAACCAACAGCGTGTATTGGAAATAGCAAGCGGAACCGGTCAGCACGCTGTCTATTTTGGGCGGGCGCTACCTCATCTATCCTGGCAGACCAGCGAATTAGCACAAAACCATGAGGGCATCCTAGCCTGGCTGAACGAGACTAAACTGCCCAATGTGCTTCCACCTATAGCCATCGACGTGAACGATGCCAAATGGCCTATTAAAATAGTAGATGCAGTATTTAATGCGAACACAGTGCACATCATTTCGTGGCCAGAAGTGGAACGACTATTTGCCGGCATAGCACGTGTTTTGACCACCAGTGGCATCCTGTGTCTATATGGACCATTTAAATATGAGGGGAAATTCACCTCTGAAAGCAATGCGCGTTTTGATGCATTGCTCAGATCACGCAACAGTAACAGCGGCATAAGAGATTTTGAAGCTATTAATCGGCTCGCCGAAACGCATGGCCTGTTTCTGGCGAGGGATGTGACCATGCCTAGCTACAACCAAACCTTGGTATGGCAACGCGCTCCCAAAATTCTTAAACCACCACAAACATAAAAATAATCGAATTAATAGCGTAGATTCGTTAATATAAAAATGTCATTCAATTCTGCTAATTCACTCAGGAGCAAAGCAAATAGCAGTAATTTTATTACCATCAGGATCTCGCAGATAGGCTGCATATGCGTTTGGAGCAAAGCTGCGCGGACCAGGCCTACCTTCATCGATGCCACCGTTGGCAAGACCGGCCTCATGGAACTTATGTACTGCATCCCGACTGGTTGCTGCAAATCCTACAGTTCCACCATTTGCGCTGCAGGCAGACTCCCCATTTGAAGGAGTGAGAATCACAAATTCAAATGATTCCTTACCATAAGTCATGGCCGTATCGTGAAGTTTCCCAAGATTATTAATACCCAACGCACCTAATACAGAGTCGTAAAAAGTAACTGCTGAATCAAAATTGTTTGTACCTAATGTAACGTGAGTAAAAATTGCCATTGTAGTTTCCTTAATTAATTAATTAATATTTTAGATACGAGTCATAAGAGAAAGTAATAGTAATAAGAGTAGTATGAACTAAAT
>CAJQRL010000009.1 GCA_905612245.1 uncultured Nitrosomonadaceae bacterium | reverse complement strand
CGCACGTCAACTTACCGAGCTAAACCTGGATGATTATAAATATTTGACCGCCCATGCTTTGCCTGGGTTAGTAGGAATTCTTAAAAAATTGCCACAGGAGAATCAGATACAAGGGGAGTGTAATTATCAATGTTTGGCTGATGAGTCTGAGCGTAAGAACTCATTGAGGTGCTGGTGGTTGCGTCGTTGGCAGGGTAGGGTCCTCTCAGTGCTCCGGCTAGTAAAAGCGACGTTTACTTTCCGAGATTGTATTGATTATGCCGCCTGGAAGATTGAACGGCACACTGGAGTAAGTATTGAGGTCACTCCAAAATTACGCCGACATCCTGTTTTATTTGGTTGTAAAGTTTTCTGGAAATTATTTAGACGTGGTGTATTGCGTTAATATCTATTCTTACTAAATAATCAGGTAATTAGTATTAATTTTATAAATATTTTTTCTTATTAAAATATCCGAATATGGGATGTAATTTATTTGCAGACAATATCTTTCTTATTTAGGACAGTAATGATTGCAAATCGGGTACTGTCTTTACATATTTGGGGAAGGGGTTTTTATCTCCAATACGTACACGCCCTAAAAATGCAAGATTATTAATTTTAGCGCTTTGGTAATCAATAAGGGCATCACCAATCATAAGAACACGTTCGGGTGTGAGATCATGAGCAGACAGTATTTCTGCAATGAGGGTTTCTTTTAATTTTGGTGAGCCACGTACTCCGGTGAAATAAGGACCTAGTCCACGACGAGTAACGATTGTATTTAACTCTATTTCAGGTGTGCCCGAGGCTATAAAAAGCGGAATTCTGGATGCTTCTATCTGTATGAACTCATCTGCACCAGGTACCGAATCACTATTAATTACAGCTTCGACTACCAGCCTAGAAAAAGTTTCATCAAGTTTATCTTCTTCATTCTGTGTCAGCGGTGGTTTTTTCAATAGATATTGTTGAAAATATCGGAATTTTTTGTAGCGAGACAGACCGCCGTTTAACTTGTGATAACGCACTACCTCTTTTACTATTAAATCACCATAAGACTGATAAAGGTCTGCAAATGCATTCGTTTTGATATCACCTGATTCTACTATTACGCCATCAAAATCAAAAATTATGGACTGCCAATTAGTTCCTTTCATGCCTTGTTATCAGATTCCGCTGGTGTAGCATCATCCTCTATACCTGAATGATGTAATTCTTTGTGAATTTCGCTAAGACAGTCTAATAAACCCTGGCCAAGATCAACATGCTCATTTAACACTAATTTTCGACCAATACGTGGTTGAAATGCATATGGGGTTATTTCGTAATGATGTAAAGTATTGGCTTCATCAAAATGGAGCTTTACCGGCCATGGCATGATTTCAGAAATCATCGTCATAACATCTTTGATACGCATTCGCTCCTGCCCTGTAAGAATTAGATGGCGATTAGCAAATTCTGGCGCCAGTATCTGTACACTCATACGTGCAGCATCCTCCACATGGATATATTCACGGATAGCTTCACCACTACCTTTATAAGTGATGGAACGTTGTTCAATTGCTTCATGTAGCATTCGATAAATACCATTGCGGTCGTCAGTCCTTCTTCCATACAGAGAGCCATATCGGAGAATGGTGTAATCTAATCCATAGCGGTCTTGATAGGTTTCAATAAATCTCTCTGCTGCCTGTTTACTTGCGCGATAGAAAGAACCAGATTCCGAATATACATATACGCTGCTAGCAAAGATAAAGCGGCTAACTCCGGCGAGTCGGGAAGCTTCCAGCACATTCATGTTCCCAAGAATATTGATTTCTGCAGTAGCTAATGGCTTCTCATTAGCCTCATCGATATCTGCAATTGCTGCAAAATTGTAGACTATAGAGGCGCCTTGAATTGCTTTAGTTACATCCTCCAGATTCATAATGTCACCAACGATCATTTCTTGGTCGCTTCGCTTGAAGTCTGATGGGGCACGATCAAACAATCGTACTTGATAACCAGCTGAGGAAAGTGCCTCAGCTACATGGCTACCAAGAAAGCCACTTGCACCAAAAACAATTGCAATTTCTTTAGACATTAGTTTGGTCGTCCTTAATTAAGTCGGCATTAATTAAACCCTGCAATAGATTTTCTGCAGCTTCTAATTCCATACATTTTCGTGATTCTTTTGCTAATGAACCAATATGTGACGTCAGAATCATTCTGTCATTTTTAGTTAATGGGCCATGGTAGGGTTCTTGTTCAAAAACATCTAGAGCAGCCATACCCAAATGTCCAGAAATTAATGCCTCATCTAGGGCAGCTTCATCGATAAGACCGCCCCGGGCAGCATTTATTATTATAGAACCGGGCTTCATGCGTGCAAATGATTTTGCATCTAAGAGGTGATGGGTGTCAGTAGTGTAAGGTACATGAAGGCTAATTACATTTGCTTCAGCAAACAGTTCTTCTAACGATACTGATTCTACTCCATGGGATGTTGGATCAATATGAGGATCATGAGCAATTACCCTTGCATCAAAAGCCTGACTTAACCGTGCAACACGTTTTCCAATATGTCCCAGTCCTATGATACCTACAGTTTGGGCTGCAAATAATTGTCCTTGCATTCTTGGCCATTCGTTTGCCCGTAGTAACCGGTCAGTCTGACAGATTCTCCTTAATGCAGCTAACATCAATCCCATTGTAAGTTCAGCTACAGCTTGGGCTGGGGCTTCAGGAGTATTAAAAACGGAAATACCATGGAGCTTTGCTGCAGCAAGTTCGACACTATCAAGGCCTGCTCCGCAGCGTGATACTACTTTTAAATTTTTGGCAGAAGAAAAAACACGTTCGGTCAGGGGTTCAATCCCCGCAATCATTCCGATGGTATCTTCTCCAAGTAATTCTATGGCTTCATCTTCAGTAAGTTTTCGTTTATAACTATTACGAACAATATGCATACCAGAATTTACTAGATGGTTTAGGCTGGAGTTGCCCTCTACATCAAATGAAGAAGTAGAGATTACAAGTTTACTCATAAATTTGCCTTTATATTTTGAATGTGATTGCGGCAAAGTGTATCTAAGATTCGAATGTCTAAGCCATAACCGATAAAACTGAAACCAGCTGCAATTCTTTGTCGTAATTGCTCTTGATCAGGTTCCACCACATGAATGCCACCAGGTTTTCCTATTCGTTTTCCAGCTTCCAGTACTTTTTCAATTGCTGAGGCTACTTCAGGGTGATTGAGCTCCCCTATATGCCCCATAGAGCCAGATAAATCGTAAGGTCCAATGATATAGGCGTCAATTCCATCTACAGAAAGTATAGAATCAATTGCATTAACAGCATCTATATGTTCGATCATTGCCACGATTACTGCATTTTTCTCTAACCAATCTCTGTACTGCTGAAATTCTGCTCCGTAACCTTGTGCGCGAGCTAATCCAACCCCACGTTTACCCCGTGGAGGGTAATAGACGGACTGTACTGCTGCTTCTGCATCAGCAGCAGATTTAATCATTGGCACCATTATGCCATTTGCTCCTGCATCCATAACCCTTTTGATCTGGTCAGGGTGATTTGAAGTTAGCCGTACAATAGCCGGGCATTTTCGCATATCAAGTACTTGGATAAGCATCTGGATTTCACTAAGTTCTAAAACACTGTGTTCCATGTCTAAAACTAGCCAGTCAAATCCAGCAGTAGCCATAATTTCTGCAATTGAAGGGTGACCTAGCGTGATCCATGACCCGATCGTTATTTCAGACTGAGCTAATTTAGATTTCAGTTGCATGAAAACTCCTTAAAAAGCTGACAGAACGTACTGATTATGAATAATAGCTTCATATTTTAATATGAAGCTATTAATGGATCTGATCTCATCAATTTGGTTACGCGAATTAAATCATCCTCAGTATCAACTGCCTGAGTATCAAACTCAGTTTTCACCATTTTTACACGGTAACCATGCTCCAGCAGTCGGAGCATATCTACAGACTCAAGTTGTTCAAGCGGTGTTGGCGGTAAACGACTGTAATCAATTAGAGTTGCGCGTCGGAATGGAATGATACACACCTGTTTATAGGCAAGAGTATGCTCAAATCCTGATTTATTAAGGGTTGGAATTGGCTGCCTTGACATATAAAGTGCATCACCACGTTGGTTCATTATTACTTTGATAGTGTTGGTGCTGTAAAAATCTGCTTCATTATCAATGCTTTTTACCAAGTTAACGCAGTCCAATTGCAGATCATTCTCAAATGGTGCTACTGCCGTGTCAATCATTTTTGGGTGCGTCATTGGTTCGTCACCTTGGACCATAACAATGAGATCCGCATCAATTTCAGCTGCCGCCTCAGCAACTCGGTCACTTGCTCTTTCATGTGTATCTGCAGTCATAATTACATGAGCACCAAAATCTTGTGCTGCTTGTCTGATTTCCTCATCACAAGTAGCTATATAAGTGGCCTTAAGTGACTTGCTCATACTAACTCGCCTGTAGATGTGCTCAATCATGGTGCGGCCTAGTATCATCGCAAGTGGTTTGCCAGGAAAGCGTGATGAACCCATTCGTGCTGGAATTACTGCAATTGTTTTCATTTATAAGTGTAAAATTATCTGAGGGTTATCTGTATTGATTTTTTATTTTTTGAGAGCTAGTTATCTAATTCAACTCATTTATAATAGGATTTCTATTTTAATTAGAGTGACTCGTTAATTTTGTGTCTAATCCTATCATCAGAGGGGAATCTCTGCGAGTGGTATGTATGTCTAAACTGGTAATTGAACTTCTGCGAATGTACAATTTTTCATTTCCCCATAACCTGTGCTTGCCTATAGTGTGCTATCAGATGATAGACATATTGTTTGTTGCTAAGGTAGTCAGAATGAGCGAAAAAATATGAAGGCACTTTTCTTTCTTCGCCATTATAACGATATCGATCACATCACCCCAGTCATTTACAAATGGATTGATTCTGGTCATAGCTGTGATGTTGTTATGATTGGCAGTTCGCAGTTCCAGAATGATTATCGCATTGAGTTCCTAAGGAAACTTAAGGGTGTGCGGGTAGCTCATATCCGGGAGTTATTACCGCCACTTGAATTTATAAGATGGCGCCTACAAACACTATTGTTAATCGGTGGTTTGCGTCGTTCGTTTATAGGTCCATTTGTAAATAATTTAGCCCAAATTTATGATGCTAAAAGAAGAAAGTCTGTCTGGCAAAGTACCGCAGATCGTTTGTTAGATCATAGTTTTGACGGAATTAATGAAGGTGTAGTAGTGTTTGACTGGATCGAGAGAAACTCGGTCATAAGTATTGAATGGGTCGAGACGGTTATATCAATGGCTCACACAAGAGGATTTCGTGCGGTATCGTTACCTCATGGGGATAGTCCGCACGCAAACCAGTTGATACGTCGTCGCGAGTGGGTTCTCAAACCAGATAACACATTTGCTGCTGCACAGATGTTTGATAAGCTCGTTGTGCCAAATGAATTGTGTGCAGGGCGCTTTCGTCCCTTTCTGGAAGATCAGGCAGTTGCTGTTCTAGGGTCACCTCGCTATTGTGACGAATGGCTGACAAAACTGGCTGAATTTTTACCAATTTCACCATTAGGTCAGTCAGATAGTAAGCTTAAAATCGCAATCTTTTTAAGAAAAAGTAATTTTACAACTTTCTGGGAGGAGGTTAGCGAAGTAGTACAAATGATTTCCGCCTTCAAGGACGTTGAAATAATTATTAAGCCACATACTCGAAGTGGTTGGAAGCAATCTTTGACAAAGGAAGCCGCACTTCTAAAGCTTTCTAATGTGAGCATTGCAGACAACGATACTCATTCTGCTCATTTATTAAACTGGGCAGATGTTATTATTGATATTGCGACTTCAGTTGCATTCGAAGCAGTCAAGATTAATAAACCAGTATTAGCTGCAGATTATTTGCATGCAGGGAGATCTACAGTAGCTAATTTTATGCCAGAAACAGAGCTGAGGTGCCGAGATGATGTGTATAAAAAAATTGAAGGGTTTCTTGCAAATGGTTGTGATTCTTTCTACATAGAGGAGCATCGTGCTCTTTTTCTAGAGGAGATGATAGATGTTAATGGACCAGATGTACTTCCTCAGTATGTCGCTCTTTTAGAAGAGCAAATACAGGTAAAATTTGTATAAATATCTTGGTGGTTTAGAGATTCTTTAAGGATATTATTGAGTTGTATGAGTGAAATTGTAGTGCCGTCCATTGATGTAGTGATCCCGGTTTACAATGCGCCTGTACTTACAAGACGTTGCATTGATTCCGTTGTATCTTGTCTTAGCGGATCTATTGAGCACATTTATATTCAGAATGACGCATCTAATACTGAGACGCGTGAAATGCTTGATAGCTTACCATATGACATTACTCATATCTATCACTCAATTAAGAATCAAGGGTTTGGCGCTTCTGTAAATGATGCAGTTGGCCGGTCCAGTGCATCTTATATTCTAGTACTTAATTCCGATACTGAGATTAATGGGAATATACTTCCGCCATTATGCGCAGCGATGTCAGTTGATTCTCAGCTTGCGGTCATTATTCCTGCTAGTAATGATTATATAGAGAAAGACTTTAACCGGTATTTGC
>CAJQRL010000008.1 GCA_905612245.1 uncultured Nitrosomonadaceae bacterium | reverse complement strand
CTGCTCTCTGATGAGAGCAGGGTCAGGTGACCAGCAAGTAAATAGTTAAGAGAAGGGACGGTTTATTATTTTTATGTTTAAGAACATACGACGTACCTGAAGGGGGAAAAATGGCAATATTTCAAACAGAAAAAATTATAAAGCTGGCAAAAATGCCACCGGAAGCGGTGAGCATGTCCAGGCATATAGATCTGATTTACTTTCCGATCTTATGCATACTTTTAGTTGGTACATACCACATGCATTTCATGCTACTTGCAGGCGATTGGGATTTCTGGCTTGACTGGAAAGATCGTCAATGGTGGCCGGTTGTTACTCCTATTGTAGGAATAACCTATTGTTCAACTATCATGTATTACCTCTGGGTAAATTACCGCCAGCCATTCGGCGCAACACTTTGTGTTGTTTGCTTGCTTACTGGTGAATGGTTAACTCGCTACTGGGGTTTCTACTGGTGGTCACATTATCCGATCAATTTTGTATTGCCATCCACGATGATTCCTGGAGCGCTAGTCATGGACACATGTCTATTGTTGACTCGCAACTGGATGATTACAGCACTATTCGGTGGCGGAGCATTTGGACTATTGTTCTACCCAGGTAACTGGCCGATCTTTGGACCAACTCATCTTCCACTAGTAGTTGAAGGTGTATTGCTATCATTATCTGATTACACTGGTTTCCTTTATGTTCGTACTGGTACACCTGAGTATGTTCGTTTAATCGAGCAAGGATCACTACGTACCTTCGGTGGTCATACTACGGTAATTGCTGCATTCTTTGCTGCTTTCGTATCAATGCTAATGTTCGTTGTATGGTGGTACCTAGGAAGGTTCTATTGCACATCGTTCTATTACGTTAAAGGCCCTAGAGGTCGCATCTCAGAAAAAGAAGATGTTACCGCTTTTGGTGAAGAAGGATTTCCGGAGACTATAAAATAATGAAAACAAATAAATTATTTAAAGGATTCGTCCTTGGAATCGCCGGAATGGCGACACTTGCTCTCGCTCTAGTTGCTGATGTAGCTCCTGTAGCTGCGCATGGTGAACGTTCACAGGAACCATTCCTGCGTATGCGTACCATTCAGTGGTATGACGTAGAGTGGGGTGAAGAAGCGAAGGGTGGTAAAGCAACTAAAGTCAACGAAGTGGCTATTATGCGGGGTAGGTTTCACCTAGCAGAAGATTGGCCAGCTGCAGTTGGTAAACCACACCGTGCTTTCTTCAACGTGGGTAGCCCAAGTCCAGTATTTGTTCGTTTAAGCGTAACGCTAAACGGTGAACCAGCATTTATTGCTGGACCAATGGAAATTGGTCGGGATTATGAGTTTGTAGCTAGACTGAAAGCTCGTATTCCAGGACGTCACCATATACATGCGATGGTAAACGTTAAGGATGCGGGACCAATTGCTGGACCAGGTTCTTGGATGAGCATCTCAGGTGACTGGGCTGACTTTAAGAACCCGATCAAGTTGTTGACAGGGGATACCATTGACTCAGAAACATTCAATCATGCCAACGGTGTTATGTGGCATTCAATATGGATGGCCTTAGGGGTTATCTGGATTGGTTGGTTTGTTGCTCGTCCGATGTTCCTACCACGTAGCCGTGTTCTATTGGCATACGGGGACGAAGATTTGATTGATCCAGTGGACACCAAATTTGGTGCCCTCTTCATGATCTTGACTTTCGGACTTGTGTGGTTTGGTTATAGCTATACGGAAAACAAACATCCGTATACTGTTCCTCTTCAAGCGGGCGAAACAAAGATCAAGCCTCTTCCAGTGAAACCTAATCCAATCGCGGTTAAAGTGACGAATGCGAACTATGATGTACCAGGTCGCGCTCTTCGTGTAACCATGATGATCACCAATAGTGGAGATGAAGCCGTAAGAATCGGTGAATTTACCACAGCAGGTGTAAGGTTCATTAATAAGGTAGGCCTCAAGCATCTCGATAAATTCTATCCGAGAGAACTCGTGGCAACCGGACTATCATTGGCAAACACTACGCCAATCGAACCCGGTGAAACCCGTGAAGTGAAAATGGAAGCTAAGGATGCACTATGGGAAGTACAACGTCTGATGGCACTTATGGGTGATCCAGAAAGTCGTTTTGGTGGTTTGCTAATGACCTGGACTGACGCAGGTGATCGCAACATCAACAGCATACATGGTCCTGTGATTCCGGTCTTTACCAAGCTATAAGGTAAGACAGGCAAGACGCCGATCCGCTCCCCCGTCATATGACGGGATGGTGGATCGGTTTTTTTTAATGAACAAAATATTTATGATGTCTACGTAATAATTAGATTGAATTAATAAGAATTAGTGAACAAAGTAAAACAACGACCGTTGTAATATCAAACAGGAGATTCGTCCGTGGTAAAGCAAGCAATACGGGCAAGTGCAACAGCTTTTATTCTAATGATGTCGCTTCACACAGGTGTGGCAGGCGCTCATGGAAACGTAGCGATGGAGCAGGACAGCTGTATGCGTCGAGCTGGCGGTGGCAGCATGATCCATATGAGTGTTTATCAGCCTACAATTGAGCCCAGTTCACATTATTGTACGGAAATTCCTAACGTAGGCGAAACATATCTAGTAATAGATCTTGTTGATAAAGCCTTGCGTGATATGCCAGTGGGGATAAGAATAGTAAAAGGAACTGGTGATGCGGATAGCGAAACAATCAAAACCGTGAAACCTGCTTTTTATAAGAGCGGATCACTTAGTCAAAAAGTATATCTTGAACAAGGAAGATATACAGTAATAATAAAAGGCGAAGCAGTTCCGCCTGTTGAACATAGCTACCCATTACGGGTACAAATGGTAAATTATTCAAAGTTATTTCAGGAAGCAATAGGACCTACAATTGCTTTTCTAGTACTAATATTTGTTGGCTATAAAATAACAAAAACAAAAAAAGTGCAGAAATGGCTAGCATCTAAACGTTCCTAAAATATATATAATAAATCACTCAATAATATTAAAGAATAAGTTAGATAAAGAAAATTAGCGTAAATTTGCAATCTTATAAAAGGATTTTACTAATGTTTTTACAATATATGCGGCCTATTTTACTCTCCCTAGTACTAACAGTAGGGTTTTCATTTACAACTCAAGTACAGGCTCATGGCGGACTCTCACTTGCCGACGACATGTGTAAACTCACAATTGGGCCGTATATGATGCATTTTACTGGCTATCAGCCAAATAGCTCAAAAGAAAAAGAGTTCTGTGAAGACATACCTGTAACAGGCCGTACAGTAGTGGCGCTTGATTATATAGAAGAAGCACTACGACCATTGCCAACTGAAGTGCGGGTAATTAGAGACACGGGATCTGAAGATGACATAGACAGCATCACAATTCTACACATGCCGGCTAAAGTCTACTCAAATGGATCGATTAATTTTGAGCATAATTTTAAAGAACCAGGTAAATTTATTGGCCTAGTAACAACTGGTAAAGATGGAGAGCATGTCTCACGTTTCCCGTTCTCAGTAGGAGAAGGCTCAAGTAGTATGCCGTCTGGTTTGGTTATGGCTATGGTAGCAGCACTAAGTCTAGGTGGATTCTTCTTATTTAGGGTCGGTAAAAAACCTAAGGATAGTAGCGCGGCATAATAAAGCAACATTGCTACTATAAAGAATCGAACCATATAAGAAAGAATCTGTCAAAAGTATACGTACTGACAGTGAAAAACTTAGTAAATGTAGTCCTGCTATAGAGGCCAATATGGAATCAGTAAAATTAACAGTATTTTTACGTGTAATGATAGGCGTTGCTATAGTTGCCTCAATGTGGGCACAGACTTCGCCAGTATTAGCACATGCTCAGTTAATTAAAGCAGAGCCAGCACGTAGAGCAGCTTTAGATAAAGCACCTGCCCAAATAAGGCTATGGTTTAATGAAGAAATTGAGGGTGCATATACTACACTGACAGTTTCTGGCTCTAATAAAAAATTGGTTACAGATGCGAAGCCAAAAGTAGTTGCAGATGATCCTAAATCAATTATTCTTCCAATGCCTGAAACCAAACCCGGGAAATATACGGTTAAGTTCAGGGTGCTATCAGTAGATGGTCACGTTGTTGATTCTACTTTCAACTACACGGTAAAGAGTAAAGTAGAAAACAAATGATCGAGATCATAGCTGCAATTGTCCGTTGGATTCAGTTAGCGGCGAACATGGTCTTGATAGGCAGTAGTATCTTTCTTGCAATATCAGCCTATAACAGAGTAGTTATTTCAAGCCCATGGGTTACCCGTCTGGAGCGGCTCCTTCCATGGATAGCAGGAATCCTTGTAATAGGGCTATTAGCGCTACTCGCAATTTCATCAGCCCTAGCAACAGGAGTAACTGAGCATGCCTGGCAACCAGGCGCTTGGTACGCATTCCTGACCAAAACTCGTACTGGACATGTTTGGATGTGGCGCGAGGGTTTTGCAATTCTAGCATTAGGGGCAGCACTCCTTATCCGGAGCTCATCTTCAAACAGGACCCAATGGCGCTACGTGTTATGTGCAACATTAGCTATCATAACCTTATCAGTTGGTTCGCTTGCAAGTCACGCTGCAGCAGAGGAGATGTCAGTTGTATCAATCCTTCCATATGCACTTCACATAGTTCTGGCTGGAGTATGGTTCGGGGCCTTACCTGCTTTTCTCTTGATTTTATTCACCAAGAAGGATGGGCAATCAAGCCAAGAAGTTGATCAGTCTGGTATACAAACCTTAAAAAGATTTTCGATTATAGCGATGCCAGTAATGCTGGGCATAGTTGCAACAGGTGTGATTGTTGCAGATCGTGCAGTAGACACATTATACGGAGCTTTAGTCGCGACTGAATATGGTTGGCTTCTTCTTACTAAAATTAGCCTACTTATATTGGTATTGATAATTGCTTTACGTGCACGCTCAACCTGGCTCCCAGCTCTTAGTCAAGGTCAAGCCTTGGCAGCGATCGGCGGGCAAAATTTAAGAAAATGGGTTCGCATTGAATTTATGATTGCTGGAGTAATAGTATTATTGGCAACTATATTAGCAAATACCATTCCGGCAAAACATGCTCTTATAGAGGAGTGGCCTTATTCGTTTCGTTTTTCTATCAACGCAACCTGGGAAGATCCATCTGTACAAACACAAGTTATGTTAGGAGCTTCTTTGCTACTGCTGGCAGGGGGACTAATCATATTTGGCAGAATTAAGAATTGGGCATTACTTCGAAGTATAGGGACCTCAGGGGTAGTTGTAGTAAGCGCATTTGCTGTAATGTTGCCGCCACTAGCCGTTCAGGCATACCCTGAAACATATCGAAATACTCCAGTTCCATTTGATTCTATTTCAATTACTAACGGTTCGGGTTATTTTGCAGAGAATTGTGTAACCTGCCATGGGCCTCAGGGCAAAGGCAATGGTGTTCTGGCAAAAAGTTTTACCAAGCCCCCCGCAGATCTACTAACAGAACCCCACACAGAATTGCATACAGCGGGAGACTTCTTCAACTGGCTAAGCAAGGGTATACCAGATACAGGCATGCCAGGTTTTGAAGATAAGCTCGATGAAGAAGGTCGTTGGGATGTAGTAAACTATATTCATGCCATGTCTCGTGGCTATCAGGCGCGTCTCATGGGCCCTAAAGTCATTCCTGATGAGCCTTCTAACGGCCCCCCTAATTTTTCGTATACCGCTCATGATGATTCACACGGAATACTTCAAGATTTTAGGTACAAGAAATCTGTTTTATTAGTTTTATTTTCCTGGCCAGAGTCACGCGCGCGACTTGATCAGCTGAAATTGGATTACGATAAGCTAGGAGACGGTAATGCAGAAGTACTTGCTATCCCTATGCACGACCTTGATTCAAAAAGTCTGGCAGAAATTACAGCAGAAGTGCCTTTTCCAGTTGTAATACAAGGAGCAAAGCAAATTACACAAAGTTATATTCTATATCGCAGGACGCTAGGGCGACCCGATCTTCTAGGAGAGGGAGATGTCCCTGACCATTTAGAATTTTTGGTAGATCGTTTTGGGTATTTACGGGCACGTTGGATTCCTGTGGCCGACGGAGATGGTTGGTCAAATATGAGCTTATTAATGAAGCAAATTGCACAACTAAAGCAAGAAAAAGAAATTCTGCCACCACCAGACGATATGGTGCATTAAGTATACGTACAGACTTATATTCGATTCAATTGTTTAGGAGAAAAAAATGAATAAATCAAGAGTTTTTATTCTACCGTTCATTTTATTAATGTTTTCATCTTTAGCCTGGTCTCATACTGACGAGTATTTTGATACGGTTGATGCGCCTAATGGCGGGCAAATGCGTATGGCCGGTCCTTATCATATGGAAATTATAACCAAGGATAAGGAGATAGTTCTATATATAACAGATCATGCAAACGCTAAAATTAGTATTGAGGGGGGGATAGGCAAAGCTACTGTGCAAACTGGAAAAACTAAAACAACAGTTAAATTACAACCTAAAGGTGACAATTCATTTAAGGGGAAAGGTAATTTTGTAGTTACTCCTGAAACAAAGATTATGGTTTTTATTAAGCTGCCAGAGCAGGATGCACAGGCTGCTAGTTTTACTCCACTAAAGCCGGCAGATAAAAGCAAACAACCAAAAGAAGAGTCAGATGATCATGCTGATTCTCATGATCAGCACAGTGATAATCACGGTGATCATCATAAAATGGAAAAAAGTGTTGATGACCATGGCGGCCACCATGAAATGAAAAAAGGTGGTGATGACCACGGCGGCCACCATGAAATGAAAAAAGGTGGTGATGACCACGGTGGTCACTAAACATACTAAGCTGACAAATTATAGGAAGAGCAGCGCTATAAAAATAAATTAACAGAATGCCACAACTAGCTAGCGTTCATTAATCAGAAATTGTATTAAAGAATTTATTGGTTATTTAACGCGGCCTGCCGGCCCCTTTTTACATTTACACCCATTAATATAAATAGGCCGATAATGAAATAACTTCCAGTTATTAACATGGCCAGACGATGATCGCCGTGGGATATCCAGCTTATCAGCCCATATGTTATAGGGCCAATTATCGAAGACAGTTTAACTGCTAGTCCCCAAAGCCCAAAAAACTCTGCACGTCGTAGTAAAGGACTAAAATATGCTACTAACGCACGACCTGCAGACTGCGATGCACCTAAACATAATCCAGCGATATTAGCAGCAAACCAGAACATAGCGTGATCTTGTGCTCCCCAAGCTAGTAAGACCATTATTATCCAACCAATAAGAGTTAGTGCAATAGTTGGGATATGACCAATTTTATCCTGAATAATACCAAATACGAATGCTCCTACTGCTGCGGTAACATTTACTAAAACCACAAGCAAAATAGTATCGTTATGATTAAAACCCATTACTTGCTGTGCATAAATCGCCGCGATAACGACTATGGTTTGGATGCCTGCCTGATAAAATATTAGGCAGGTCAGAAAGCGCGTTAAATCACGAAAATTACGTAACTGTTTAATTGTATTACTTAGTCTGGAGAACACCTCTTTTACTACATTACGGCCGTGTAAAAGTGGTTGTGGCTGTGCCCGCTCTTTTAAATAAAGAAATGTCGGGACACAGGAAATAGCAAATAATGAAGCAGTAATTAGAAGGGTTACGGGTATATATTGCTCAGACTGGTGTCCTTGTTCTTGCGCCCAAAGTACATAAGCAAATGAGCAACCTAAACTTACTATGCCCCCAATATAACCAAGGCTCCAACCCAAACCAGATATTTTTCCAAGGGAATTACTTTTCGCAATTTCGGGTAGAAAGGCAGCAATTAGGTTTTCACCGGTACCAAAGAAGAAATTAGCAAGAATTACAAGAAATATAGCTAGCCATAAGTCTCCTGGACCTACAAAGGAGAGTAGTAAAGTAAAAAATATACAGCCTATAGAAGTAAAGAACAGTAGGCGTTTTTTAGCAGCGTAAGCATCTGCATATATACCTATAATTGGTGCAGTTATAATAATTAGGGCATATGAAACTGCAAGCGTAGCTGTCCAGGCAAATGTTCCCCAATCCTGATTGCGAGCTACCATACTTACAAAATAAGCATTAAATATTGTTGTAATAACAACAGTAGTATATCCGGAGTTCGCAAAATCAAACATTGCCCAAGACCAGACTTCTCGTCTGTTCACATTTGCGGCAAGATATGTAGATTTGTCTTTTGAGGCCACTAGCTAATTAAGGTGCTCAGTTGTATTTATTACGATAAAGATTTTTCTGAACTAATGTACATCCTTCATAATTCGTTCGGTATAAGCGATAGCAAGCGCAGAAACAACAAAGGTCAGATGTATGAGAGTTTGCCATAGCAATAACTTGGTATCGTACTGTTCAGCATTAATAAAAGTTTTTAATAAATGTATGGAAGAAATTCCAATAATTGCTGTAGCGAGCTTAACTTTTAAGACGCCGGCATTCACGTGAGATAACCATTCCGGCTGGTCTGGATGATTTTCAAGTGCTAGTCGGGATACAAATGTCTCCCAGCCACCGACAATGACCATTACTAACAAATTAGAAATCATCACCACATCTATTAGTCCCAGCACGATTAGCATTAACTCTACCTCAGTTACGTCACTTACCACCATTTGTTCAAATAGATGTGCAAGTTCGCGCCAGAATTCCCAGACATAGAGGCCCTGCGCTCCAATTAGGCCAATATAGAGTGGTGCTTGCAACCAGCGGCTCATAAAGATCCAGCGCGGGAGTGGTCGTAGTTTGCTAGTCTTAATTTTTGAAGTGTCTTCCGTCACGCTCATTTTGTTTCCTTTCAAAGGTAATATTATTCTAAATTTTTAATGCTATTAATTCGTTTTTTTAAAGCCTCAGACCGTAAAGATCTAGCTGCAATTATTATTGGATTAATAAGCCTGGATGCCAGGCAAATACCTGAGTTTCATAAGAAAGAAAGAATAAATAAAAGGTGTCGTTGTATGTTAACACTACACAATTTTTCAACTCATGTTTTTGATACCGGAATCAAAGGTATCAATATAGGATATTTTAATGAGGGATTAAGTTCTAAATTTAGATATGGAAAAACAGGTGTTTGAGGACGTTAGAATAACATTATTTATGGGGCGGCCGAGATATTATAGAAGATAAAATAGGCCAAACTAGAGTTCCTGCCCATTTTTTATCGTTTCAGTACGCGCCCCGCAACAGCATCTAGTTGTTCGATCATGTTGGCATCACGAGATTCCGGAGAGGTGACAATGGAGTATTCCAGTGCGGTACGGCAGGAGCATATACTACCCTTTACATCATCAATTACTTTAGGAAAAACATGTTTCACAAGCGAACGTGCCTTGTCCGCATTCGTTGCCAACACTTTCATGACCTGATCCACTGATACATCATCATGATCCGGATTCCAGCAGTCGTAATCCGTTACCATCGCTACCGTGGCATAACATAATTCAGCTTCGCGTGCGAGCTTAGCCTCCGGCATGTTGGTCATGCCGATCACATCGCAGCCCCACGTCCGGTATAGTTTTGATTCTGCTAGGCTGGAAAATTGGGGACCTTCCATTGCCAGATAGGTACCACCACGTAGCGTAGAGATGCCAGCATCCTTAGCTGCCTCTTCGATGTGGTTTCCCAAGCGGGAGCATACTGGATGTGCCATAGAGACATGCGCGACCAACCCACTGCCAAAGAAGGATTTTTTACGCGCGTAAGTACAGTCAATAAATTGATCCACGATTACGAACATACCGGGCTTAAGATGTTCGCGCAACGAACCAACTGCGCTCACCGACATCACGTCGGTCACACCTGCACGCTTCAGTACATCTATGTTAGCGCGGAAGTTGATCTCACTAGGTGGAATTTTGTGTCCACGGCCGTGGCGAGGTAAAAATACTAATTGTTGCCCGTTCAGTTCCCCGAATAGTAATTTATCGGATGGGCTGCCAAACGGGGACGAGAAAGATACCCAGCGCTTATTGATTAGCCCGTCTATGTCATATACGCCGCTGCCCCCAATGACTCCAATTACAGGAGGTTGATTAATGCTTGCCATAATGATTTACCCCTAAATATAAAGAATTGTTTATTGGCAATCTCTTATCTTATGAATAGACACGGTTATTTTTGCACACCAATTAAGCCATTGTAATCTTTGGACATGAAATATTTATGTAGACTAGCAGCAAGGCGTGCGTAATTAAATTGAAGAAATAACGATAAGGTTCCCACTGCCGCCATTAGATAATAGCGCATTACATTTCATATGAAAGAGAAAAGGAGTTGCAGGCAAAGGCCAGTAACTCCTTTATTAAATGGTGCTGTTGGGGGGGGATCGAACCTCCGGCCTACTGATTACGAATCAGTTGCTCTACCAACTGAGCTACAACAGCAAGAAAACTAAAGATTATAGAGGTTTGGAATATAGTCGGCAAATTGAAATCGTATAACTAGATAGAGCTGAACATTCAGCATGAACTCGAATCACATTCAAAGCAAATATGTTCCATAGCTGTTGTAAATAAATATTATATAAACAATGACAGGTTTTTACATATATATTGTATGGAATCTGTATTTTTTGCTTAATCTTCCATAATTTCGGTTAAAATCGTTTAATGTGTAGACAACTCCGAAAAATATAAGTTATTACCAATAAATATTGGTAGATATTTTAAATATAAATTTTGTGAGTTCTATATGCTTTATATAATTTTCTTAATTTCGGTTAAAATCGTTAAACGTGTAGACAATCTATCAAAAATACGGCAGAATTGTTAAATGACGCTAGGAACTTTAGCAGCAAAAAATATTTTAATCTTGCATGGACCCAACCTTAACCTTTTGGGTAGCCGAGAGCCAGATGTGTATGGAAGCGAGACGTTAGAAGAAATTAACGGTAATTTGGGCAAGTTAGCGACAGAAGCTGACGTTGGCTTGGTTAGTTTTCAGAGTAATAGTGAAGCAGACTTAATAGGTCGTATCCAGCAGGCTATGGGGGATGAAACTGACTTTATCATTATTAATCCTGCGGCATTTACACACACAAGTATTGCTTTACGTGACGCTTTGTCGGCAGCTCGCCTGCCATTTATTGAGGTTCATCTTACAAATATTTTCGCACGTGAAACATTTCGCCGGGAATCGTACTTTTCTTCTCTTGCACTAGGTGTTATTAGTGGCTTGGGTGCAAGAAGCTATTACTTGGCATTCGAGTATGCAATACATGTTCGTTAATTGTGACCTAGATATTTGTATTGAAATAAAAAATATCTAGGGGCCGAATAGGGCGCCATTGAAACAAACATGGAAATTGTGCCTTTTTAAAACACTTAAAAGAATAAAAGTATATTTCGGTTCAAATGCCATAAATAGAACATTGCCCCGGGAGGGCTATTTTGGATTTAAGAAAGCTTAAAAAATTAATTGATTTAGTTGAAGAATCAAGTATCTCCGAGTTAGAAATAACGGAAGGAGAAGAAAGGGTTCGAATCAGTAAATCAGGAACCGGAATACCGACTCAGCTTGCCGTACCGGCAGTTGCAGCACCAGCTGTGATCTCAGTGCCAGAAACCAATATTTTGGACAAAGTTAAAGAGGCTCTACCGGCTGGCCATATGGTTAATTCCCCTATGGTTGGAACTTTCTACCGTACGTCTTCACCTGGGAGCGATCCATTTGTAAAAGTGGGACAAACGGTTAAAGCGGGAGAAACTTTGTGCATTATTGAGGCGATGAAACTTCTTAACGAAATTGAAGCTGATAAGGATGGGATTATCAAAGCAATTTTGATTGAGAATGGTCAGCCGGTTGAATACGGAGAGGCATTATTCATTATTGAATGATGTTTACTTGATCATTGCCTTTGAGGGTTGCCGGGTTAAAAGGCAATTTGTACCCTCATCATTCAGAATAGGACTTACCTAGACAGATATGTTTGAAAAAATACTTATAGCCAATCGAGGTGAGATTGCTTTGCGAATTCAGCGTGCCTGTCGGGAGATGGGCATCAAAACAGTTGCAGTACATTCTGAAGCAGATGCTGAAGCAAAATATGTAAAACTAGCTGACGAGTCAGTTTGTATCGGACCGGCACCATCTAATCTAAGTTATCTTAATATTCCTGCAATTATAAGCGCAGCAGAAGTAACAGATTCTGCAGCAATTCATCCTGGGTACGGGTTCCTTGCAGAGAATGCTGATTTCGCTGAACGGGTAGAAAAAAGCGGTTTTGTATTTATTGGCCCCCGTCCTGAAACTATTCGACTTATGGGCGATAAGGTTAATGCTAAAAATGCCATGAGAGAAGCCAAGGTACCCTGTGTTCCTGGCTCCGATGGAGCCTTACCTGAGTCCCCTGAGGAAATAAAAGAAATAGTTCGTGCCATTGGTTATCCGGTAATCATTAAAGCATCTGGTGGAGGGGGCGGACGTGGGATGCGGGTGGTGCATACAGAGGCCGCATTATCTAATGCAGTAATTGTGACCCGGAATGAAGCACAGGCTGCTTTTGGCAATCCCATGCTGTATGCAGAAAAATTTATGGAAAACCCTCGGCACATTGAGTTCCAGGTTCTAGTTGATGAACATAAAAATGCCATCTATTTAGGAGAAAGGGATTGCTCAGTACAGAGACGTAATCAGAAGATTATTGAGGAAGCACCTGCACTTGATCTTAATTCCAGAATGAGGGACAAAATAGGCTCTCGTTGTGTGGATGCGTGTCGTCGTATTGGGTATCGTGGCGTAGGTACGTTTGAATTCTTATTCGAAAATCAAGAATATTATTTTATTGAAATGAATACGCGTCTACAGGTAGAGCACACTATCACGGAAGCAGTTACCGGAATTGATTTGGTACAACAACAAATTCGTGTTGCAGCTGGCGAAAAATTAAATATTCGTCAGAAAGATATTGAGCCTAAAGGGCATGCAATAGAGTGTCGAATTAATGCCGAAGATCCTTATAAGCTTACCCCGTCTGCGGGCAAAATTACTCGGTATCATGCACCAGGGGGCCCTGGTATAAGGGTTGATTCTCATGTTTATCATAATTATACGGTACCGCCTTATTATGATTCTTTAATAGGAAAAGTAATTGCCTATGGTGAGAATCGAGATCAGGCTATAGCACGTATGCGAATTGCATTATCAGAAATGGTGGTTGAAGGGATTAAGACCAACATTCCGTTACATCTTGATTTATTGCATGATGCAGGATTTTTACGTGGCGGGATTACCATTCATTATCTTGAACAATTGCTGGCACAACACAACAAGCAAGGGTAAAAAATTAGCACATTTATAATTTTTTATCTGGCCTGCTGTTACAAACAAAATAGACGAAATAAAAAATACACATAATATGTTAAGTAAGTATGGTTTAGTTAAACTTAATTTCTCCATACTTTAGTATGTTTTGGACAGCGCTCATCATTGAAGCTAGCTCTGCTCATACCGAGGTACTTAATAATGTATTAATTGAATTAGGTGCTTTGTCAGTAGATACTCACGATGCGGATGCAGGAACGCAGCATGAGCAGCCATTATTTGAGCAGTTTGATGATTCGCCAAAAACCACCTGGCCTAACGTAGAGATAACCGCTCTCTTTGAAGAAACTGTAGATGTGACGGCGATTATGCAAATTGTAGTACAAAATGCTCAATTGCCTTGTTTGCCCGTCTACAGGATTAAGAAAATTGAAGATCAGGATTGGGTACGTCTCACACAGTCACAATTTGGTCCCATTAAAATATCGTCAAGACTATGGATAGTCCCTAGTTGGCATCAAATACCTGACCCTACAGCCACTAATCTTATGCTTGACCCAGGGCTAGCTTTTGGTACTGGCAGTCACCCAACTACCGAGCTATGTCTTGCGTGGCTTGATGAAAATTTACAGGGCGGCGAACAAGTGCTCGATTACGGTTGTGGCTCCGGCATATTAGCTATTGCGGCACTGAAGCTGGGAGCTGGTCATGTAGTTGGAGTTGATATAGATCCTCATGCGGTTGAGTCAAGCATTAAGAACGCGGGACAAAATAAATGTGGTCAAAACAAAGCAGAGTTTTATTCGGTTGATAATATGGCAAAAGCAGATCAGACAATGAATGGGTGGGCTGATATAGTTGTTGCGAACATACTTGCTAATCCTCTTATTATGCTTGCCCCCTTACTGATGCGCGCTAGTAAAAGTAATGGGCGTATTGTACTTTCTGGCATACTAGCGGAGCAGGCAAAAGAGGTTGAGCAAGTCTACCAGCAATGGTTCAAGATGCATCTTGCAAGAGAACAAGGGGGTTGGGCATTATTGATAGGAATAAGAAAGTAAAAATATTGGAATATTAATATATGGCGTTGGTAACTCGCTGTCCTAATTGCACTTCTGTTTTTAAAGTGACTCCGCAGCATTTGCAGATGCAAGAGGGCGATGTCCGTTGCGGGCATTGCTTGCAGATCTTTAATAGTTTTTCTGATCTGGCTACGTTGCAGGAAGAAGTAGATGCTGATAAACCCTTAGAGTTATCAATTGAAAGTGAAGAAGCAAAAAGAGACACTCAAAATGAAGTGTTAGCTGCAGAGGTATTGGATACGACAAAGGCAGGAGGGCAGGATTCCTACACTTTTGATGCTATTCAGTTACCTAGGGTCTCGCGCGTATGGGGGCTTATTAATATATGTATTTTGGTTATCCTTTTCGGGCAGGCTATCTATTTATATCGCGCAGAGATTTCTGTTTTTTCACCTTCAGTCAGTCCATATCTGGAACAATATTGTGAGATTTTGAATTGTAAAATACCAGTATTGCAACAAACAAAATTATTAAGTATTGAATCATCTGATATGCAGAAGGAAGCAGCACAACAAGGCGTTGCTACGTTAATAGTAATGATACGTAATCAAGCAACTTTTCCTCAGCTATTTCCTTCTCTTGAACTCACGCTTACTGATACCAAGGACAAGGCCCTTGCGAGCCGTATTTTCTCCCCAGGGGAGTATCTTGAAAAAAGTGGTCAACTTTCAGATACCATTGGGCCTGATAAAGAAATTAGTGTAACGCTAAAAATTGATAGTAGTGATTTGAATGCGGCCGGATACCGGTTACTTTTGCTTTACCCTTAGTCCCCTAGTACAATGATTATTAATTATCAATATACATCTATCTTAGCTAAGATTGGTATACACAATAAGCTTATTAATTATTGACACACGTCTTAATAGGCGTCTCAATTAGATAAAAATTAGTCAAATCAAGTTACGTCTACTCTTAACAGCATCATGACAACAAATCCCTTAGTAGAAATCAAAGATTTAAATTTTTCTTACGATGAGCGCGCCATTCTTAAAGGAATAAATATGACTATGCCGCGGGGCAAGGTCATAGCTATTATGGGCGGGAGTGGTTGTGGTAAGACTACTTTGTTACGTTTGATCGGGGGTGTGGTAGCTCCGTCTTCAGGTTACGTCAAAGTTGACAATCAAATAGTGCATGAACTTAGCAGAAATAAGCTGTTTTCACTGCGCAGAAAAATGAGTATGTTGTTCCAGTTTGGTGCATTATTTACTGACTTATCGGTATTTGACAATGTAGCATTCCAGATGAGAGAGCATACTGATTTACCTGAGTCTGTAATTCGTGATCTTGTATTTATGAAGCTACATGCAGTTGGTTTGCGTGGTGCACATAATTTAATGCCGGCAGAACTCTCCGGCGGAATGGCTAGACGGGTAGCTTTGGCTCGCTCGATTGCGCTTGATCCGATGCTTGTAATGTACGACGAGCCATTTGCGGGGCTCGACCCTATTTCTCTAAGCGTCATTGGAAATCTAATTCGGCGCCTTACAGATGCGTTAGGGATGACATCAATTTTGGTAACGCATGATGTGCATCAGTCATTGAAAATTGTAGACTATGTTTATTTTATTTCTGAGGGAGTAATAGCTGCGGAAGGTACGCCGTCAGAAGTGAGAGAGTCGGTTTCACCTTTCGTACATCAGTTTATTCATAGTGAGGTAGATGGTCCGGTTCCATTTCATTATCCCGCAGAAAAATATGCTACCGATTTAAATTTGGAGAATAGAATTGCCTAGGCGTATTGTCATTGGTATCCGAGGCATCGGCCATCGAGTTATCGATAGTGTATGGCGGTTAGGTTATGCCGCTCGGTTCTTTAGTTTGATACTGCTGAAATCGGGTACTAGCATGCGACGTTTTGGCCTGATCATTCGTGAGCTGTATTTTACCGGCGTACTAACGATGGTCATAATATTAGTGTCCGGGCTGTTTGTTGGGATGGTTCTTGGTTTGCAAGGATATGAAACCTTGCAGAAATTTGGTGCAGAAACGGCTGTAGGAACATTAGTAGCGTTATCATTGGTTCGTGAGCTGGGACCGGTTGTGGCTGGACTATTGTTTGCTAGCCGCGCAGGTTCTGCTATTACGGCTGAGATTGGTTTAATGAAAGCCACAGAGCAGTTGGAAGCTATGGGGATGATGGCTGTAGACCCAATCGCAAGGGTTGTAGCGCCGCGATTTTGGGCCGGAGTAATTTCGATGCCGCTCTTGGCGGCAATGTTCTCTGCAATGGGAGTATTTGGTGGGTATTTAGTAGCAGTAGTACTTATCGGCGTGGATGAAGGTTCGTTCTGGTCACAAATGCAGAGTGTAGTGGATTTTAGGTTCGATATTGTCAACGGCATTATTAAAACTTGCGTGTTTGGTGTAGCTATTACAGCAATTGCTGTCTTTGAGGGTTATAATGCGCCGCCAACAGCGGAAGGGGTATCCGGCGCAACTACTCGCACTGTAGTAACTTCAGCGCTTGTGATTTTAGGATTAGATTTTGTCTTGACCTCATTTATGTTTAGAGGAGTAGGCTAATGCAGCGAGCAAAAATGGATTTATGGGTGGGCCTGTTTGTTATTGCAGGGATTGGCGCATTATTAATACTTGCGTTGCAAGTAGGAAACCTAGGCACCTATAGCGAGGATAAAAGCTATACCCTGGTTGGAAATTTTGAGAATATTGGCGGCCTGAAAATAAGGTCACCAGTAAAAAGTGCCGGTGTAGTAGTTGGCCGTGTAATGGATATCCAGTTTAGCGCTAAAACGTTTGATGCTGTAGTAACTATGAATATAGATGACCGCTATCAATTTCCCAAGGATACTTTTGCTAGTATTCTTACCTCTGGATTACTCGGAGCGCAGTATGTTGGTTTGGCTGCAGGTGGGGATGAAGGTATGTTAAAGAGCGGTGACAAGATTATGAAAACTAATTCAGCGCTAGTGCTGGAAGAAATGATAGGACAGTTTTTATTTGATAAGGCATCAGAGGATGATGAGGGTGATAGCGATAAATTCTGAGTTTAGTTATGTAGTTACACTACATCTGATCCAAATTTTTATTAGAAATAATTAACAATTGAAAGAGAGTTTATGAAGACAGCAATATGTAGCATTTTAGTATTATTATCAACATTATTATTGACGCCTGCGACATGGGCGGTTGAAACCAGGCCTGATACTTTAGTGGAAGAAACGGCGCAAGAAGTCCTTAAAATTATCAAGCGAGACAAGGACACTCTATCGGGTGATAAAGAAAAGATTCTTAATCTGGTTAAATCCAAAATATTGCCACATTTTAATTTTACCCGCATGACACGACTTGCCATGGGCAAGAACTGGTCTAAGGCTTCACCGGAGCAGCAGCAGGAGCTGGAGGAAGCGTTTCGTACGTTACTTGTACGTACTTACTATAAAGCACTAGCAGTTTATAGCGACCATACTATAAAGGTATCACCGGTTAAAAATATGGCAGGGAAAACTGATACCACAGTAAAAACGGAAGTAATTCCATCTCATGGCCAGTCCATATCTATTAATTACAGCATGGAAAAAACTAATGGTGCCTGGAAAGTATACGATATAACAGTAGCAGGTATAAGTTTGGTAATTAATTACAGAGGCACTTTCAATTCTAAAATCCGTTCGGGTGGAGTTGAGGGACTACTTAAAGCACTGAATAAGAAAAATCGTGCAATGAAAGATAAAGATAAAGAAAAGGAAAAAAATACAGCGCTAACTATACAGTTCAAGACAACGTGAGATGATATTACGTGATGACAACAGACTAATTGTTCAAGGGCCAATAACTATAGCTAACGTAGTAGAGATAATAGAACAAGGCGCTAATTTATTTGATCGGTCTGACTTGATTATTGATCTCGCGCAAGTAACTGAGGTTGATTCATCAGCGGTCAGTATGTTATTGGAGTGGCAGCGAAAAGCGCTGAAGAATAATCAGCGATTATGTTTTTCGAATATATCAGAGAACCTGAAAAATCTTACCCAATTGTATGGCGTTTCCGAGTTAGTTCCGTTGGTATAATAAGGTGCGTTTAAGGATGCGCCGTAAGAAAGTAAATATTCATAGCGGCTCACTTTAATCTAAATTGTCGTCTTCGTATTTATATATACAATGAAATATTTTTTCATGTAGTTAATATTGTTCGCTAAATTTGCAGCAAATATTTATCCCAATCTATTTTCCCAATGATCCCAGCAATTGAAGTAAAGCAAGTATACAAAAACTATGGGCCAGTGGTTGCTCTGGTGGGTATCGATCTTGAAATTGAACAGGGAGAATTTTTTGCTTTACTAGGTCCAAATGGCGCCGGCAAGACTACGTTAATCAACGTACTGGCGGGGTTAACATTACCTAGCAATGGTGTGGCAAAAATAATGGGGCATGATGTAGCGAAAAACTATCGTGAGGCCCGTCGCATAGTTGGAGTAGTCCCACAAGAGCTGGTTTTTGACCCATTCTTTTCCGTACGGGAAACACTCTCTATTCAGTCTGGTTATTATGGCCTAAGAAATAACGATGCCTGGATAGATGAGATACTTCATCATCTAGGGCTTCGCGACAAAGAAAATGCCAATATGCGTACATTATCAGGTGGGATGAAGCGCCGTGTACTGGTAGCTCAGGCATTGGTACATAAGCCACCGGTGATCATACTGGATGAGCCTACTGCCGGCGTAGATGTGGAATTACGTCGGTCACTTTGGGGTTTTATAAAACGATTAAACCGTGATGGTCACACCATTGTGCTTACTACTCATTATCTGGATGAAGCTGAAGAGTTATGTGGTCGTATCGCCATGCTTAAAAAAGGAGAAATTGTAGCTCTTGATAGCACTAAGAATCTTATAAATAATGTTAGCGGGTATTTAATAAGACTACGTTTATCATCTGAAACATTACCATCGGATCTACAGCCACTGCTAGAAAGTTATGCCGAGGGTTGTTTCATCCTGAAAGTAAATAATTATTCAAAGATTGAGAGTGTATTGGCAGCTTTGCGTATAGAGCAGATACGGGTGCTGGAAATGGAATTGATGCAACCTGACCTTGAAGATGTTTTTGTAAAAATCATGGGTAATACTAAAAATATGGGATCTGTATGAGTGGGTTCTATACCCTTCTTCACAAGGAGTTGTTGCGATTCTGGAAAGTTGGTCTTCAGTCCATATGTGCACCAATGATAGCAACTCTGATTTATTTATTTATTTTTTCTCATATTTTGGAAGAACGTGCTCAGGCATATCCAGGTGTTACATATACAGCTTTTCTGATTCCAGGTTTATTAATGATGGCTATGTTGCAAAATTCTTTTGCGAATTCATCATCCAGTCTAATTCAATCAAAAATATCTGGAAGTATTGTATTTATTTTATTATCCCCACTATCCTACATGGAAATATTTGTGGCTTATGTATTAGCATCTATAGTACGTGGATTTCTAGTAGGAGCCGGCATTTATTTGGTGATATTAATATTTTTCGATATGCCGTTACAGTCACTTTCGTGGGTCTTTATTTTTGCCTTAATAGGCAATGGATTTCTGGGAGTTTTGGGAATTATTGCTGCCATTTGGGCTGAGAAATTTGATCAGCTTGCCTCATTTCAAAACTTTGTGATTTTGCCACTAACATTTTTGTCTGGCGTATTTTATACAATTCATTCGTTACCACCTTTTTGGGAAGGCCTTTCTCGTTTTAATCCTTTTTTCTATGTGATTGACGGTTTTCGCTATGGCTTTTTCGGTATTTCAGATGTATCGCCCTACTTTAGTTTTATGATTGTGGGAATATGTTTTCTAGCGGTATCATGGGTAACACTGCGAATGCTTAAAACAGGGTACAAGCTTCGTCAATAAGGCCACATCTTTTGTGAATAAGAGCTAAATAAGAGAATAAAATATTTTTCAAATTAAAGGGGCACCAGAATGGTTACATCAGAAAGCATAAGAATTCATATTGAGAATACTCTCCCTTGTGAATTAGTACGTGTAGAGGGTGATGACGGCTATCATTTTAGTGCCATTATTGTTAGCACTGAATTTCAAGACAAGAATATGGTGCAGCAGCATCAGTTAGTTTACCGTGCGCTAGGAAAAAAAATGGAGCAGGAGATCCATGCGTTGTCCATGAAAACGTTGACACCAGAACAATGGGCAAAGAGTGATCAGAGCTAATACTTTTAACTCTGTTATATTATTTTCAAGAGAATTGAAAGTTTAGAGAAAATATCAGTAAAAATAAAAGACGGGGTGTTGAGATTATTATTCCGAGGCAGCGGCCTGTTCAACTAATGAAAATTGCTGTTACATATTTCAAATAAGAAGAAAAATAACTAAATTAGAAATGGAGCTCAACGGCTCCATTTCTAATGGATGCGAGATATTTATGAAGCTGGCCCCATCATCATACGCATTTTTTGGAGCGCTTTAACCTCTATTTGGCGGATACGTTCAGCAGATACTCCCAACTCTTCAGCAAGTTTATGAAGTGTTACAGCCTTTTCTCCACACAACCAGCGGGCCTCTATAATACGGCAGCTCCGCGCATCTAAATTGGCTAATGCCTGTTTCAATTTTTTGCTATTTAGACTGCCATTTTCTTGTACTTCCAATGTTTGTGATGGCTCAGTTCCATCAGTGAGATAGGCGATAGGACTGTAACTATAGGTTTCATCATTGTCTTGGGACAGGGGCTCAATTGAAATGTCACGTCCACTAAAGCGTGTTTCCATTTCTATTACTTCTTCAGTTTTAACATTCAATTTTTCTGCAATAGCATCAACTTCTTCCGGGCCCATGGTGCCGAGATTTTTTTTCAGGCTTCGAAGATTAAAAAACAATTTTCGCTGTGCTTTTGTTGTTGCAATTTTTACGAGCCGCCAGTTTCGCAGTATGAATTCATTAATTTCGGCCTTAATCCAGTGCATGGCGAACGACACAAGTCGTACCCCACGTTCTGGATCATAACGTTTGACTGCTTTCATTAGCCCAATATTTCCTTCCTGAATCAAATCAGCATGTGGCAGGCCGTACCCTTTATAGCCCCTAGCGATAGAAACCACTACACGTAAATGTGATAGCACTAATTGGCGCGCGGCATTTATGTCATCTTCGTCCCTAAGACGTCGTGCGAGGTTAATTTCCTCCTCCTGGGAAAGCATAGGGAAACTATTAGCAGACCTGATATAACTTTCAATGCTACCGCTAGTTGTAGGCATTGCAAGATCAAAAGTCATTGTTTACTCCTTGTATTAGTAGCACTAATTCTAGCATTCTATGGCTTTGAGTGCTAATCGTCTCTAAAAGCTCCTAAGGACAATCATCAGAATTACTTAAGGTTCTATTTGCCAGAGGTGACTTGCAACCGATAACCATGATCCTGCCCAACCGAGCCAGGATGAAAAAAGCAACAGACTGATGCTGTCTTCAAAAGAGATATGATGCAGTTGAAAATCAACAGTATATAGTTGTACTAAATTCGTCAACTCGCTATTAATTAAATTAATTACTAGGGCAACAATAAGCCATGCTATAGCTCCTCCCGCCACACCTTGAATTGCACCAAAATAGAGAAAGGGGCGACGTATAAAATTACTAGTTGCCCCAATCAATTTTGATACCTCAATTTCGTTACGCTTTGTAAGAATTTGTAAACGAATGGTGTTAAATGTTACTACTATTAACGCAAAACTTAATAAGGCTGTAAGAATCAATAGCGCGATCTGCCCAAGCTTTAACAATGCGTTTAACCGCTCCATCCAGTCAGAATCAAGTTGAACGTGCTTAGAATCTGGCCATTTCAACATTTCGGTACGTAATCGCTTCAGCGTTTCAGGCGAAATACTCTTGGCATCAATTATGAACGCATCCGGTAACGGGTTTCGCGTTAGACTATTTACTGCATCGGCCATCCCATTTTTTTGTTTTAGTTGCTCTAAGGCCTTGTCTTTAGAAAGGAATCGAAAACTTGCTATTTGTGGGTGCTGTTTTAGATGCGATTTTAATTTCTCTATCGCATCCTTGCCTGTACCTAATTTTAGAAATACGTTTAATTGTGGCGCTCCTGATAATTGACCAGAGAAACTCTGAACGTTACCTAGCAGCATGTAGACCCCTGTAGGAAGACTGAAGGCGACTCCTATCACGATAATGTTGAGTAGGCTTGCAAGCGGGGAGTCCACCAATCTTCGAAGAGCTAGAAAGAATGCATGCCAGTGATGAGAGAGCCACATATTCACGTTACTAATTCTCCGTGACTTAAAGATAAAATACGATACTGGGGGCTCTCAAGTAATTCAGCTGCAGGGGTAGTGATAAGAACTGTTACACCTACCTGATGAAATGATTTAAACATATTCATGATGTCCTTGGTATAGCTAGGATCAAGATACGTAGTTGGCTCGTCGGCAATCAGAATTGATGGGCGGTTGACTACAGCTCGGGCAATACATAATCTTTGCTGCTCACCGCCTGATAGCGTAATGGGGAGAGCTTTTTCTTTTCCTAGTAATCCCACTTTATCCAGAGCTGCGCGGACTCTTCCAGCTGCTGACTGGTGTTCAAAACCACAGATTTGTAGCGGCAATACAACATTGTCAAATACTGAACGATCGAACAAAATCTTTTGACCTTGGAAGACCATTCCAAGATTGCGTCGTAGAAATGGAATCGCACTGTTCTTTAGTTTGCTAACATTCTGATCATTGACAATTATGCTGCCGGTTGTGGGGCGCTCGATAGCCCCAATCAATTTTAAGAGTGTACTTTTGCCGGCGCCAGAATTCCCGGTTATAAAAACCATCTCACCTTGCTTAATGGTGAAAACAATATTTTTTAGCGCTTCAAACCCATTCGGATAACGCTTATAGACATTGCTGAAGCTAATCATATAGAAACAGTTCCAAACTACAGAGATGTATAGTGAAATATGGCAAAATTAATCAAACAAAGCCTCTACAAATTTTCTTGCGTCAAAAGGCTGTAAATCTTCAATGCCCTCACCCGCCCCAATAAAGTACAGTGGGATGGGGTTCTGTTGACGCTGCATGGCAATAGCAGCTATTACGCCACCTTTGGCTGTGCCATCAAGTTTAGTAAGTATAAGGCCCGTAATACCTAGTGCATCATCAAATGCTTTTACTTGGTTAACTGCATTCTGGCCGGTATTAGCATCCAGAACCAACAACACTTCATGAGGTGCGCTAGGGATCGCTTTCGAGATAACCCGCTTTACCTTTTTGATCTCTTCCATAAGGTGTAGTTGTGTGGCGAGACGACCAGCAGTATCTGCCAATACAATATCTATATTACGTGCCTTAGCAGCGTTAACTGCATCGAATATAACTGCTGCCGAATCACCTTTTTGCTGTTGACTAGTATCCTGTGAGACAACAGAAACATTATTGCGTTTACCCCAAATAATAAGTTGCTCACGAGCCGCCGCTCGGAATGTATCCCCAGCAGCAAGTAGAACAGATTTTTCCTGAGACTGAAAATAATGAGCAAGTTTGCCAACAGAAGTTGTTTTTCCTGCGCCATTTACACCTGTCATCATGACGATGAATGGCTTCTCTATGCTAGAATCAAAAGAGCGTACAAGTGGAGCAAGTAATATAAATAAAACCTCTTTTAGCGCCTCTTTTAATTGTGTTGCGTTAGTTAGGCCCTCTTTCTTTACTTGTTTACGTAAGGTGCTAAGCAGCCAGGTAGTAGCATCTATACCTACATCGGCAGTAATTAATACCGTTTCCAGCTCTTCATAGAGGGTTTCATCTATTTTGCCGCCGCTAAGGATTCCTGATAAGCGTTTTCCCAGACTTCCCCAGATCATGAGAAGTCTCGTCTGATGATAGTTGTCCAACAGGCAAATAAAAATTTGTCTTGGGTCGAGTTATTATTATATTTTATGAAACTTTTCATTTTGATAGGATGTCTTATTAGAATTGGTTTATCGTAGGCTTTTATAAGTGAAATTCTATTCTATTATCTTAATCTTAGGTTATTAAAAAATGAAATTTAATTGTGGTCCTGCCTTTCATATTTGTAGATTACCAGCTTTCATGTTCATGTTGGCTTCATTGATCTCATTTGAGGTTCTCGCTAACCCACACGAATACATGCTTGCTAACGGTCTTAAAATAGTTGTCAAAGAAGACCACCGTTCCCCAGTAGTTATCTCTCAAATATGGTACAAGGCGGGCAGCATTGATGAATTGAACGGTACTACAGGCGTTGCTCACGTCCTAGAGCATATGATGTTTAAGGGAACTAAAAATGTTAGTAGTGGTGAGTTTTCTAAAAAAATAGCAGCAATAGGTGGGCGCGACAATGCATTTACCAGCCGTGATTACACGGGTTATTTCCAACAATTACATAAATCTGAGTTAGCGTTAGCTATGAAGCTAGAGGCTGACCGGATGCGTAATCTCATATTAACAAAAGAAGAGTTCTCTAAAGAAATTAAGGTGGTAATGGAGGAGCGTCGATTACGTACTGATGATCAACCACACGCGCTTGTATATGAAAAAATGATGTCCGTTGCATATCAGTCTCATCCATATAGACGCCCGATTATTGGTTGGATGAACGATTTGGAGAATATGAGCGTTGATGACGCTCAGGAGTGGTATGACCGTTGGTATGCTCCCAACAACGCTGTGCTGGTAGTGGTGGGAGATGTGGACCCAAAAGAAGTATATTCTTTGGCACAAAAATATTATGGAGAGATTAAATCTCGTCCGATAGCCTCTTTGGCTTTACGTAAGCCACAGACAGAGGTAACGCAAGCAGGAATCAAACGGCTGCAAGTAAAAGCCCCGGCACAAATGCCTTATCTAGTCATGGGTTATCATGCACCAGTGTTACATGATGCAAATGCTGACTGGGAGCCCTACGCACTGGAGATGCTAGTAGGAGTATTAGATGGCAATGAATCTGCACGACTAAATAAGGAATTGGTACGGGATCAACAAATTGCCAGCTCGATAAATGCTGACTACGATTCTACGGGGCGTGGCCCCGGTATGTTTTTTCTGAGTGGGACCCCAAGTGAAGGGAGGTCGGTAGCAGAGTTAGAAGCCGCTCTGCGTAACGAAATTGAAAGACTAATACGTATGGGCGTGACCGAGAAGGAGCTTAGGCGCGTTAGAGCTCAGGTAGTATCTGGTCACGTTTTTCAGCTTGATTCGATGTTTTACCAGGCGATGCAGATCGGCCAGTTAGAATCTGTCGGGTTGTCGTATCGTGATTTAGATACAATTATAAAGAAACTACAGACTGTTACTGCTAAACAGATTCGCGAAGTGGCAATAAAATATTTGATAGATGATAGTTTGACAGTGGCGGTCCTTGATCCACAGCCACTAGAGCAAAGAGCTGCTATTCCTGCCTCTATTAAATTACGCCATTAAATAAATTAAATTAAATTAAATTAAATTAAATTCAGATGAAAAAAACACCTAGAAAAATGGTTTCGCTGCAATCGGTTAGTTATTTCCTAGCCTTGTTCTTTGGTATCTATTCTCAATGGACGCTGGCAGCTCTCCCCATTCAGCATTGGCAAGCTTCTTCTGGCGCCCAGGTATATTTTGTCGAAAGTCGTGGGTTACCAATACTTGATATAAGCGTAGATTTCAGCGCAGGAAGCAGTGCTGACACACCTGAAAAATCAGGCCGGGCAAGCTTGACTCTGCAGCTCCTTGACCTTGGAGCAGGCGGCTTATCGGAAGACAAAATCTCTAAATCTTTGGCCGATGTTGGCGCACAGCTTAGCGCTCGATTTGACCGGGACCGTGCCGGTGTCTTATTAAGAACGCTAAGTAATAAAAATGAACGCAACCAGGCGCTAGATATCTTTTCTAAAATAATACAGCACCCAGAATTTCCAAAAAGTGCGCTAAAAAGAGAAAGAGCAAGAGTAATTTCTAGGTTGAAAGAAGCAAAAACCAAGCCTGGTTACATTGCAAGTCGCACGCTAAATAATATGTTATACGGAGCTCACCCCTATGGGTTACGTAGTTCTGGTGAAGTAGATACATTAAACGGATTGCAACGTAAGGATTTAGTAGATTTTTATCAGTCACACTATTCTGCTGCAAATTCTGTAATTTCAATTATGGGAGACGTTAGTCGTTCTGAGGCAGCTGCTATTGCGGAAGCATTATCAAAAGATTTGCCACAAGGAAAGGCTTTAAATATATTGCCTCCGGTGACAGAGCCCTTATCAGGCACCAAAAGAATTACTCACCCAGCAACTCAAAGTCATATTTTATTGGCTTATCCTGGGTTAAAGCGAAATGACCCAGATTATTATCCGCTGTTGGTAGGAAATTACATTCTTGGGGGGGGGGGGTTCGCATCTCGCTTGATGGAAGAAATTAGACAGAAACGTGGGCTAGCCTACAGTGTCCGTAGTGGTTTTTACCCACTAAAGCAGGCGGGCCCTTTTCAGATTGGCTTGCAAACTAAAAAAGAGCAGTCCGAAGAAGCTTTAATGATTACGCAAAAAGTATTGGCTGACTTTGTTGCGGAAGGTCCAACTGAGAAGGAGCTGGCTGCAGCCAAGGGAAATATTGTTGGCGGCTTCCCTTTGCGTATAGATAGTAATAAGAAAATCATGGGATATCTCGCCGTGATAGGATTTTATAATCTTCCGCTCACCTATTTGGATGACTACGTAAGTGCTGTTGATACTGTTACAGTAGGACAGATCAAAGATGCATTTCAGAGGCGTATTCCTCCAGAAGGGATGGTGGCAGTTGTGGTGGGGGCTATAAAAAAGAAATAAAAATCTTTAGCCAAATAATTAATCTGTAAGCGTGCTCTCTTAAATTCCTTACCTGTGCCCTTGACTCAAAATAAAGTTCGTGTGATCGGTGGAAAATGGCGTGGCCGTGTAATCTCGTTTCCAAATAGTATCGCTTTGCGCCCTACGCCTAATAGGGTACGTGAAACAGTTTTTAACTGGTTGGGGCAGGATATAGGCGGTAAGGTCTGTCTGGATTTATTTGCGGGTAGTGGAGCGATGGGTATTGAGGCGGCATCTAGGGGATCAGAGCATGTAGTGATGGTGGAGTCTGACCGCAAGGTATATAGTGTCTTACAGAGTGGCTTGCAAAAACTAGAAACTGATCAAATAGAGTTACTAATGATCGATGCGTTAAAATTTATCAGGTCTGATCAGCGGCTATTTGACGTGATTTTTCTTGATCCGCCATATCAGTTAGGGCTATTACCTAAAATATTGGAATTGTTGCCATCGCATCTTACACAAGATGGTTTGATATATTTAGAGGCAGGAGATCCTTTTGAGCCAAACAAAAATTGGTCAGTTTGGCGTCGTAGTCAGGCAGGAAGAGTACATTATCAATTATTAAAATATGAGAAAAGCCGATAAAGCTATCTATCCGGGCACTTTTGATCCTATCACTCGCGGTCATGAGGATTTGGTTAGGCGTGCCTCAAGTTTATTTGACCATGTGGTGGTTGCAGTAGCGCCAAGTAGCGGAAAAAAACCATTTTTTACTTTGGATGAGCGTGTGGAAATGGCTCGTGAGGTATTAAAGGATTGCGCCAACATAGAAGTAACAAAATTTTCTGGATTATTAATGGAATTCTTGCAGCAGCAAGATGCCAGGGTGATATTGCGTGGGTTACGTGCAGTTTCTGATTTTGAATATGAGTTCCAAATGGCAGGGATGAATCGTAGTATGTATCCCGATGTTGAGACTGTCTTTATGACTCCGTCTGAGCAATATATGTTTGTTTCTGCGACCATTGTGCGTGAAATTGTGTTACTTGGCGGTAATGCAGATAAATTTGTACATCCTTTGGTTGCAAAACAACTTCGCATCAAATCTGGGAAGTAATTTTATAGAGGTTTATATGGCTTTAATGATTACAGACGAATGTATAAATTGTGATGTATGTGAGCCTGAATGCCCTAATGATGCAATTTCACAAGGGGAAGAAATTTACATAATAGATCCTGAGTTATGTACTGAATGTGTGGGGCATTATGAAACAACGCAATGTGTTGAAGTATGTCCGGTAGATTGTATTATCGGCAATCCAAATATCATAGAAACTAAAGAGCAGTTGAAAGATAAGTATATTTCTATTACCGAATAATACGGGCAGCTGCAAGTTCTTCGGGTATAGGATAGCGTCTTGGTCCAAAAATGGAAGTTCCAATTCGTACCATAGTCGCGCCTTCTGCAATAGCAATATCCATGTCTTCTGACATGCCCATTGAGAGCGTATCAAGATCAAACCCGTCCTGCCTCAGCTGATCATATATAGTTCGAAGCATTTGAAACTGACTGCGTTGCAAAGCAGTTGCGGTAGTAAGTTCAGGGACCGCCATTAATCCGCGTAATTTAATACGTGGCAAGCCTGCTACATAAGCTGCCAAATCTGCTGCAGACTCAGGTAGTATGCCACTTTTCGTATCTTCTCCGCTTACATTTACTTGTAGGCAGACTTGAAGTGGAGGAAGTGCTTCAGGTCTATCTCGTGACAAGCGATCTGCAATCTTCTTTCTATCTACACTGTGAACCCAAGAAAAATTCTCTGCAATACGTTTTGTCTTATTGCTCTGTATCGGTCCAATAAAATGCCATTCAATAGGTAGGTCAGACAGTGCCAGTATTTTTTCTAGTGCTTCTTGAAGGTAGTTTTCGCCAAAAATAGTTTGACCTGCAAGCCAAGCTTTTTTTACCTGTTCAGCAGGGTTGGTTTTACTTGCGGCCAAAAGCATGATTTCTTCTGGCTGACGGCCAGCATTTATTGCTGCTGTAGCTATATGTTTTTTAACGGATTGTAGTGCGGAGTCTATATTTTTCGTCATAATAAATTAGTTTAATTTAATTGTCCACATCAGCTCATGCGAAATGAGTCGCCCCAATAAAATATCTAGCTTTGGGTATAAATAGCCTAATTTACTAAATCTTTAAGAGGCAATTGCCAGAAATAAGGATAAAGTAAGTTGGGGAACTATTTTATGAGCATAGTAGAACTACTCAACATTGTGGTCAAGAAATAGAATTAAATTGCAGGAAGGAGTGATCCTAAAAAGAGAATGGGCATAAAAATTATCTGTTAAATATGTTATGGCTTCATTGTTTTAATTTCTCTAATTTGCTGTGGATAAACGCTATTAAGATATATAGCTTGAAATCCCCAAGAGTTGTCTCTTGACAGTCTTTCAATGAAACATTAAACTCTCGCTTTTTCCAGCGTTGGACTTCGGAAATCAAGCGTTGAGATGCGGTAATGAAATCCAGCGTACACCGTACAGCAGTACTGCAAATAGTAATTTCCGTAATAGCCGGGGTAGTTGCTTATGCCTTAGAAGGTGAAGCGGAGGCAGGAGCTGCGATATATGGTGGGGTAGTTGCTTTGATTGGTACGCTGTTGTTACTTTGGCGCATGCAAAGTAGTAAACACAAAACCCTGAAAGAACCGCAGCAGCATTTGTGGAGATTTTATCGCTCCGGAGCGGAGCGCTTTTTGGTACTAAGTATACTTTTAGCTATAGGGATGGGGACATTTAAGCTTGTTCCTTTAGCAGTTTTAGTTGGTTTTGTAGCGAGTCAGTTGGCATGGATAATTGCTCCGCTACAAGGTGAGAATAAAAGTAATTAAAGAAAATATAATAAAGTATTTATGGCTAGCGAAACACACACTTCAACTGAATATATCAAGCACCACCTACAGAACCTAACTTTTGGTGAATTGCCAGATGGTTCCTTAGGGTTGGCGCAAACACCAGAACAGGCTAAAGCCATGGGATTCTGGGCAATTAATGTAGATACTATCGCAGTATCTTTCATACTTGGTGCGATATTTCTATACCTCTTTGCCAAGGTAGCAAAAAGTGCAACCTTGAGTGTGCCAGCAGGCGGACAGAATTTTGTAGAAATGATAATTGAGTTTATTGACGATAGTGTGCGGGGATCATTCACTGGCCGAAATCCACTAGTCGCTCCATTGGCCCTAACCATTTTCATATGGATATTTTTAATGAATCTGATGGATCTGGTGCCTATAGATTATTTACCAGGTTTAGCTACCGTACTCGGACTTCCTTTTCTTAAGGTGGTGCCAACGACAGACCCGAATGCTACATTTGGCATGTCCATTGCAGTATTTGTTCTAGTAATTTATTACAGCATCAAGGTTAAAGGTGCAGCTGGCTTTGCCGGGGAATTAGCACTACAGCCATTTAGTAGCGCTAACCCAGTAATAAAAGGAATATTCATTCCTATAAATCTATTTTTGGAAGGCGTAAACTTAATAGCTAAGCCAATTTCACTCTCATTGCGGTTGTTTGGGAATATGTATGCCGGAGAGATGATATTTATATTGCTAGCAATAATGGGCGGATCATTTGCAGCCGCTAATATGGGTGGATCCTCAGTATTATTTGGAACACAAATACTATTATCTTTAGCGTGGGCAATATTTCACATCCTAATCATAACGCTGCAGGCATTTATATTTATGACGCTGACAATAGTTTATTTAGACATGGCTCATCAAGAGCATCATTGATTTTTGTAATATTTTATTTATAGGAGAACTCTGTGGAACAATCACTATTATATATCGCTGGAGCGATCATGATGGGCCTAGGCGCACTTGGTGCAGCAGTTGGCATCGGAATTTTGGGCGGACGATTCCTTGAAGGAGCGGCACGTCAACCAGAATTAATTCCAATGTTGCGTACCCAGTTTTTTATTGTCATGGGTCTAGTCGATGCTGTGCCAATGATTGCTGTTGGTATTTCCATGTATATTCTGTTTGCAGTTGTCGGCGGCTAGATCTCCGACATTGTTAATCATTAAAAAGGTTCGTACATGAATATCAATGCTACCTTAATCGCACAAACAATCATGTTTATATTGTTTGTCTGGTTCTGTATGAAATTTGTATGGCCGCCAATTATGCAAGCACTTAGTGATCGCAAGAAACAAATTGCTGATGGTTTGGCGGCGGGAGAACGCGGTAAGCAAGAGTTAGAGTTGGCTTCTAAGAGTGCTGCTGACGAAATGCTTACAGCAAAGCAGAAAGCTGCTGAAATAATAACTCAAGCAGAAAAAAGGTCATCTCAGGTAGTCGAGGAAGCAAAAGGTCTCGCTAAAGAAGAAGGGGATCGGATTGTTTCAATGGCGAAAGCTGAGGTTGAGCAAGAGGTCGTTCGTGCCAGAGAGATGTTGCGTCAGAATGTAGCTGATTTAGCTGTAGCTGGTGCGGCAAAGATTCTGGACCGAGAAGTAGATGCTAAAGCTCACGCTGAATTACTTAAAAATATTAAGGCAGAGCTATAATCTATGGCTGAAGCACTAACAATAGCACGTCCATATGCGGAAGCAGCGTTTAAGCTAGCTAAGACCAGTGATAAATTATCAGACTGGTCTAACATGCTTAAATTAGCTGCATTTGTGGCAAATGACGAACGTATACGCTCTCTTCTAGGCAATCCTTCGGTACCTGCTAAACGATTGGGTGAATTACTATTAGAAATATGCGGCATTTTACACCTTGGTATATGTGGCAAAAAGCTTGATAAAGATAATTGCACTTTTATCTTATTATTGGCTGAAGGAAAGCGGGTTGCAGTATTGCCCGAGGTAAGCGAATTATTTGAGCAACTGAAAACACAACAAGATGGTGTGCTGGAAGCAAAAATTACTTCCGCATTTGCCATAACAAAACAACAACTTAATGACTTAGTAACAGGCCTCGAGTCTAAGTTTAAGTGCAAAATAGAGGCCAAGGTAGATGTAAATCCCGAATTAATAGGTGGGGTAAAGGTTGAGATTGGCGACGAGGTGTTAGATGCCTCTGTACGCGGAAAACTGGAAGCCATGTCTGTTGCGCTTAAAAGCTAGGAGTTATAAGAAATGCAGTTAAATCCATCTGAAATTAGCGAACTGATTAAGAATAAGATAGAAGGACTTGATGCCACTTCGGAGATCAAGACTCAAGGAACCGTAGTTTCGGTTACTGACGGAATTGTGCGTGTTCACGGCCTGTCTGATGTGATGCAAGGAGAAATGCTTGAGTTTCCCGGTAACACTTTTGGACTTGCGCTAAATCTTGAGCGTGATTCTGTGGGCGCAGTGATTCTAGGTGAATATGAGCACATAACCGAAGGTGATATTGTCAAGTGTACCGGTCGTATTTTAGAGGTACCTGTAGGCGAAGAGCTAATGGGGCGGGTTGTTAATTCACTTGGCCAGCCAATAGACGGGAAAGGACCAATAGAAGCAAATGGTTCTGAACCAATTGAAAAAATTGCTCCAGGGGTAATCTGGCGTAAATCTGTTGATCAACCTGTACAAACTGGATTGAAATCAATTGATGCCATGGTTCCTGTAGGACGAGGACAAAGAGAATTAATTATTGGTGATCGTCAAACTGGTAAAACAGCTGTAGCGATTGATACCATTATTAATCAGAAAGGTCAGAACATGACCTGCATCTATGTTGCAATCGGACAAAAAGCATCTTCAGTTGCAAACGTAGTACGTAAACTAGAAGAGCACGGCGCAATGGAATACACGATTGTAGTTGCAGCTACCGCATCTGAATCAGCAGCAATGCAATTTATTGCACCATACTCTGGTTGCACAATGGGAGAATACTTCCGTGATAAGGGTGAAGATGCTCTAATCATTTATGATGATTTAACCAAACAAGCATGGGCATACCGTCAAATATCATTGTTGCTTCGTAGACCACCAGGTCGTGAAGCTTATCCTGGCGATGTGTTCTATCTACATTCACGATTGCTCGAACGAGCAGCACGTGTCAGTGAAGATTATGTTGAAAAAGCTACTGAAGGTAAGGTTAAGGGTAAAACAGGTTCACTAACTGCGATGCCAGTAATTGAAACACAAGCTGGTGACGTTACAGCTTTTGTTCCTACCAACGTAATTTCTATCACCGATGGACAGATATTCCTGGAAACTGATTTATTTAATGCGGGTATTCGTCCTGCAATTAACGCGGGGGTTTCTGTATCTCGTGTTGGTGGCGCAGCACAAACCAAGGTAATTAAAAAACTAGGTGGTGGTGTACGTTTAGCTTTAGCACAGTATCGTGAACTAGCAGCATTTGCTCAATTTGCTTCTGATCTTGATGAAGCTACCAGAAAGCAATTAGAACGTGGAAAAATGGTAACAGAGCTGATGAAGCAAGCACAATATGCTACTTTAAGTGTGGCAGAAATGGCGCTCACATTATTTGCTGTTAACAAGGGATACTTAGATGATGTAGAAGTAGGTCGTGCACTAGCATTTGAATCTGCACTTAGGGGTCATATGCGGAGTAAATACAGCGACATCATGGACAAAATCCAAACAAGTGGTGAACTTGACGCTGAAACTGATAAAGCGCTTGATGCGGCAGTTCAAGACTTTAAATCGAGCGGATCTTATTAAGCTATGGCTGGAAGCAGAGAAATACGGACCAAGATCAGTAGCGTAAAAAATACGCAAAAGATCACACGTGCGATGGAAATGGTTGCTGCATCTAAAATGCGGAAGGCACAAGAGCGGATGAAAAAAGCCCGTCCATACGGAGATAAAATCCGGAATGTGGCAGCGCATATGAGTCGTGCTAGTAGTGAATATAAACACCCATTCTTAGTAGAAAGAGACTCAGTAAAGCGTATTGGAATCATTGTCGTTACTTCCGATAAAGGTTTGTGCGGGGGGCTTAATACAAACATCCTGCGCTTGGCTACTGCAAAAATTAAAGAGTGGGAAGGTGAAGGAGAGCAGATAGAAGTCTGCTGTATTGGCAATAAAAGTTTAGGTTTCATGACACGAATTGGAGCTAATGTAGTCTCTAATGTCGTTGGATTAGGTGATGCGCCAAATATTGATAGTCTTATCGGCGCAGTTAAGGTAGTGCTCGACGGATATAATGAAGATCGTTTTGATCGAGTTTACCTTTTCTATACCAAATTTATTAATGCTATGAAACAAGAGCCTATAGTGGAGCAATTACTTCCATTATCTGATGAACAGCTACAGGGCAGTAGTGAAGAAGGGCAAGAAAGCGATGGCAAGAATCATGAAGGACCGGCTGGGACATGGGACTACATATACGAACCGGATGCTAAAACTGTTATTGATGATGTAATGGTGAGATATATAGAGGCACTCATTTATCAATCTTTGACAGAGAATATAGCTTCTGAGCAATCTGCTCGGATGGTAGCAATGAAGGCCGCATCAGATAATGCGGGAGACGTAATTAACGAGCTTACATTGGTTTACAACAAGACCCGTCAAGCAGCTATCACTAAAGAGCTTTCTGAGATAGTTGCGGGCGCTGCAGCGGTTTAATAATTTTCGATTTAGTAATTAAGGAACAACCATGGATCAAGGAAAAATTGTTCAATGTATCGGCGCAGTAGTTGACGTCGAGTTTTCACGTGAAGCGCTACCTAAGGTATATGACGCGCTAACAATGGAAGGATCAGAGCTTACGCTAGAAGTGCAGCAGCAATTGGGCGACGGCATAGTACGTACAATCGCACTAGGATCCTCAGATGGGTTGCGTCGTGGAATGATGGTAAGTAACACAAAAGAGCCAATTAAAGTACCGGTCGGTCCTCAGACATTGGGTCGTATCATGGATGTATTGGGAAATCCAATTGATGAAATGGGCCCTATTGGCGCAGAAAAACATATGTCAATTCACCGTAAAGCACCTGCTTTTGATGAATTGTCTGCCTCAACTGAGTTACTTGAAACAGGTATTAAAGTGATTGATCTGGTTTGTCCTTTTGCTAAGGGCGGCAAGGTTGGACTGTTTGGTGGCGCGGGCGTTGGTAAAACCGTTAATATGATGGAATTAATTCGTAATATTGCAACAGAACATAGCGGATATTCTGTATTTGCTGGAGTGGGTGAGCGTACCCGTGAAGGTAATGATTTCTATCATGAAATGAAAGATTCTAACGTGCTTGATAAGGTGTCGCTTGTTTACGGACAGATGAATGAGCCTCCTGGTAACAGACTGCGTGTAGCCTTAACAGGTTTAACAATGGCTGAAAATTTCCGTGATGAAGGTCGAGATGTTCTGTTCTTTGTTGATAACATATATCGATTCACACTAGCAGGAACGGAAGTATCTGCATTGCTAGGGCGTATGCCTTCTGCGGTAGGATATCAACCTACGCTAGCTGAAGAAATGGGACGTTTGCAAGAACGAATTACATCAACTAAATCCGGATCAATTACTTCGATTCAGGCAGTCTATGTTCCAGCAGATGATTTGACTGATCCTTCTCCTGCTACAACTTTTGGGCATTTGGATGCTACCGTAGTATTGTCACGCGACATTGCTTCTCTGGGGATTTACCCAGCTGTAGATCCACTTGATTCTACTTCACGTCAGCTTGATCCTTTAGTTGTTGGCGAAGATCATTACAATACAGCGCGTGATGTTCAGCAAACGCTGCAACGTTATAAAGAATTACGTGACATTATTGCTATTTTGGGAATGGACGAGCTATCTCCAGAAGATAAACTTTCAGTAGCAAGGGCACGTAAAATACAACGTTTTCTTTCTCAGCCGTTTAATGTGGCAGAGGTATTTACCGGCACACCTGGAAAATATGTTTCACTGAAAGATACTATTAAAGGCTTTAAAGGTATTGTTAATGGTGAATATGACCATTTGCCAGAACAAGCTTTTTATATGGTTGGTGGGATAGAAGAAGTAGTTGAAAAAGCTAAGACTATTTAGTAAAAATTAATATATGGCAATGACAATACATGTAGATGTGGTAAGTGCTGAGCAGGAAATTTTTTCTGGGCTCGCTGAGGTAGTCATTGTGCCGGCGCAAATGGGGGAAGTAGGTATTTACCCACGTCATGCACCAATGATTACAAGAATAAAACCAGGTTCAGTACGGATTAGAATTCCTGATCAGGCTGAGGATGAATTAATTTATGTTTCTGGTGGAATGCTAGAAGTACAGCCCAGTATTGTGACTATTCTTGCTGATACTGCTATTCGAGGCGCTGATCTGGATGAGGCTAAGGCTCTTGAAGCTAAAGTTCGTGCAGAAGAGGCCATGAAAGATAAGTCTTCTAAAATTGATTATGCTAAAGCTCAGGCAGAATTGGCAGAGTCTCTTGCTCAAATAGCAGCAATTGAAAAGATAAGAAAGCATCCGCGTTAGTAGATAATTCGGAAGTAGAAAAAGGCGACCTAGGTCGCCTTTTTTATTTTCTCAATATAATTTAAGCATTTAATTAAAATTAAAGTTAAACTTTATATTTCCCACCAGAATAGTTACATACCTATCGCGTGAAAGAACTTAATATCATTATATTAGCAGCCGGTCTTGGTAAGCGGATGAACTCGTCTTTACCAAAGGTTTTACATTCTCTTGCAGGAAAGCCACTGCTATCTCATGCGCTTGATACCGCTAATGCATTATTGCCACATAAAATCTGTGTAGTATATGGACATGGCAATGATGCTGTTCGGGAAGCTATAGGCAAAAATGAGCTGATATGGGTCAAACAAGAACCTCAACTTGGTACAGGACATGCGTTGATGCAGACCCTGCCACATTTAGATAAGAAAGGTTTGACGCTGGTTTTATATGGTGATGTACCTCTAATTAGTCTTGAAACACTTCAAAAATTAATATCAGCTTCCTCAAAAGAAAACCTAGCATTACTAACAGTGAGGCTAGATGACCCAACTGGTTATGGAAGAATTGTGCGAGATACTGAAGCTAATAATATTATTGCAATTGTTGAAGATAAAGACACAAATATAGATCAGCAGAAAATTAAAGAAATTAACACGGGTATTATGGTAATTCCAAATGCTAATTTACATGAGTGGTTACCTAAACTCGAGAATAAAAATTCTCAAAAAGAATATTATCTTACCGATATCGTAGCAATAGCAGCTAAGGCTGGAAAAAAAATAGAGGCGGCACATCCATCTAATAATTGGGAGGTTCTGGGTGTGAATAGCAAAGTACAATTAGCTGCACTTGAACGAACCTACCAAAAAAATTATGCAGAAAAATTACTTGAGCAAGGCGTTACATTAATCGACGCTTCACGAATTGATGTTCGTGGGAAATTAAATTGTGGAAAGGATGTAGAGATAGATATCAATTGTATTTTTGAGGGTGAAGTTATACTAGGTGATAGGGTGAAAATTGGCGCTCACTGCATATTAAAAAATGTAAAAATAAAAGCAGCCACAATCATATTTCCATTTAGTCTTATTGAAGATGCTGATATAGGAAAAAACTGTAGAGTTGGACCATTTTCTCGTATACGCCCAGGAACGAGTTTGGCTGATAAAATTCATGTCGGTAATTTTGTTGAGATTAAAAATAGTAGTATTAATTCTGGCAGCAAAATTAATCATTTGAGCTATATTGGTGATGCAACAGTCGGGAAGAAAGTTAATGTGGGTGCAGGGACGATTACTTGTAATTATGATGGAGTGAATAAATTTCAGACAGTTATTGAAGACAATGTGTTTATTGGTTCAGATACACAATTAATTGCACCTGTGAAAATAACTAACGGCTCCACCATAGGAGCGGGATCAACTATTACGATGAATACCCCTCCAGAGGAATTAAGTTTGTCACGCTCTAAACAAAGAAGTATTCCCGGATGGAAGCGACCAACAAAGAAATAAAATGTGGCATTATAAATTTCGAATGGCTTCTAGTTGTTTATAGATCAAAACGATAAGGAAAAATTTCCATGTGTGGAATAGTAGGCGCAGTAGCTCGGGATAATATTGTTCCCGTATTACTAGAAGGTTTGCGTCGTCTCGAGTACCGTGGTTATGATTCATCTGGGTTAGCGTTACTAAATGGAAAGTTGAATCGGGTACGTACTACCGGGCGCGTTACCGAACTTAGTAAGCTTGTAAATGAACAGAAGTATCAAGGTAAAATTGGTATTGCTCATACACGTTGGGCTACGCATGGGGCGCCATCTGAGCGCAATGCTCATCCACATTTTTCAGGTGAGGCATCGAAGGTCGCAGTGGTACATAATGGAATTATAGAGAATCATGAGGCGTTACATCAACGATTGAAAGATGAGGGATTTGAGTTCAATTCTGATACAGATACTGAAGTTATAGCTCACCTTATTACGCTTAATTTAAAGAAGGCACCTGATTTATTTGAAGCAGTTTGTCTCTCCATTCCTGATTTACAAGGTGCTTACGCGATTGCTGTAATGGAGGAGGCTCATCCTGAACATATCATTGTTTCTCGTAATGGTGCTCCATTGATACTGGGCTTAGGAGAGAATGGAAATTATGCCGCCTCAGATGCTTCGGCATTGTTACAAGTTACCAAGAGTATGATTTATCTTGAAGAAGGAGATGTTGCAGAGTTATGCCAAGATAGCTATCGCATTGTAAATTGTCTAGGTGCCGGACCGCATATAAAAGTTACACGTGAGGCACATGAAAGTGAGCTAACAAATGCAGCGGTAGAAAAGGGTCCTTATGATCATTTCATGCAAAAAGAAATATTTGAGCAACCGAGCGCAGTAGCCAACACATTAGAAATGGTGCTCAATGCTCATTCCATTTCACCACAATTATTTGGAAGTAAAGCGGAACATATTCTCAAGAATACTGATGGGATCCTGATACTTGCTTGTGGTACCAGTTATCATGCTGGTCTAGTTGCTCGTTACTGGCTTGAATCTGTAGCTGGGATCACTTGCAATGTTGAGATCGCAAGTGAATATCGTTATCGTAATCCAGCCTCTCGACCCAATACATTGGTAGTAGGCATTTCACAATCTGGGGAGACAGCAGATACTATAGCTGCACTCAATTATTCTAAGTCATTAGGGAATATTCATAGTCTTGCGATTTGCAATGTTGCAGAAAGCACGATTGTGAGACAAGCAGACTTATGTTTTCTTACACGCGCAGGGCCAGAAATTGGAGTGGCCTCAACCAAAGCATTTACTACGCAGTTAGCAGCACTGATGTTATTAACCATGACGATAGCAAAGCTAAATGGAAAGTTGTCAGGTGAGTGTGAACTTGAAATGATTACTACGCTACGACATTTACCTGTTGCATTGCAGCATGTGCTTGAAGTGGAAGAACAGGTAAAATCATGGGCTGAAAGGTTTTCTCAGAAACGTCACGCCCTGTTTCTCGGACGTGGGATGCACTATCCAATTGCTATGGAGGGCGCGCTCAAGCTCAAGGAAATTTCCTATATTCATGCAGAAGCATATGCTGCAGGCGAACTAAAACATGGACCTCTTGCGTTAGTAGACAAGGATATGCCGGTGGTTGCAGTTGCCCCTAACGATACGTTACTAGAGAAACTAAAATCTAATTTACAGGAAGTACGCGCACGAGGAGGAGAGCTTTATGTTTTTGCAGACGCCGGTTCCCGTATTCAGGAAAGTGAGGGGCTTCACGTTATTAATATGGCTGAGAATGCAGGACTACTCAGTCCGATTCTTCACACCATTCCACTCCAGCTACTCGCCTATCATGTTGCCTTACAAAAGGGTACCGACGTTGATAAGCCAAGAAATCTTGCCAAATCAGTTACGGTGGAGTGATTTCTACCTGTGAAATAACATCGGTCAAAAAGAGATATTTCGACTACCTTTGTTCCAATGTTGCGATAAGAACTAACAGACTGAGACACTACCAAGACAACTACTCTCCAGAACAAAAACATATTCATACACTCATTAAATCACTTCACGATGATGGGTTGAGTTATAGACGTATCACCAAACATCTTAACGAAAAAGGTATACGCACTCACAAAGGTAATAGGTGGAGTGAGACTGGAAGTTCTTTTTATTCAGTCTTGAAAAGATATAAAGAAAGAGTAGAACGACTCGTGGAGATAAACAAAGAATACGAACCAATTTGGGGGAAAATGGAAATTAGATGGGAGAAAAAACAGATGACATCCTTAGTCTTTCTTTCTCAAAATGACTCAGGCAAACTATGAAAATGAAAATACTATTCCTGTTTCCGATACTTCTCCTGTCTCTTATCTCTTGTTCGATTGAGACAGATTCGGTAGTTGAACGAGATGGTCTTTATTATGAAGATCTAGCGAATTCGATATCCGGTTTCACTCCTTTTACCGGGGAAGTAACTGGGAAAGAAAAAGGCAGAGTAGAGGAAGGAAAGAAAGAAGGTAAGTGGGCCGGGTATCACGATGATGGAGATTTAAGATATAGAGGAAGTTACAAGAACGGAAAAGAGGAAGGTGAGTGGGTTTATTATCACGACGATGGAGATTTAAGATATAGAGGAAATTACAAGAACGGAAAGGGAGATGGTGAGTGGGTTTATTATCACGACAATGGACAGTTAAGTAGTAAAGGAAATTACAAGAACGGAAAGAGAGATGGTGATTGGGTTGAGTATCACGTAGATGGACAGGTAAGTATGAAAGGAAGTTACAAGAACGAAGAGAAGGTTAGTGATTAAATGAAAATACTATTCCTACTACCGATACTTCTCCTGTCTCTTATCTCTACTCCTTGTTTGAGTGAGACTAAGAATGATTTAGTGGATCGAGATGGTATTTACTACAAGAAATCCACTGACACCCCTTTTACTGGAGCGGTAACTGGGAAAGAACAAGGAAGTTACAAGAATGGAGTGATAGAAGGTGAGTGGGTTTGGTATAACGACAACGGACAATTAAGGGAAAAAAGAAGTTACAAGAACGGAAAACGGGAAGGTAAGTCGTTTATGTATCACGACAATGGACAGTTATGGATTAAAGGAAATTATAAGAACGGAAAAGATGAAGGTGAGACGGTTTGGTATTACTCAAATGGAAGGGTACAGAGAAAAGGAAGTTACAAGAATGGAAAGTTAGAAGGTGAATTGTTTTGGTATCACGACAATGAACAGTTACGAAGTAAAGTAAGCTACAAGAACGGAAAGGAAGAAGGTGAAGAGGTTAGGTATCACGACAGTGGACAGTTACGAAGTAAAGTAAGTTACAAGAACGGAAAACGGGAAGGTAAGTCGTTTATGTATCACGACAATGGAAAGTTATCGAGAAAAGGAAGTTACAAGAACGGAAAAGAGGAAGGTGAGTGGGTTAATTATTACTCAAATGGACAGTTATCGAGAAAAGGAAGTTATAAGAACGGAGTGATGGAAGGCGAATGGATTAGATATCACAGCAAGGGACAGTTATGGAGTAAAGAGAGTTACAAGAACGGAAAAGAGGAGGGTGAGTGGATTAGATATCTCGAAAATGGACAGTTAGAAAAAAAAGGAAATTACAAGAACGGAAAGCAAGAAGGTCAGTTTGTTAGTTATCACGACAATGGAACTTTTAATAATCAAGAGACAGGAACATACAAAAACGGATTGAGGGTTAGCGATTAACTACCATTTAGTTTAGGCCCCATCTTCCAATTCCCGGCGATGCAAGGGGTGTTAATAAATTTGTATTTAACTCCTCTTTAAGAACATCCCCGAACTATCCTTTGTTACATTCTGTAGATGATGCAGAGTGTTAAAATAAGTAGTATCAATTTACCACCGAACCCCAAACGGAAACGACAGTTGAATAGCATTCAACGCATACATAAATTAGGTATTTACCATGAAAAAAAATCTTTCGAATATTGAAAAAAAAACGTTACGAAAAAAAGCGCACTCACTAAAACCGGTTGTCATGATTGGTCAGCACGGCCTTACTGATGCCGTCCTCGCTGAGGTTGATATCGCTCTCAATGCTCATGAACTGATTAAAATTCGTATCAGAGGCGCAGATAAAAATAAACGTACTGAGCAATGTGCGCAAATAGAACACCAGTTGAGTGCCGAAGTGGTGCATCAAATCGGTGGCATTACTGTCCTGTACCGACCTGCAACCGTTCCTTCGTGAGTTCGATTATATTCATATTAGGTAAATTATAAAAATGAAAACATTATTCCTACTTCCGATACTTCTCCTGTCTCTTATCTCTACTCCTTGTTTGAGTGAGACCATAGATGAATTGGTGAAACGAGATGGTCTTTATTATGAGAAATTTAGTAAAACTCCTTTTACAGGGAAAGTAGCTGGGAAAGAACAAGGCAGAATAAAGGACGGAAAGAAAGAAGGTGAGTGGGTTGGGTATTGGGGTAATGGACAGTTAATGAGTAAAGTAAGTTTCAAGAATGGAAAAGAGGAGGGGGAGTGGATTATTTATTACTCAAACGGACAGGTAAGGGAAAAAGGAAGTTACAAGAACGGAGTGATGGAAGGTGAGTGGGGTGACTAACTACTCTGATAGAGATCCCCTCTCGATGCTCAGAAATGGTCTGATAAAGGAATAGTTGGTAGGAAGAATAGTGATTTCCGAAAAGAGCAAGTGAATGGCAGGTAATAGAGAAATTGAATGTTACATCAGCGGTGAAAAATACTGCCTCACACTGCATAAAAGATACTGTTAAGTAATTTCTGCAATCGAGCTAGGTAAACTATGAAAATGAAAATACTATTCCTACTACCGATACTTCTCCTGTTTCTTATCTCTTGTTCGAGTGAGATAGAGAGTGAGACAGAGGGTGAGACAGATTCTGTGGTTGAACGAGGTGGTCTTTATTATGAAAAATTCAGTGAAACTCCTTTTACAGGCAAAGTAACTGGGGAAGAACAAGGCAGAATAAAGGACGGAAAGAAAGAAGGTGAGTGGGTTGGGTATTGGGGTAATGGACAGTTAATGAGTAAAGTAAGTTTCAAGAACGGAAAAGAGGAAGGTGAGTGGGTTGGGTATCACGGGAATGGACAGTTAAGTAGTAAAGGAAGTTACAAAAACGGATTGTGGGAAGGTGATTGGGTTGAGTATTACGGAGATGGAACTGTTTATAAGAGAGGAACAGGAACATTCAAAAATGGAGAGAAGGTTAGTGACTAACTAATCTGAAGCAATTCTCTCTAACTTCTTATCACGTATTATTTTATTCTTTGAAATTTAACGTATGAGGTTATCTTCAGGCCTCTACCTAGAACTGTCTGGGAATTAAGGCTAGGAAATGAAAAAACAATTAATAAAATATAAAAAGGAAGCTAAATGTTAAATGTATATTTGTCAGGAGAAATTCACTCTGATTGGAGAGAAGAAATTATTCAACTTTGTAAGAAAGAAGATCTAAGTATTAAATTTTCTTTTCCAAATACAAATCATGATTCTTCGGATAATTGTGGAGTTGAAATTCTTGGTTCTGAGGAAAAAAATTTTTGGAAAGATAACAAAGGTGCAAAAATTAATTCTATTAGAACCAAAAAATATATTAAAGACTGTGATGTAGTAGTTGTTAAATTTGGGGAAAAATTTAAACAATGGAATGCCGCTTTTGATGCGGGTTATGCTTCAGCGTTAAATAAATCAATTATTGTTATTCATAACGATGAACATCAGCATGCTCTTAAAGAGGTGGATGCATCTTCCTGTGCAGTAGCAAAAGATCAGGATCAGGTTGTTAGGATATTAAAGTACATTTTAGATGGATCGCTGTAATAAAAATTATACAAAGGATTTGAACAATGAAGAATGTAAATAAAGCACACACAAAATTTTCTATATATCCCATCACAGTGAAATAAAAGGATAAGGTAAAAATGAAATTAATTAGATATGTGGTTGGTAGAATCTTACTTTTAGCAAATTTTCTTACCAGACCTAAACCAGCAATCCGGAGTCAGGTAGAGCAGGATGAAATTGATGCGGCAATGTCAGGAATGTCTCTTTATCAATTTAGTGCGTGTCCTTTTTGTGTGAAAGTTAGGAGGCACATGCGCAGACGTTCAATAAATATTGAGCTAAGAGATGCTAGGGATAATATTGAAATTAAGAATGAATTAGTCAGAGAAGGCGGAAAGCATATGGTACCTTGTCTGCGTATTGAGACGGATGCTGAAAATGTTAAATGGCTATATGAATCTAACGATATTTGTGCATTTCTAGATTCGGAATTGGATCGATTGAAAAGTACTTAGTGCTGATGCACTAGACAGAATGAAGGTAGGTAACGATAAAATGAGAGCAGTAATTGCTTGGCATGAAGGTGAGAAAAAATTGTTTTCATTTTATGTCTTCTCTTAAACCCCCTAAGAATTTCCAAGTGTTCTATGGCTAGGAGAATGTGAGTTTTTATTAATTTTTGTACCGGAAGAATTGTAGATAAGTAGTAACCAGTTTACAATAGAGGGTATGACAATAGCTTACCCATGCAAAGCATTAATCTAACCCATCAATTTTTGATTGCCATGCCGGCCATGGCAGACACCTGTTTTTCCAAAACTCTTACTTATATCTGTGAGCACAATGAGCAAGGCGCGCTAGGCATAGTAATAAACCGTGCTGTTGGCCTGACTTTGGAAAGTTTGTTTGATCAGCTTGAAATTCCTTGTAACAATTCAGATCCTAAAAATTTGCCTGTATTATTTGGGGGCCCGGTTCAGCAAGATCGTGGCTTTGTGCTACATCAGCCAATCGGAGACTGGCAGGCCACGCTAACAATAAATCATGAATTAGGGCTTACAACCTCACCGGATATTCTGCAGGCCATTGCTAATGGAGAAGGTCCAGAGAAGGTACTGGTTACACTAGGATATTCAGGGTGGGGACCAGGTCAAATTGAGCATGAACTTGCTCAGAATGATTGGCTTACGGTTGCGGCTTCACCCAGCATAATGTTCGACCTATTGCCGGATAAAAGATTACCCGCGGCTATGCAAATGCTTGGCATAGATTTTTCTATTTTATCGGGTGAGGTGGGGCATGCTTAAGAGCAGTATATTTAATGATTAGCCCTATAGTTCATACAAAGTCAGAGAATTTGGCGTGTAACGCAGAGCCCTCTGTTGGAACTGTTCTGGCTTTTGATTTTGGCGAGAAGCGTATTGGTGTAGCAGTTGGTGAATTAGAGCTTGGTTTAGCTCATCCACTCGTTACAGTAAGTGGAGAAGTTACAAAAAATAGATTTGATGCCATTACTAAATTAATTGAAGAATGGGAGCCGGTACGGTTAGTAGTGGGGTTACCTGTTCATCCTGACGGTACTGAGCATAAACTGACACAATTGAGTAAACGATTTGCACGTCGCTTAGAAGGTCGCTTTAAGATTGGCACTAAGCTTGTGGATGAGCGCTATACTTCAGTTACTGCAAGCATGGGATTGAGAGAAGCGGGTGTTAAATGGAAAAAACAAAAGCTTGTTATCGATCAAGTAGCAGCTCAACAAATATTACAATCATATTTTGATAGACAGAATGAACTTACCTGATGCCGAACAGCTGCTGGCTGAACTGACTGATAAAATTCGGTCAGACGTTACAAAAGACACCGTATTAGTTGGTATCTATACGGGTGGAGTTTGGTTAGCAGAGCGATTACATAAAGACTTGGAGTGTACGCCCCCTCTGGGGACACTAGATGTCTCATTTTACCGTGACGACTTCCATGAAATTGGTCTGCACCCCCAGGTTAAACCTTCAAATATTCCATTTGAAGTAGAGGGCCGCCATATCATATTAATAGATGATGTGCTCTACACTGGTCGTACTATTCGTGCTGCAATCAACGAACTATTTGACTACGGGCGACCTGCCAGCATCCGCCTTGCCGCTCTGGTAGATCGAGGTGCACGCGAGATGCCTATTGCAGCGAATTATGTTGGAGCAGATATGGTTTTGCCGGAGGATAAAATGTTGGCTTTAGAGCAGAAAGATAATGGAAAACTTAGTTTGAATTTATATGACAAAATATCTCCAGAGTAATGAATAATCCCCAGTTAAATAAAGATGGTAAGTTACAACACCTCCTTACTACCGAGGGGCTTCCTGCCCCCATTTTATTAAAAATACTTGATACCGCAGAATCATTTGTAGGTGTAACTCAGCGTGATATTAAGAAAGTACCATTGCTCAGAGGTAAGTCTATATTCAATCTTTTTTTTGAGCCTAGTACTCGTACTCGTACCACATTTGAAATTGCAGCTAAGCGATTATCCGCTGATGTTGTGAACCTTAATATTGCAGCTTCCTCTCAGTCTAAGGGGGAGACAATGTTGGATACGGTGAATAATCTTTCTGCAATGAATGCTGATATGTTCATTGTGCGACATTCACAAAGCGGAGCGGCTCATTTGATAGCACGCCATGTGCGCCCTGAAATTCACGTTATAAATGCTGGTGACGGGCGGCATGCACATCCGACGCAAGCATTGTTGGATATGTTTACTATTCGCCGTTATAAGCATGATTTTCATAATTTACGTGTGGCTATTGTCGGCGATATTTTGCACTCAAGAGTTGCGCGCTCACAGATTCATGCGCTAACTACTCTAGGTGTACCTGAAGTAAGGGTAATCTCACCCAAGACCCTTTTGCCAACTAAAGTTGAGCGTCTTGGCGTACACGTATATCACGACATGGAGCAGGGACTTAAAGGTGTAGATGTTGTTTTAATGTTGCGTTTACAGAATGAGCGTATGTTGGGTGCGCGTCTTCCTAGTGCTGAGGAATATTTTAAATATTATGGGCTTACACAGGAAAAACTAGCCCTAGCGAAACATGATGCTATCGTCATGCACCCCGGCCCAATGAACCGTGGTATTGAGATTGACTCAGCTGTGGCTGATGGGAAGCAATCTGTAATTCTTCCACAAGTAACTTTTGGAATTGCGGTACGGATGGCGGTAATGACAATCTTGGCGGGAAATTAAATTTATTAATAAGAGGAAATATTTCACATAATGTGTAGAGTAATTTATAGTTTATTACGGAATTCAGAATAGAATCTTATGAGAGTCCTTATTAAAGATGGGCGGGTAATTGATCCTGAAAACGGTATGGATGCCTTAAATGATGTGTATATCGTTGCCGGAAAGATTGTTGCTATAGGTGCTGAGCCAGATTCTTTTCAGGCTAATCACGTTATAAATGCTAAGGGGTTAGTAGTATGCCCTGGCCTTGTGGATTTATCAGTACGGTTACGTGAGCCGGGGCTTGAGTATAAGGCTACACTTGAATCTGAAATGAGGGCGGCGGTCGCAGGGGGGGTTACTAGCCTTGCATGCCCTCCTGATACAGATCCGCCACTAGATGAGCCAGGCTTAGTTGAGATGTTAAAGCATCGTGCCAAAAGCCTGAATCAGGCTCATGTCTATCCTATTGGTGCCCTGACACAAGGGTTAAAGGGAAAGCGATTGACGGAAATGGCTGAATTGCATGATGCTGGCTGTGTTGCATTCAGTCAGTCTGATAAGTTGTTACTCGATACAAGAGTGATGATGCAGGCAATGCAGTATGCCTCTACTTTTGGTTTTAGAGTTTGGTTACGCCCTGAGGATGACAGTATTGCTGATAGTGGGGTGGCTCATGATGGTGAAGTGGCAACTCGTTTAGGTTTGCCAGCGATCCCTGTATGTGCTGAAACAATAGCTCTGTCGAAGATTATCTTAATAGCAAAAGAAACCGGTGCTAAGGTTCATCTCTGTCGTATTTCTAGTGCAGAAGGGGTAGCTATGGTTAGGGCGGCAAGACAGCAAGGGCTGCCTATTACTTGTGATGTAGCGGTCAACCACATACATCTTTCAGAAATGGATATTAGTTCTTTTGATTCTAACTGTCATCTTATTCCACCACTGAGAGCTATAAGCGACCGGGATGCATTACGTGCTGGTTTAGTCGACGGCACTATAGGTGCGGTGTGTTCTGATCATGCGCCGGTTGATGAAGATGCAAAATTAGTACCTTTTGGCGAGTCTGAGGCTGGTTCTACCTGCATAGAATTATTGTTATCGCTTGTATTAAAATGGGCAGAAGAAATAAATATTCCTCTTGCTGTTGCGGTGGCCAAAGTTACCTCAGAACCAGCCAAAATACTTGGTGTGGAGGCCGGTGATTTGTCTGTAGGTACAGCAGCTGATTTGTGTATTTTCGATCCTGACCAACACTGGAGAGTTGAGGCTTCAATACTCAAGAGCCAAGGTAAGAATACACCGTTTCTTGGTATGGAACTGCTGGGAAAGGTGAAGTACACTTTGGCAAACGGCATCATCGTATACGAGGACTAAATTTTAATTTGAGATAAGCATTCATGTGAAGCAACTATTTATAGACCAATATGACTAATCCATTACTTAATTTCTCTGATTTACCGCACTTTACTGATATTGAAAACAGACACATTGCCCCAGCTGTAAAAGAGCTATTGGATCGAAGTTGTTTAATTGTTGAAACGGTTCTTAGCGATTCTGCTGAGCCAACATGGCAGAACTTTGTGCAGCCAATGACAGATGCACATGAACAATTATCTCGCGCATGGGGACAGGTGTCGCATTTAAATTCGGTAATGAATAGTCCGGAATTGCGTGAGGCATATAACACTACTCTGCCAATAGTTACAAAATACCATGCTGGGCTAGCGCAAAATCAGGCGCTGTATGAGAAGTTTAAAAAACTTCACAATAGTAGTGAATTTAAGGACCTTAGTTCTTCCCAGAAAATGATAGTTGAAAATGAGTTACGAGATTTTCAACTAGGTGGCGCAGAGCTAAAGTCTGAGCAAAAAAAACGATTTCTTAATATCCAGGAAGAACTATCTGCACTTACTTCAAGGTTCAGCGACAATCTGTTGGATGCCACTAACAATTTTATGTTGCATATAGAAAATGCAGAAGAGGTATCTGGCATTCCAGATGATGTACTTCAAACAGCAAAAGAAATAGCTAAAAAGGATAATGTTTCTGGCTGGAAATTCACGTTGCATGCACCCTCTTATCAGCCAATCATGCAGTATGCTGATGATCGAGAATTACGCAAAAAAATGTACCAAGCTTATTCTACACGTGCTAGTGAAGCAGGGGTAACCGCTGAGATTTATTCTGGCGGCAAGGCTGACTGGGACAACACTCCACTTATAAGAAAAATACTTGAATTACGTAAAGAGGAAGCACTGCTACTCGGATTTAACAGCTATGCTGAAGTGTCATTGGCGTCAAAAATGGCCTCAACACCTAAGCAAGTTCTAGAATTTTTAACTGATCTTGCAGTTAAAGCTAAGCCATATGCTAAGAATGATCTAGAGAAACTGCAACGGTTTGCCTCTGATCAGATTGGATTAAATAACCTCGAGTCATGGGACTTGGCATATGTTAGTGAGAAATTGCGGGTTGATCGTTATGCTTTTTCTGATGAGGAAATCAAACAATATTTCCCTGAATCTAAAGTATTGGAGGGTATGTTCGGGCTAGTTAAAGACCTTTATCAGATTACCATTACTTCTTCAGAGGAGAGTTCTGACCTTCAGTTCTGGCACCCTGATGTTAAATTTTTTAGCATAAAAGATACTAATGAAAAACTGATAGGACAATTTTATATTGATCTGTATGCGCGTCCTGGTAAACAAGGTGGCGCGTGGATGGATGATGCTGTTAGCCGTAGGCGAATTGAAAATAATATTCAAACTCCGGTGGCATATCTTAATTGTAATTTTGCGAAACCGGTAAATATAAACGGTCAAATACGGCCAGCACTTTTTACTCATGATGAAGTCATAACTTTATTCCATGAATTTGGCCATGGTTTGCATCATTTACTTACTCAGGTAGAGGAGTTAGGCGTTTCTGGGATCAATGGCGTGGAATGGGATGCAGTGGAACTACCTAGTCAGTATATGGAAAATTTTTGCTGGGAATGGGATGTACTGTCTGGCATGACACAGAATATCGATAGCGGAGCATCACTGCCTCGGGAAGTGTTCGATAAAATGATTGCTGCAAAAAATTATCAGAGTGGTCTGCAGACTCTGCGTCAAATAGAGTTTTCACTGTTTGATATGCACCTACATTTTGATTTTAATCCGGAAGAGGGCGAGACAGTATTAGATTTGCTGGATAGTATTCGTAAGAAAGTGGCAGTTATTATTCCACCAGAATTCAATCGTTTTCCTAATAGTTTTTCACATATTTTTGCAGGCGGATACGCGGCTGGTTATTATAGTTATAAGTGGGCAGAAGTATTATCTGCGGATGCTTATAGTATGTTTGAGGAAAGCACGGAAGGGACGGTAAATGAGAAGATTAGCACTCGGTTCCGTGATGAAATTCTTGCTGTGGGTGGGAGCCGTAAGGCATTAGACTCATTTATAGCATTACGTGGGCGGGAGCCAAAAATAGACGCGTTATTACAACATTGTGGCATGGCAGTTAAATAAATGGGCGGTGATTGAACTGATCTAATTACCGGGAAAAGATATCCTAAAAAGATTTAGGATGGACGGCTAAAACAAGGAATTTGATTTGGTTGGTTATTCTGGGAATTGGTTGGTACTAAAATAATTTACTAAAAAATAATACTGTAGCGGATGTTTTTATCAGAAGATAATTTCCGCTACAGTATTA
>CAJQRL010000007.1 GCA_905612245.1 uncultured Nitrosomonadaceae bacterium | reverse complement strand
CTGCGAATGCTGAGTTGCACAGTAAAATAGAGAAAACAAAGAATAACTTAATTATATTCATAAAATTTTTAAGGTTAAAGATACTTTACAGGTTTTTTTAAGGATATTTGTTGATAATAAATAGTTCAGCACATCTGAATAAGAGAATTTACAGGAATTCTGTCATGCTATACTTCAATGGATATTTTACCACGTAAATAAGTTAATTAAGAGCATCCAAAATTTTATCAATAAGCTAGTCAAGTTTAAAATTTATTAAATGTTGAAAATTTATAATTCACTTGCTAAGTGTAAGCAGAATTTTGTCCCGTTAACCACAAATAAAGTTAAATTATACGTCTGTGGTATGACTGTATACGATTACTGCCATTTAGGCCACGCACGTGTAATGGTTGTATTTGATATGATTGTTCGCTGGTTTAGGGACAGTGGGTATGAAGTTACTTATGTGCGCAACATTACTGATATAGACGATAAAATTATTAAGCGCGCACAAGAGAATCAGGAGCCTATTGAAGCGCTCACAGGTCGCTTTATCAGCGCAATGGATGAAGACTCTTCTGCTCTGGGTGTATTGCCACCTTCATTCGAGCCACGTGCTACTCAGTATATTGAAAGTATGATTTCTATGATTCAAATATTGATAGAGAAAGACTTTGCATATGCTGCACCTAATGGTGACGTATATTACGCTGTAGATAAATTTCCTGATTATGGGAAGCTATCTGGTAAGGTAGCGGCCGATCTAAATGCTGGAGAACGGGTTGCTGTGAATCCACATAAGAGAAATCCATTAGATTTTGTATTGTGGAAAGCAGTCAAAGCTAACGAGCCCTGTTGGCCTGCACCTTGGGGAGAAGGCCGTCCTGGCTGGCATATTGAATGCTCAGCAATGTGTGAAAATTATTTGGGCGAGCATTTTGATATACACGGAGGCGGGCAGGACTTGCAGTTTCCTCACCATGAGAATGAGATTGCACAAAGTGAAGCTGCACACGACACCCCTTTCGTTAATTATTGGATGCATAACGGGTTTGTTCGTGTTGATAATGAGAAAATGTCTAAATCACTGGGAAATTTCTTTACTGTGCGTGAGATATTGGCCAGTTATCAACCGGAAGTAGTTCGCTTCTTTATTCTGCGTGCGCATTACCGTAGTCCTTTAAATTATTCTGACAGTCATTTAGAAGATGCTAAACACGCATTAGACAGACTCTACACTGCTCTCAAAGGAAATGTAGTTACTATTAAGCCTAAATTAGATTGGGGCAATATTCACGCGAAACGCTTTATGGGAGCGATGAATGATGACTTCAATACACCGGAAGCTATTGCAGTATTATTTGACCTTGCTAATGAAACCAATAAAAAAAGCTTGAAACAGGGAGCGAATTTACTGAAGGAACTAGGCGGAATATTAGGTTTATTGCAACAAGACCCACAACAATATTTTCAGGGTGATACATCTCTTGGAGATTCGGTATATACATCCGAGCAGATCGAAAATTTGATTCAGGAACGAGTTACTGCACGTAAAGAAGGGGACTATACTAAAGCGGATCAGATTCGTAAGGATCTCTTTAATGCAGGTGTTGTTTTGGAGGATAATTCGCAAGGTACTGGCTGGCGAAGGGGATAAATCTATGCTGTCATAAGCTCCCTGAGTACGTAGGGTAGGATGCCGCCATGCATGAAATAGTCTACTTCAATAGGGGTGTCTATCCTGCATAGAAGCTTAACTTTACGCGTCCCATTTTGATCGCGAATTATAAGAGTTACATCTTGCTGTGGGCGAATGTCATCCAAACCTACAATATCAAACTGCTCAGAGCCGTTAATGTTTAGTGATTCCACACTATCATTGCCTTTAAATTGCAAGGGCAATACACCCATGCCAACCAGGTTACTTCGATGTATACGTTCGAAGCTTTTAGTGATTACTGCTTTAATACCAAGTAGTTGAGTTCCCTTGGCCGCCCAATCACGGCTTGATCCGGTACCATACTCTTCTCCACCAAAAATAATTGTAGGTTTATTTTCGCCCATATATTTCATTGCGGCATCATAAATGCTCATCTGTGTGCTTTCTGATTTTTCAGATTGGTATAGAGTAACGCCGCCTTCACTACCTGGCATCATCAAATTTTTGATACGTACATTAGCAAATGTTCCACGTATCATTACATCGTGGTTGCCACGGCGCGAACCATAGCTGTTGAAATCAGCTTTAGCTATGTTATTTGCAAGTAAATATTTCCCTGCAGGAGAAGTGTCTTTAATAGCTCCAGCAGGACTGATGTGATCGGTAGTTAGTGAGTTTCCAAATATTCCCAGCGCACGAGCATTAATAATTTCACTATTTCTATCTAGTTGTACGGGCTTAATATTAAAATCTTGGAAAAATGGAGGCTCAGCAATATAAGTGGATTCCGGCCAGTTATATATCCCACCAGTAGCCGATGATATGCTATTCCATAGTAAATGATCTTTAGTTAGGTCACGGTATAGTTTTCGGAAAGTTTCTGCATTAGTTGCAAACTTCATCAGTGCATTAATTTCTTCATTACTTGGCCAAATATCACCAAGCCATACTGGATTTCCATCTTTGCCAATACCTAGTGGCTCGGTCATTAGATCCTTAAGCATAGTTCCAGCAATTGCATACGATACTACCAATGGTGGTGAAGCAAGAAAATTTGCTTGGATATTAGGGTGAACTCGTGCCTCAAAATTACGATTTCCTGAGAGTACTGCTGCACATACCAGATCATTTTTTACTATTGTTTCCTCTATTTTCGCTAGTAGAGGGCCAGAATTTCCAATGCAAGTTGTACAGCCGTAACCCACAAGATTAAAACCTAATTTTTCCAGGTAGGGTAGTAAACCAGTTGCTGTCAGATATTCTGTTACTACACGAGAACCGGGTGCAAGTGATGTCTTAATATGTGGTTTAACTTTCAGGCCTTTCTCAACAGCTTTCTTTGCCAGTAACCCTGCAGCAATTAATACACTTGGATTAGAAGTATTTGTACACGATGTAATCGCAGCAATTAAGACGTCGCCATGACCTAAATTTACAGAATTTTCGGAATAACGTTTGTTTATAATTTTCCCGTTTCTCGCGTATCCATTTTTTTCAACTGGTTTGGTAAAGAGAGAAGTAAATGTGTCTTTCACTTTTCCAATTTCTATACGATCCTGTGGGTGTTTCGGCCCTGCTAATGACGGAGCAACTGAGCCCAAATCAAAATCTATTTCACTGGTGTAATCGATCTCTCCTTTAAGAGGGATGCCATATAATTTCTGTGCTTCAAAATAGGACTGGAACATAGAAATTTCTTCATCACTACGCCCAGTATTCTTAAAGTAATCAATGGTTGCTCCATCTACTGGGAAAAACCCCATAGTTGCACCGTATTCAGGTGCCATATTAGCAATAGTCGCTCTGTCCGGCAGTGACAGAGACTTAGTGCCGTCTCCAAAAAATTCGACAAACTTACCAACGACTTTTGCTTTTCGAAGCAACTCGGTAATAGTTAATACAAGGTCAGTGGCTGTGACACCTCTTCGCAGCCTGCCAGTCAGATTTACACCTACAACGTCTGGCGTCAGAAAATAAACAGGTTGCCCTAGCATGCCAGCCTCAGCTTCAATGCCACCCACGCCCCAGCCAACTGCTCCAATACTGTTAATCATGGTGGTATGTGAGTCAGTTCCAACCAAAGTATCGGGGAAGAGTACATTATTTTTCTGGTGAACTCCGCGTGCGAGGTACTCAAGATTCACCTGATGCACAATACCTACACCCGGTGGTACAACTTTGAATGTTTGGAATGCCTGCATACCCCATTTTATAAATTGATATCTTTCATTATTGCGGCGAAATTCAATTTCCATATTGCGATCAAGTGCCTGCTTATTTCCAAAATGATCGACCTGAACTGAGTGATCAACCACGAGATCAACAGGAACCAAAGGCTCAATGATCTTTGGGTTTTTCCCAGATCTTTTAGCTGCACTCCGCATAGCTGCCAAGTCTGCTAATAATGGAATGCCGGTAAAATCTTGTAAAACTATTCGAGCTACGATAAAGGGAATCTCATCGGTTCTTGCGGCATTAGGTTTCCATCCGGCAAGTTGCTTTACATGAGTAGCAGTAATTTTTTTATCATCATAATTGCGTACTATCGATTCCAGGACAATACGGATACAAACTGGTAGTCTTGAAATTTTACCAAATCCCATTTTTTCTAATGCGGGCAGAGAATAAAATTTCATTTTTCCACCCTGGGGAAGGGTAAGATTTTTTAGGTTGTTGAATTTATTATGTGGCATATAGATTAGCTGTTGTATTTTTTCTAGAATTTGTAGTCAATGTAAACTACATGACAAATACTAAGTATATTGATAAATGAATAAAAGATAGCAGGAATAAGCTTATTTATTGAGTAGATGCGTTATCAGTGCTCTCTCTTCCACTAGTTCTTCATAGGTTATTTTCATTCTTTTCTTGCTAAATTCATTTATTTCCAATCCCTGAAATATTTCATAGAAACCGTTCTCGCATACAACTGGATAGCTGTAAATTACACCTTCAGGAATACCATAGCTACCATCTGAAGGTATGCCCATAGATGTCCAGTCATTTTTCTTTGTTCCAAAAACCCAGTCATGAACATGATTTATAGCTGCATTTGCAGCGCTTGCAGCACTTGATAGTCCACGGGCTTTAATAATTGACATTCCACGACCCTGTACAGTTGGGATAAAATAATTTTCTACCCACTCCTGATTATTAATGAGAGTGCTGACAGATAAATTATCTATCTCAGCGAAACTTAAATCGGGGTATTGGGTGCCAGAATGATTTCCCCATACAACCATTTTACTAATATCAGAAACAGACCTTGTTATTTTCATGGCTATCTGTGAAAGGGCGCGATTATGATCCAAGCGCATCATGGCAGAAAAATTATAAGGCTTTAGTCCAGGTGCATTTTTCATTGTAATCAGCGCATTAGTATTTGCGGGATTACCAATTACTGTAACTTTTACATCTCGGTTCGCAACCTCATCTAATGCTTTTCCCTGAGCAGCAAATATTTTCCCATTAATTTCCAATAGGTCTTTTCTTTCCATGCCTTTGCCACGTGGTAGTGCTCCTACCAGTAATACGATATCCGCATCTCGAAAAGCAATTTTAGGATCATCTGTAATTACTAAATCCGATAGGAGTGGGAAGGCACAATCTTCCAGTTCCATTGCTACGCCACTAAGAGCCGACTGAGACTCAGTTATATCTAGTAATTTTAAAATAACCGGCTGATTTTTCCCTAACATATCACCAGTTACAATACGAAAAACAAGGCTATAACTAATCTGACCTGAAGCGCCACTTACTGCAATACGAATAGGGGGCTTCATTTTTTTCTCCAAATATAGCTGGTTCATACGAAAGTTATTTTTAATAATTAACTGGATTTTTTATTACAATTCTGCAGAACAAGAATAGTGTTGAACGCAATCGTATTATAGCAAGTCTCATTACACATGATACTTAGGTAATTTCTAGAAACATACTTGCTCAGAATTTGTTGCACATTATTACATGTCTTGTGTGTGTAACTATATAACTATTTATATAGTTACACATGGCTTATGTAGATTAAATGATTTGTTCATGGTTGATATGATTGTGTCTGCTAAAACACCATGCTTGTAACCACATGTTTAACGGGCTACACTCGATTTTGATTTGAACTAGATTGAGAAGAGAAAATTGTACAGAAGACGACCTAAATATCTTAATCTTATGGAGATTAAGCTGCCGCTGCCAGCAGTGATTTCGATCCTTCATCGTGTGAGTGGAGTGCTTCTCTTCTTCCCTGGGATTCCTATACTTCTATACAGCCTACAAATGCTGCTGGATTCTCCTCAAAGCTATGATGATTTGCACGCGATTCTGAGCTGTATCCCGGTAAAGATTGGGCTAACAGTTTTACTGTGGTTTTTTATGCACCATTTGTGTGCAGGCATACGACATTTAGCACTTGATTTACATTATGGTGAGGGGCGAGAACAAGCAAAAGTAAGTGGCAAGCTGGTACTGATAGCTGGGATAATTTTAACGATATTGTTTGGGACGGTCATATGGTAAACCGAATAGTAACCGGCGCCCATTATGGATTAATAGACTGGCTAGTTCAGCGCGTTACTGCCGTTGTGATGACGCTCTATATTTTATCAGTAATTACGGTATTACTTATTATTTCACCAGATGACTATAGCAGTTGGAAAGCAATATTTTCTAATCAGTGGGTTCGCATTGTTACTTGCATGTCTTTTATAAGCCTTTTTTGGCACGCCTGGATTGGGGTGCGTAATATTCTAATGGATTATATTCATAAAACGA
>CAJQRL010000006.1 GCA_905612245.1 uncultured Nitrosomonadaceae bacterium | reverse complement strand
GGCGGTTCTTTTGGCCGTGGCCTAGCGTATCGTAAACTAAAGAAGCGTAATCGCGCCCTCTATTTCTCACGCTATCCAAGTGCGCAGCGTAATGTTTTATTTCTTTCAGGGGACTCTTCACTAACTGATTTTCCACAAAGTCTGCTAAATACAATTGATAATGTGTTTCAAAGAGGGGGAATTGTACATTGGCTTTCTACAGAGCCGGCTACTAAGATTCCTTGCCTTCATATGAAAAATAGTCCAGCTAATTTATTGATAGTGTTAAAGCTTATGATGTTTTATGGATGGTTGCGCAAGGATAAGCGTATTTCAGATGTATGGTTATTATTGCCCAGCAACTCCAGTTTTCTACGTAAATTACTTGTTCTCTTGAGTCAGGTGAGAGGGATTAAGGTACTTACATGGGAAAGTAATTTCGTTAAGTAAACTAAAAAATAAAATTCTTTACTGATAGCAGCTGAGAGTCAATCTATTTAGTTTTAAGAGGCTTGAGGCTCAAAATAAATAATTGGCAAATTAAAAATTATTCTACAAGAAGGACCCCATTAGGATACTAAACTATGGCCATGTTTTTTTAGGTTAAAGAGTATTGGCTCGCAAAAAATAAAACGGTATGCAGATACTAGCTATTTATAGTATCTACGTACCTTTTTTGAACAGTTTGTAGGTCGCTGTTAAGCTCATAGACAAGCGGACGGGCAGTAGCAAGAGGAAGTTTCATTACTTGACTGAAAGATATCCCATCTAATTGCATTATCAGCGTACGCAAGACATTTTTGTGAGATACGATAAGAATCTTTTTTCCACTTTTGATTTCAGGTGCAATTGTATTTTCCCAATATGGCTGCATACGTGTATGTGTTTGTTGTAAGCTTTCTCCAAACGGCAATTCATTCTTATCTATACCTGAATAGCGTAATTGGTTTCCTGGAAATCTCTTATCTGTAGGATCAAGAGGCGGTGGTGCTGCACCAAATTTTATTTGGCAGCCAAGGACTGGCCAAATACCGAATTTCTTGATAGCCGACCACCTTTCTACCCCTTCTAGAGCTCCATAATGGCGTTCATTTAAGCGCCAACTATGTTGTATGGGCGTGCTACTTAGGCCCATTACTGATAGTACTATGCGCAGAGTTTCCCTAGAACGATTGAGTTCAGATGTAAAGCATGAATCGAAGGTATACCCCACTTCTGAAAGTAAGCGTCCTGCTATTTCTGCCTCTTGTATACCTTGTGGGCTGAGCTCAACATCACTCCAGCCTGTAAAGCGGCTGTCTCGATTCCAGATACTTTGGCCATGCCGTAGCAGAATAAGCTGTGTCATGTTTAGCTTACCTCTCCCGATATAGTTCTGCTGACACTCGATACATGGTTTAGCGTGATGCTGATGCTTCCCCCCAAATTCGACACAATGCATCCCACATACTATTGCGTGTAGTTTTTAGATAAAGTGAATTGTCACTAAGATTCTTTACTAAAATACGCTGAGCCTTCCCAAGATTATGATATGGCATACTCATAAAAAGGTGATGCGTGGCATGGTAACGCAGGCCCAAAGGAGCCCATAGTGAAGTAATAAATGAATTGCCGGATATATCGATGGAATCAAGATATTGTTCACTAAATTCCATCTTCTGGTCTCCAGGATTACGGTAAGCATGAGCAGAAAGTGTGCGTAACGAGTTTAGAATAATGATGGATGTTCCGATTAAATACCATAGAAGAATAATCTTAAATGGCAGGACGTCAAACGTGACGCATGAAATGATTATTATAGAAAATACAGAAGTTGCGAACTCCTGTAATTTCCAGTATTTATCATTACGTATATAGCCACTTGGTCTCTTATAAGCTGGATTTATCGTAAGTGAGGACAATCTTTCCCAGCAAAATTTGCGAAGCGGTGGAATCAGATAAGATGCCGGCGTAAGTAAGCAATAACGCCCAAGATTTAACAAATGAGGAAAGAATGAGAATAATACATAGCCAACCATCAATATTGGTTTCTTTGTTGCAAAGGGCATGTATTCAGCATCTTCACTGGTGCCATAGATATTTGGTTTATGATGGTCATAGTGTATGCTGTACATAAAAGATGGAACTAAGAATGGTATGCCAATAATAAGATTCCAGACTAGGCGGAAAATCTTAAAGGTGCCTTTTTTTAAGTGTGCAAGTTCATGAATAAAGGTTACCGCACGGTAATGAGACAGTATGGCCACAATAAATGCTACAAGTTGCCAGATGCTAAACAGCGGGGTAGATAAAACCACCACAAAAGCCGACCAGCCCAATGCGGCATGGAACAGAAAATCAATCCAGTAGATAATAGGATTTGGCTTCATCAGGTCACGGACAAGATGATGCGCTTCCCGGAGATGGAAGTCTGGCGTATCTTTTTTATTTTCCATATCCTATTTTTAACATGCAGCTATATTTTTCGATAGCTAAATTGAAGCAACAATTTATTCAGCACCACTATTATCGCATGTTATTAATTCAACAAGATTGTTGTTCTATATTAATTGGGGCTGTAAATAGAAGTTATGGGAACATTGAGAGTCCATGGCTACTTTCAGGCCTTTCACTCGCCATTATACTAAGCAGATTTTTATGTGATCGATAATATTTAGATTAGTTGACGAGCTTGTTTCATTTATATGACTTAAATCAGGAGCACTTGGCCAACCGGGATCAGTAAATTCTATATTTCCGAATTTCTTTGGTTTTGCATAGCGGGGGATAACATGAAAATGCACATCCGGATCGACCATCATTAGCATAAGATAATTTAGTTTGTCATATGCAAATGCACGACCGAGAGCTGACTCTAGATGTGCTGTGATCTTATGTAATTCTGTAAAACTTGCCTGGCTGAGCTCAGAGAATGCAGAGGCGGGGTCATGAGCTACCAGAACTATAGAGCCCAATGTCAATTGTACCGGCCTCAATAAAATACTCCAGTGTTGATATTGATATATTATGGTATGAGGTGCACCAAACTTCCGCATAGTGTCATTGAAAACGAAGGTATCCGGCCGCATCTTATCTGGCATTTTAAAATTCCTGAAATTTTACTAAACTGATAGGGCTATCCTAGCATTCCATTGATTGATTTTAGTATATGAAACACGTATTGGTCTTTATAGTGCCATTTTTTACTTCATTATGTTTTATATTAGCCTACTCACTAAATAGTTCTTGGGCTTTTGTTAGGTCCGAGGAATAGTCAATTTCGCACCAACGATGACCAGATATTGCACAAACATTAACTAAATTCTTGCTGGCTAACGTATCTATGATAGTAAGGTACCAGGATTTAAGTTCAGTAGGGTATCGAAGTGCCTCTTCAACTGCATCACGGAATAATATCGGTCCATTCGAACGAAAATAAATAAGCCCTATTGACTCTGCATCAATTTGATCTTCAGGTAGGGTTTTATTTACATGTTTGACCAGTCCCTTATTATCTAATTGAACTTTCATATCGTCTGCATCATAAACTTTTTTATAATCTATACTAAGCGTTATAGGCGCAGGTTCCGATTCTAGTACTTGTTTTAACAAAGAAACATCGAAAATAGTATCGCCGTTTAACAGTAGGAAATTGCAGTCCATAACAGAGCGGGCTACCCAACAGCTGGCTAGATTATCTGCAACCTCGAAAAAAGGGTTAAAAAGTGTTCTGATTTGTTTATGATCTGGATAGCGTTGTTGCAATAATTCTTCAACTAGGTTGGTCTGAAAGCCGGTTACTACAATAATTTCTTTAATTCCAGCTGTAAGTAGAGCATCAATCTGCCATTCAATAATCGGCTTGCCAGAAACTGGCAAAAGACATTTTGGGGAATTTTTGGTCAACGGAAGCAGTCTCCTGCCTTGGCCGGCACTTAAAATAACAGCTTTAGTGAAATCGGATATTTTAGTCATCATATTTTCTGGAGCTTAGATAGCACCATAAGTTTTACTTGAGTATCAATCAAATTATAAGGGCTCCTATGTAAAATTTAGTAGGCCTTATCTCATTTTCTAGTAAGTATCTTTATTTCCAAGGTAACCTTGTGCAACTCGGTAGTATACTTCCCGCAGTTTCTTATTATTTCGTTTAATAGATCTATTTAGTATCGGGCCGGGACGATCCAAAATCTGATTAAAATCATTTCCAAGCCGGGTATGTTCAAGTCGATTACGTTTCATACTTACCATAACGATGGGTCTGGTTGAAGATAATTCTGATGGAGACCAGAACTCGAACATAGCCCCGCTGTCACCAAACATATTTCGAGAGCGAACGTCCATACTATTTTTAGCATTGTTATAGAATAGCAATGAACTTGCAACTGACCACTTACTCATGCCGACAACAATAGGCTCCTGTCCCGTCTGCTGTCGTACATCATCTACTATTTTTTCAATTTCTATCGTTGTTTCACGCCAAAAATAATGTTTCATTACTGAGGACGGATATGGGATTCCTGGTATCCCAAGTACCGCATAGTGTAATATGAATGCATAGCAAAAAACTGTTAAAAGGATCGTTGGTTTCCATAATGACAGTAAACGGTGTGTAATGTTCTGTAGAGTATCCGTCTTACCCATCATCCACGCTATTGTCGGTAATAGGGCAAGCCACAACGGAGTTGTCCAATGAAACCGTGGCGCGTTGAATATGCTAACAAAGATAAATACCGCTAAAGGGACACCTGCAAATATTTGTATAAATAAACGGTGCCTGTTTACAGGTTGGCCTCCGTCATTACTTCTAAAGAATAATGCCAATCCTGCAGCAATTATCCCTAACGGAGTCAGTAGTACCAAAATATGCATAGGTAAATACTGAATCGAGAACTCATTATCCAGCCCCGCCCCTATTACTCTCCTTGACTGGAATAGGAATGAAGCCCAATTATTTTCACTATTCCAGATAATTACAGGTGCAAACAGCAATAATGCAAGTGTTGCTGCTAGATAAGGATGTGGGCGGAATAGCCAGCGACGTGCAGCTGGATCTAGGAGCATAAATATTAAAGCCGAAAATCCCAGAAGTCCAAGTGTATATTTAGACAGAATCCCCAAGCCAAATGCAATACCTACACCAATCCAGGCCGAACTACGTCCAGCAATCAGGGCCCTTTCCATGTAATAAAGTGTAGCAGCCCAGGCTGCTAATAGCGGGGCATCTGGCGTCATTAGCAATCCATGAGAAAACCCTATTGGAAGGATGGCCAGTAGCAGAATTGCGCGCATGCTGGTTGATTTGTCATAAATGTTGAGTGTTAGTGCATATAGATAACCCATTGTCACTAGGCTACAAATATATGAGGCGATGCGCACTCCAAACTCATTGTCACCAAAGAAAGAGGTGCCTAACCAGATTAACCAAGCAACCATCGGCGGGTGATCGATATAACTTAAATCCATGTGTTGAGCATAATTCCAGTAGTACGCCTCATCCGGAATTAATTGTGCTTGTCCCAAATAAATCAATCGTAATAATAGGATGAATACTACAATGCCGACTGAAGCAATTCGCCAGCGTGTATCTAACGATGGAGGGTTATTTGTTATAGGAAAAACATAGAAAGCAGACCCTAGATAGTTAACAACTGCTGTTGCAGCAATTGCTGGAAAGATTGCTAGTCCGGCAGGAATATGCCAGCCATATACTAGTAAAGCTAGAACGCCACCTCGCAACAATAATGCAAACATACCGACCATCAAAAAACGACTAAAGTGGCCCCATTTCAGAGAGCCTGTATGGTGTTTTCGGAACGACCATTTAGAATTAAGTGCGTAATTTGCTGTTGCTGCAGCAAAGAAACTAACAATATGTGCTTGTGCAAGCCCAGCTTCATAAACTACTAGAATTTGAAACAATAGCGTATCAATTATTACGCCACATAGCCCAACTAATGCAAACTTACTGGCCGTGCTGGCAGAGACTGTGCCTCCTGCCAATGTTATCAATCGTTGCAAGTAAGTCCATTGATGGGAAAATGACAGCTTTGAAGTTCCTCTCGTTCGATCTCGGAAGCAGATTGGCACCTCAACTGCTTTTATTTTCTCTCGACCCGCCACCAGTAACTCAAGCAGGATTTTGTATCCACGGGCGTGTTCTGGAATCGTTGCAATTAAATCCTTGCGAACCGCGAAAAACCCAGAGGTGGCATCGTTAACGTCACAAATGGGGCGTGCTAGCCAGCCACCGATACGTGACAACCATCGTCGATGTATTGGCCAACCTTCTGTACCACCTCCTGGTACATAGCGGCTCCCAACAGCTATGTCGTGACTACCATTTAGTACTGGCTCCACTACGGCAGTTAGCCGATCTATTGGATGACTCAGGTCTGCATCCATTACCACGATGACATTACTGCATGCGATTTCAACACCAGCTAAAATTGATGCAGTCAGATCTGGTTTCCCCTTGCGCTCTACGAGCTTCACATTTGCTTTTTTCCCCCAGGTACGTACCTTGTCCTGTGTGCCATCATTTGAGTTATCATCGGCAAAAATGATCTCAAAATGGTTAGGTGGTAGATCAAGCGCAAAGAGGCCGGTTAATAATGGGTCAATGTTATCTGCTTCGTTGAGAGTAGGAATTACTATAGAAAATTGTGTCGGTGTACTTGTAGTTCCATTGGGCACATTACATGACGTTAATGAGGAAGCTAAAGACGGAGAGTGACTAGTATCTGTATCTGTATCTGGCAATTTGAATGGGCAAACTATAGTTATTGTTTCTCTTTAATAAGGCTAAGTGTATCTAACCCCTATATACATTAATATTTAGAGACAGTTAGATGTAATTCTATAACCCATTATTTTACCATTAAATTTGTGAATAGAAGGTGAGTGATATTGATTAATGCTAGGTATCTTTTAAATTTACAAAAGGGTTGTAATGGTTTAAGGATAGGTATCTGCCAGCTGAAGTGGCAAAGAGGCCTCATCTTTAGCTGAAAGTTGTGGTTCTTCATTAAGCGGCCACTGGACGCCAATGGTTGGGTCGTTCCATAAAATGCTACGTTCGAATTCGGGAGCATAGTAGTCTGTAACTTTATAAAGAAAATCAGCCTTATCACTAAGCACAAGGAAACCATGCGCGAATCCCACTGGAGCCCAAAGTTGGCGACAGTTCTGTTCCGTAAGTTCAGCGCCTGCCCATTGGCCAAATGTGGGTGAAGATTTTCGAATGTCTACTGCAACATCAAAAACAGAACCACGTACTACCCGTACCAATTTCCCCTGTGGTTGTTGAATTTGGTAATGCAGGCCTCGAAGCACGCCTTTAACTGATTGGCTGTGATTATCTTGTACAAAGCGTACATTAAGCCCAGTACTTTGACTAAATTTCTTTTCGTTAAAGCTTTCAAAGAAAAATCCTCGGCTATCACTAGCGATGTTAGGTTCAATAATAAGAACTTCTGGAATGGAAGTAGGGATTATTTTCATTTGGCTACCGGTTCTTTCAAAACTTGCATAAGGTATTGTCCGTAACTATTTTTATTCAGGAGTGCGGCCAGCTTTTCAAGTTGTTCGGCGCTAATAAAATCCTGACGATAAGCGATCTCTTCTGGGCAAGAAATTTTGAGACCCTGACGGTGTTCAATAGTCTCGATAAAGTTACTCGCCTGCCTCATGCTCTCGTGAGTGCCGGTATCTAACCAAGCATACCCTCGCCCCATAATCTCTACATGTAGTTGATTACGTTCTAGATAGACCCGATTAGCATCAGTTATTTCTAATTCACCTCGGGAAGAAGGCTTAAGATCTGTAACGATATCAACAATTTGATTGTCATAAAAGTATAGACCAGTAACAGCGTAGTTACTTTTTGGCTGAGAAGGCTTTTCTTCTAATGAGGTAGCTCGGCCTTGAGCATCAAGCGTGACTACACCGTAACTACCAGGGTTTTGTACATGATAGGCAAAGACAGTTGCACCTCTTGATTCTAGCGTAGTGGACGAAAGTTGTGTTTGTAAATCGTGACCATAGAAAATATTGTCTCCTAAAATGAGAGCGCTAGGATCCTGAGAAATAAAATTCTTGCCGATTATGAAGGCTTGGGCTAATCCATCAGGACTTGGTTGCTCGGCATATTGCAAATTGAGACCCCAATCCTCACCATTTCCTAAGAGTTGCTCAAAGCGTGGAATGTCTTGGGGCGTAGATATAATAAGTATATTACGAATACCCGCTAGCATGAGTGTGCTCAAGGGATAGTAAATCATTGGTTTATCGTAAATTGGGAGTAGCTGTTTGGAAACTACTTTAGTTACGGGATAGAGTCTTGTGCCGGAACCGCCAGCTAAAATGATGCCTTTACGTTTGGTCATAATCTTTTTTCAAAAATTCAGCAAGCATACGTGTTACGCCAGTTTGCCACAATGGCAAGCTTAAATCGAAAGTATGTTCTATTTTTTTGGTATTTAATCGAGAATTTCCGGGTCGCCGTGCGGTTTGAGGAAAGGCATTAGTCGTTACAGGTTGAATATTCTCTGCCTGAACCTTAAGTTTAATTCCAGATTGACGGACTTTATCGAGTACAAAATTAGCATAGTCATACCATGAAGTTTCTCCCTTGGCAGCTAGATGATATAACCCTGATACCTGAGGTTGTCTTAAGGCTGTACAAATTGAATGAGCAGTAACGTCTGCTAATAACTCTGCGCTTGTAGGGGCTCCAATCTGATCATCAATAATAGAAAGATGATCTCGGCTTTGTGCAAGACGAATCATGGTTTTAATAAAGTTCTCACCGTGAGTAGAATAGACCCAACTGGAACGAAATATGAGGTGTTTGCAGCCAGAATTTATGACAGCTTTCTCTCCTTCCAATTTTGTTGAACCATAAACATTTATGGGGGTAGTGGGATCGGTCTCTTTCCATGGCTTAACTCCATTCCCATCGAACACATAATCGGTAGAGTAATGAACCAACCAGGCGCCTATTTTCTGTGATTCTTGAGCAAGTATTCTTGGGGCCTGAGTATTAATAGTGTGAGCTAGTGCTGATTCACTTTCAGCTTTGTCAACTGCTGTGTAAGCTGCGGCATTAACGATTACATCCGGAGAGACTGAATGAATAGTTTGAATAATATCTTCTGGCCGGGTGAAGTCACCACATAGTTTCTGGTCATCAGAATCTAGAGCAACTAGTTCGCCCATCAAAGAAAGGCTTCGTTGTAATTCCCATCCTACTTGCCCATCTTTTCCAAACAATAGAATTTTCACAAGATCCGTTCTTTATAATTTTTATCAATCCATTCTCGGTATGCGCCAGATTGGACATTCTGAACCCAGCTCTGATTATCAAGATACCATTTGATGGTTTTATGGATACCAGTTTCAAAGGTTTCAGCTGGTTCCCAGCCAAGGTCACGTTTTATTTTATTTGAGTTGATGGCATATCGACGGTCATGACCAGGGCGATCTGTAACAAAAGTAATTTGTTCGTTATAGTTTCTGCCATCAATTTGGGGAGATAGTGTATCAAGCAAAGAACAAATAGTGTGTACGATATCAATGTTTGGTTTTTCATTCCAGCCACCAACATTATAGGTCTCGCCAGGGACGCCTGCTTCCAGTACCCGTTGAATAGCAACACAATGATCTTTTACGTAAAGCCAGTCACGGATTTGTTGGCCATCTCCGTAAACAGGCAATGGTTTATTTGTAAGAGCGTTAATGATTATTAAAGGGATCAGTTTTTCGGGGAACTGATACGGGCCATAGTTATTTGAGCAGTTGGTGGTAAGAACTGGTAATCCATATGTTTTATGGTATGCCCGTATTAAATGATCGCTTGCTGCTTTGCTGGCTGAGTAAGGACTATTGGGCTCATAACGATGGTTTTCATCAAAGGCCTTCTCTTTACTTGAAAGAGAACCGTAGACTTCGTCTGTTGAGACATGAAGAAAACGAAATTCTTTTTTCTTATTTTTTTCTAATTCGTCCCAATAACCCTGTGTAGCTTCTAATAACCGGAAAGTGCCTACAATATTAGTTTGTATAAAGCTATCAGGCTCTTCAATAGATCGATCTACATGACTTTCAGCAGCAAAATTTATAATAGCGCGTGGTTTAAATTTGGTGAGTAAGTTGATGATTAAGCTGGAATCGCAAATGTCGCCTTTAATGAAGACATGTCGTTTATCCTCTTTTAGGGAAGCTAGATTTTCTAAATTTCCTGCATAAGTTAAGTTATCAAGATTAATGATTTCTTCGTCAGCTTGCGCAAACCAGTCTAATATAAAATTTGCACCAATGAATCCGGCGCCTCCTGTTACTAATATCATTTTCTGTCCTTAAGCTATATTTTCGCTTAACATTAATATTTTTTCGGCGCGTCTGCAAGTGTTACTTTGTCTTGCAGGAATCAAAAAGACTCTGGTTAAAGTCTTTACATTTTTGATATGACCTGTTTGTTTTTTTGAGAATGAAGTTTTAATGGTAATATATTGCCGTGCCGAATAACATTGAGATATTATAATTTGAGCCCTCTCATTGATTCAGTTAGAATTCATCTTTTTCCAGGCGCGTAGCTCAGCTGGTTAGAGCACCACCTTGACATGGTGGGGGTCGTTGGTTCGAGTCCAATCGCGCCTACCAACACATAGTTTTTTCACTTCAAGTAAAATTAAATATTTAATGAGTAGAGAGTTAAATATTGGCTAGACCATTTCTTAAAGATCTTTCATTCTCTAATCAGTTAAATTATCTGTGCATAAATAATGCAGACCGAATCTCTCAGGCGCTTCGTAACAAATAAACGTTTAAAAGTTAGTCTCGGCGTTTTAGTGATATTTGTTGTGATTTTTGGGCTGCTTGGTTATTTTTGGCTTCCTGGTTATGCCAAGGATAAGCTTGAAGCTGAATTGTCAGGAATTATTCATAGGCCCGTATCAATTCAGTCTATAGAAATTCAACCTTTCTCACTAGAGATAATTGTTCGTGGCTTCCGGGTTGAAAAAAAAATAGAGGGTGAGGGTGCTGATAATATTTTATTTTCTGTTGGTGAATTGTATATAAATGTCAGCACTGCATCTATTGCTCATCTCTCACTTATAGTTAGCTCTGTAACAATTAAAGAACCAATATTGTATTTAGTTCGTGAAGGTAAAAATCAATTTAATATTTCTGATTTAATTGAAAAATTCTCGGGGAAAATTGGTGGTGACAAGCCAATGTTATCGATTAGTAATATTGTTGTTGAAAATGGTCATTTTGAGTTCATTGATTATTTTAAAAATAGTCGCCAGAAAATCTCCGAAATTAATTTCGGCATTCCATTTATTTCTAGTTTTGAAAATGATCTGAAAACCTGGGTCGAGCCATATTTTAATGCAAAAATAAACGGATCTTCTTTTTTTCTAAGTGGGAAAATGCGGCCTTTCTCAGGAAAGCAGGAAGCAACTCTTAATCTTAAATTCAACAATATTGATTTAATGCAAATGAAAGAGTATTCGCCCGTCCCGATAGGAATAAATTTACTGTCAGGATATTTCGATAGTAATTTGCAGCTTATCTATACACAGGAGGCCGATAAAAAAACCAAGATGGTCCTGTCTGGTAATACTTCATTACGTGAATTTAAGTTTGAAAATAAAGCAACAAAAGAGCCATACAACATTAATTTTGAACAGCTTGATGTCATGCTAATTGATATTGATCTGAGTGGGCAAAAATCAGCTGAATTGGTAATGGAACTTGCGGGGGCATCGTTAGTGCATCCGGGAAAAGAGGAGCCAGTACTAAGCCTTCCGAAACTCGTTATAAATAATATTTATATTGATTCTTTACAGAAAAATATTGTGCTTGGTATGGTGAAACTTGATCAGTTCAAGGCATCAATACGCCGTAAAGAAGATGGACAGATAAATCTGATTCAGAATTTCACAGCGTATCCTGTCGAAAAAAAAATGGGAAAAGAGAAAGTAGAGAAAGAAAAAGAGGTTGGGCCAGAGGTTTATGAGGCGGCTCCGGAGGGTGCTAGCAAACTATGGGCGGCAAAAATTGAGAGCTTAAAAATAGTAGATGCGGTATTAAATTTCGAAGACCTTACACTTAAAAAAATTGTTCCTGTGGTGCTCATTCCTTTCAACTTAAACATTAACAACATTGATCTTAGTGGTGTCGATCCTTTAAATATAGCACTACAGGCTACGATAAATAAGCATGGCAGTATTGAAACAAATGGCTCCTTGGCATGGTCACCATTGGCTTTTAATTTTGCTATTAATGCAAAAGATATTGATCTTGTTTCATTGCAGGGTTGGGCTGGGGATCACTTGAATGCATTACTCACTCGTGGCAAAGCGTCTTTTGAGGGTGAGGTAAAGGCTGATGGAGATCCTCTGAAGATAACAGTAAGTGGCAAAAGCCAACTCTTTAATTTTAATTTTTTTGACAAAGGAAATGAAGCAGATATTCTTCGCTGGAAAAAATTTGATATTAGTGGGATTAAATTTGCAAGTGAACCGTTTCGTACGGATATTACTTCAATTGAAATTTCTGATTTTTTTGTAAATGTGAGATTTTCTCCAAATGGTGAAATTAATCTAAAGAATATTTTCAGGAAGGAGGATGGGGCAGAAGAGAAAAGAACATACGCTATATCTGTAACTGAAAACTCAGATCAGCTGGGATTGAAAATTGACAAGGCTCTTCCAGTGCATATTGGTAAGGTAACATTTAAGGGTGGCAATATTGATTTTAATGATCAATTTATTAAGCCTAATTATCGAGCCAATCTAACCAATATTACTGGTCAAATTAGCTCGCTGGCACCTGAAAATCCAGGTGAATTAAGAATTAACGGTTTAGTAGACAAGTCTGCCCCGCTTGAAATTATAGGAGAATTGGATCCTTTTGGGAGCGATCTCTTTCTTGATATTTCGGCAGAAATAACTGGAATTGACTTGCCAATATTTAGTCCATATTCAGGAAAATATTTGGGCCATGTTATAGAGAAAGGTAAATTATCAGCTGATATTAGCTATGATATTAAAGAGGGAGAATTAAAAGCAGAGAATCATATTTTTCTTGATCAGTTTACCTTAGGCAAGAAAATTGAAAGCCAGGATGCTCTGGAAATTCCCCTAACTCTTGCTATAGCTTTACTAAAGAATCAGCGAGGTGAAATTGATTTAAATTTACCAATTAAGGGTTCATTTAATGATCCTGAATTTAATTTGGGTGGAGTAATTGCTGATACTTTTGTTAATTTACTTACTAAGGCGGTTGCATCTCCATTTGCATTGCTCAGTTCTCTTGCCGGTGACGGAGAGGAGCTGTCAGAGATTAATTTTCTGCCTGGTTACGGACTAGTGGAGCCTGAGGTTGAGAGGCGTTTGCAGATATTATCTAAGGCATTGGCTGATCGCCCTGGATTAAAATTAGAGATCACAGGACATGCAGACCTGGAAAATGACTTAAATGGTCTTAAACGAGAGATTCTTGACCGCAAAATCAGGGCTCAAAAATTGCTCAAAAGAGCGGAAAAAATAGAGTCCGGAGACTCTTTACAAGATATTAGTATAGAGCCAGAAGAATATGAAGAACTGCTTAAGCTTATTTACGAAGAAGAGAAATTTGATACATCAAATAATGAAACAGGTTTTACAAGATCCATTTCTATTTCTGAAATGGAGCAATTAATTCTGTCAAATATTAATGCTGGTGATGAAGAGTTGCGTCAGCTTGCCGAGCAGCGTGGTAAGACTGCACGTGATTGGCTAGTTAAAAAAGGAGGTATTTCTAGTGACCGGGTATTTGTTTTGGAACCTGAGATTGAATCAGAAGTTGATGGAAAGAAGGTTGGTAGTAAGGCAAAATTCGCTATAAGACAATAGATTCTGGCTATATAGCCGACACAGATAGTCACAATTTTTTTGATTGTAGTGTCTTTAACAATTGATACCTAGTTATCCCAAGCCTTATAACAAAGCTTTAAGTATAGGCTCCAGCTTATCTCGAGAAATGAGACCAACATGGGTACTAGCAATCTCTCCGTTACGATTTAATATGACAGTAAACGGCAATACTGCGTAGCGATTACCAGCTGCCTCAGCAAGTTCCATAGCTTCAATTCCCCCTAAAAGAATAGGGTAATTGACACCTATTTCTTTGTTGAATTGCTGGACTTTACTTGCTTGGTCCATTGCTATTCCAATAAAGAGTAATCCTTGGTCACGCAACTCATTCTGGAGTTCAACAAATTCCGGCATTTCTCTTCGACAAGGCTCGCACCACGTTGCCCAGAAATTTACCACCAGAACTTTTCCCTTCCACTGTGAGATAGACTGATTTTTCCCTTGAAGGTCCGGTAAGGTAGTTGCTAAGATTAAGCTTGCGCCATCATTTGTTACGGGCACATTTTGTGCTACAAGTTTTGTAGCGCTGCTGTTTTTAGTTTCTTGTAGTAAGAAGCCAAGACATATAGCAAGTACTGCTACACCTATATATAGTAATGATTTCCAGAGTATATTCATTTAGATTAGTACAGCATTCAAAATAGCGAGAAATTCTTCCTTATTTTGATAACCAATAGTTCTGGCATCATAAATTTCACGGCCATAAGGGTCAAAAAACAGGATGCCAGGAGGTCCAAATAGTTTGAAATATTTCAGCAGAACTTCATCATCGGTTGTGCCTTCAGTGACATCAACTTGAAGTAACACTACATCTCCGAGCCTATTCTTTACTTCTGGGTCGGTAAATGTGAACCGCTCCATTTCTTTGCATGAAATGCACCAGTCAGCATAAAAATCTAACATTACATATTTATTTTGTGACTCAGCAATGCGTTTATTAAGCTCAGTCAAAGAACTTACCCGCTGGAATGGGAGGTGCTGAGATTCAGTGGCACTTGTTTTATTAGTGTTAATCCCATTGATGCTAGTTAAATTTATTTTAGCCAGAGGTTGTAAAATATCACGACTACCAGATAGAACGCCTGCCAATAAGGCAATGCCTAACAGTAAAGCAATGATACCAATTCCTTTTAAGAGTTTACGAAACCCGGAAGATCCTGCAGGCAAAGAATCAATAGCGTTTAGATAAATGGCAGATATTATTAAGAGAGCGGCCCACATCAACATATGGATAGCTGTTGGAATTACAGGGGATACCAACCAGATTGCTACACCTAGTAGCAAAAAACCAAAGAAACGTTTAACTGATTCCATCCAAGGCCCTGCTTTTGGTAAGAGTGCACCAGCAGATGCGCCCAAAATTAAAAGTGGAACGCCCATACCTAGCGCCATGGCGAATAGAGCAGAGGCACCTAGCACCACATCTCGGGTCTGGCTGATATACAGTAGTGCCCCTGCCAATGGTGCGGCCACACAGGGCCCGATAATAAGTGCGGACAGCGCCCCCATTCCAAAGACACTTGCTAAATGTCCGCCTCTTAATTGTCCTGTTTCTTTAGAGAGTTTACTTTGTATCGAGCTTGGTAACTGCAGCTCATAGAATCCAAACATTGATAGAGATAAAGCAACAAATACAAGCGCGAAGCCTCCTAGCACCCAAGCATTCTGTAGAGCAACTGATAGCATTGCACCAGAGAGCCCGGCAGCTACCCCCGCTGCTGAGTAAGTGAGAGACATCCCCATAACATAGGCCAGCGCTAGGATAAATCCATGGCTTTTAGTAAGACTCTCTCCGCTGTTTACAATTATTCCCGACAAGATTGGAAACATAGGGAATACGCAGGGCGTGAAGGAAAGTAAAAGGCCAATACCAAAAAAACTTGCAAGGATTAACCAGAAATTTCCACCCTCAAACATCTTGCCAATTTTTATTGATTCAGACTCAATGGATCGGCGATTGTCTCGGAGTTCGAGTAATTCTGATTTAGGTTCCGTCTGTTTTGTCTTTATAAAATCAGTTGCTGCAGTTGCATCATTACTTACTGAATCTGCTAGCACTCCAGCCACAGATTTTGCAACTGGAAGAGTTAATTCTATTAACTTATCAATAGGTGCATAGCAAACACCTATTGGTTCGTTACATCCCTGGTAGGTGGCCGCAAGGGAAAGTTGGGTTGATGCGGGTATTTCACGTTTTAAAGAAATTACAGCCTGGAATGGCTTGTAATATACTTCTGTTTGACCAAAGGTCGGATCATCTTTCATTTTTCCCTGTGGTAGAGAAATTTTTTCTATTAATATTCCTGTGCTTTTTGGTTCAAAAGCAATTTTATCCTTATATAGGTAATAGTTCTCTGCCGGCTCAAACTCAGCAACCAAAGTATTCGCACTACGTACCTTTATTGTGAGTTTAAAAGCTTGGTCGGGCGGCAGTAGCTCCTGTTCATCTTGCGTAAAGCTGGCCCCAAGTTGTTTTAACCCAGACAATATACCTGATGACTTTTCCTCTTCAGCAAAAGCATTGATACTCGTTATACAAAATAACAATAGGAAAAATCTAATCAAATGCATAGGGGCCGGTATATTTATTTTTTGTTTGATGTTGCTGTCTCATCTGAGATCCACTGCAAATATGCAGGCAGACCACCACCTATTGAGACAGAAATAATTTCAGGTAGTTCGTCTGGATGCATTTCTTTTATTATTTCTTCTACTCTAGGGTAGTGCTCTGCTAAAGTTTTGATAAATACTGGTAGTTCACTTGTGTTTTCTATTTTATCTTGCCATCGATAGATTGAGGTACATTCAGCTTGTAGATTAACGCAAGCAGCTAGCTTCTTACTAATTAATTTCTCAGCTAGTTCCAAGGCAGTTGTTTTGTCCGGGAGATTAGTTATAACGAGTATGGGGTCCATAGAAATTATTTTAATCTACTAATTTAGCAGAAGAATTTTACCCTCTTTCTAGTGTGGCTGCTTTACCTGCAGAAATACCTTTGGCTACAGTGGGATAACGAAGATTTATATATAGCTCATTTTTTATACGTATATTCGTTAGTCTTCTTGATTCTTCCATAAATGACAGCATGCTGCTTGAAATATGCTTATAAGCATTAACGCGAGCAACACGAGGCGGGCGCGGCATATCAAAAAAGTCAGCAATCAGGTCAAAATATTCACCCATTTTTAAGGTTGAATCATCGCAAGCATTGTAAATTCTTCCTGGTTTTGCGTAGCGTAATGCTGCAAAGATAATATGAGCAAGATCATTAGCATGGATACTATTAGTATAGCAATCGTCCTCTGGGAGTAGTACCGGAGCACCTTCACGTATTCTTTTCAATGGCAAACGTTCGGCAGCATAAATCCCAGGCACACGTAAAATTGATACGCTTACATGATTACGTAAGCCCCAATTACGCACCTTTTTTTCTGCATCAGCCCGTCGTATTGAACGATCTATGCGTGGTTTGATTGGGTGCGTCTCATCTATTAGAGCACCATTGCAATCACCGTATACACCGCTGGTGCTGATGTAGATGAATCGTTGTGGTAAAATTATCTTTCTTTTAGCTAGCCGTTTTGTCAGTGACGCTAAGAGATTGGCAGTACGTATGTCTCGCTTTCCATGATTGGGTGGTGGCGCTAGATGTAATACAGCCTGAGATATTCCTGCGAGTTTATTAAGGGTCTTAGGGTTGTCGAGATCACCAAATATGGGAGTAATTCCATATTTACGAAGCTTGGGGGCATTTTCCGAGTGTCGGCAGAGCCCTATTAGCCGATAGTGAGCACGTAACAACGTAGCAGATCGTAAAGCAATATCACCGCACCCAATAAGCAAAAGTGTTTGTTTCATATTAACTTATATTTTTTTCATTAGTTTTTTGTTGGTCTGCCAATAATCCGATGTCTTATCGAATCACTATTAATCCCAGCGGCCACACTTTTAATGCAGAGGATGGAGAAACTGTTCTTCAGGCTGCATTAAGACAGGGCTTTCCTCTTCCATATGGTTGCCGTAATGGTGCTTGCGGTACGTGTAAAGGCAAAATCATACAGGGAAAGGTGGATTTTGGCAGTCATAATGATGATACGTTAACAGAAATAGAGAAGAATAAAGGTGCGGCACTACTTTGTTGCGCCTTACCATTATCTGAATTAGTGATTGAGTGTCGCGAAATTGGAGCAATTAAAGATATAAAAATTATGAAATTTCCATGCCGAGTACAAAAAATGGAGCTGCTAGCACCCGATGTCATGACCATTTCTCTAAAGCTACCAACAAATGAGAGATTACAGTTTCTTGCCGGGCAATATATCGATATTCTAATGAAAGACGGTAAACGTAGAAGTTATTCTTTGGCGAATGCTCCACATGATGATGAGTTTTTACAGCTTCATGTACGCAATTATCCGGGCGGTGTTTTTGCCGAACATACATTCTCAAATATGAAGGAAAAAGATATTCTTCGTTTTGAGGGGCCGCTAGGAACATTTTTTCTTCGTGAGGATTCAGATAAACCGATTATATTTGTTGCAAGTGGCACTGGTTTCGCACCAGTTAAAGGCATGCTTGAGCATATCTTTCATATTGCTGAGACACGTGGAAACGACCGGGATATTATTCTTTACTGGGGCGCTCGTACTAAAGCTGATCTATATTTAGCTGAGTTGGCTGGAAGTTGGCAACAAAAACATGACAACTTCTGTTTTATTCCGGTTTTATCGGAAGCGCTACAGGCAGATGATTGGCATGGAAGAACTGGGTTAGTGCATCAGGCTGTATTAGAAGATTTTGATAGTCTTTCAGGATATCAGGTATATGCTTGTGGATCACCGGTAATGGTGGGAGCGGCCCGTACTGATTTTGTCAGTCTTCGTAACTTGCCAGAAGATGAATTTATTTCAGATGCATTTACTCCTTCTCCGGCTGATACAAAATTGTAATATTGATATCTTTATCTTTATCTTTATCTTTATTTTTATATTAATCTCTATGTATCAAAAGTTTAGCCGGGATAGTGTCCAGAGTTTTATCAGAAAATTTTCCTGCCCCTGGATTTTGGGACGCTTCAAGCCCTTTAGTATAATGAGCCCTAGCTATCTCAGGGTTTCCTATTTTCTCATTTAGTAGAGCTAACATAAGATGCGCTTCGTAACTGGATTTTATCGCGAGACTTTCTTCCAAATAATTCTGTGCTTTACCCCATAGTTCACATCTTATACAAAGCTTTCCTAGAGTAAGCAATAAATTAAAATCATTAGGGTAGAACTTTAACCACCATGTCTCTGCGTATTCAATTTGTCTTGTTACATTTCCCTTCATGCAATCGGCATAGATACTGACCAATTCTGAGTTCCATTGTTTATCTAAACTATTTTCAATAATTTGGTGCGCTGTTTTACAGTCACCTAGTGCAATGTGTGCCTGTGCTCCAAAATAAGCAATCGTATTATTTTCCTTTTCTATGGAAGGAATATTCCTCCAGTATCTCTTAAGTAATTGTTTATTCCACACAACATTCTTGAAGTTTTCCAGATGAGCGCGGTGTCGTAATTCTTCCGCAAATACTTTATTCAAAGCATTCCGTTTCGTCAGTACGTCAACCAGATCTAATACTTTTTCCCAACGATTGGCTTGCTGTTGTGCTTTTAATTCTAGCCGTAGTATTGCATTTTGCTGATTCTTTTCAACGTTATCAAGGGTATGTAAGATATTTAACGCTTCTTCATAACGGTTTTCATCCAGTAATAGTTCGGCTTTTGTAATAGCATGTAAAGATTTCTCGTTGGGAGCTTTATTTTCTAATACGCCAATAAATCCGTCACGTTGAGAATATTTACTTAGCTCGTGGGCAGAACGGGCCGCAATGGCGGCATTAATTGCAATAAACTCAGAAGATTCTTTAAATTTAAGTGCTTTATTAGCAGTTTTTTCCGCCTTGGTGTAGCGCCCTTCCAAGAATTCTTTTATTCCATTAAGTAACGCTAAATGAGCTGCCTCATGGTTTTTTCTTGCTCGAAATTCACGTATTCTTGTTGGCAACCGAAGTGTGCCGATTATAAGTCTTAATATAAAATAGCAAATAGAAAATAATGCAATTAAGAATACCAATAGCATATTGAATGAAAGTTCAATACGGTATTCTTGTATGACCAATAGAACATATCCAGTATTATATTTAGTCGCAAACGCTACTACTCCCGCAGCTATAATTAGTGTCAGTAACCAGAAAGAAAACCTCATCTATTTTCCCCTCCCACTTCCTCTTCTGCTTGCGATTCTATGCTCACTCCTTCCGCCTTTTCCTTTTCCATTACCGAATCTCCTTCCACTTCCTCTTCTAATTTAGACTCTTTCTCTTCATCCTTTTCCACGTCAGCTTCTGCTTCAGCCTTAGCGGCTGCCTTAGACTCTGCTTCAGCTGCTGCCTTAGCTTCATCTTCTGCTGCTGCCTTAGCTTCATCTTCTGCTGCTGCCTTAGCTTCATCTTCTGCTTCAGCCTTAGCGTCTGCTTCTGCTTCAGCTGCTGCCTTGGCCTCTGCTTCAGCCTTAGCGACTGCTTCTGCTTCAGCTGCTGCCTTGGCTTCTGTTTCAGCTGCTGCCTTGGCCTCTGCTTCAGCTGCTGCCTTGGCTTCTGTTTCAGCTGCTGCCTTGGCCTCTGCTTCAGCTGCTGCCTTGGCTTCTGTTTCAGCTGCTGCCTTGGCCTCTGCTTCAGCTGCTGCCTCCTTGGCCTCTGCTTCAGCCTCTGCCAAGAGGCGAGAATTTTCTTTGTTTTCAGCTCGTTCTTGCTCGGCTATTTTAGAATCAATTAATGCATTTGCTGTTTCCACTTTGATAGAAAGGTGGAATTTGCGTACCGCATCATAGCTTGTTGAGATATTGGGGATATTGAGTGAAATCTCGTTACTATGTAATTGGCTCAATGTTTCTAACATGCTGATACCGAGCTCAGATTTATTATTGAAATGTTTATTGATCCATTCAATAGAAGTTTCAAGGTAGGCTTGGAAGTTTCCCTCATCACGAGCAAGCAGAGCATTATGTGCTGCCAATAGACGTAATTTTAAATTTTCACGAAGAAAGTATGAATGTGATGGGTCTGGTATATCTTGCTTGCCTACATGTTCAATACGAACTAATTGTTCAATATTCACGAATTGTTCAATATCCACATATTTATTAAGATTAGCCCAAATTTCTAGAAAGAAATCTTGTATTATTCTTAGCGTTCCTCCAGATTCCTGGGACTCATTAGGGGCACCTTTAAAGAAATCCTTTATTATTTCTAGTACTCCTCTCGAAGTTTGAGACTTATTAGGGACATCGTTAATTTTTGGCGAGAGGGTTCCCTCCACTGCCAATGGTAGCTGATCTATTGTTTCAGCAAGGCCATCTAATCTGAGGCCGATACCTACAATATCTATTTTCGGCACAGCTTTTAGTAGGTCCATGTCCTTTGCTAGAACATTCTGTAGGTGAGGTATTCGTGGGTGGTTAATGCGCTGCAATCTTTCATCAGCTTCTTGTATTGCGACCATGGCAGACGTTACATTATTTGCTAGGCGCAGCTGCTGGTTGGCAATAAATAACAATTGCTCCACTTCTTCGATTGTCGTTTCATTACGATTAGGGGCTAGGTCTTGGTAAAGCCCCTCAAGTATCGTTTGCTTACCTATAGATTTAGCTAAGTCGTTCTCTAGCAGCATGAATCTAGCATCGCTCTCTTCTCTCTTTTTTCTTATCTCGTCAGAAACAGTGTGCAGCTCTTCAGATGGATCAAGTTTTGCTAACTGGACATTAATTGACTCTATTATTCGTTTCTCAATTTCTGCCAGTTTATTTTCAGTTGATGTGTCAGCTTCTATCTCCTGATATCCAGGTGGTGGGACAATATCTGTCAGTTGGCTTTCAATAGATGTATCAACATCTACCAGTTCATTTTCAGTTGATGGGTCAGCCGCTGTCAGTTGGCTTTCAATAGATGCATCAACATCTGTCGGTTGGCTTTTAAATTCTTGCACCTGGTTTTTAATTTTATTATTAGACTCATACCACTGCCAAGCTGCAATAGCAGCTGCGGAAAATAATAGAAAAATAATGCCGTTACGGAGGGCCTTGGATTTGCCTTTAGCTTTTGGTTTGTCAGCTACTCGTGGTTTTTCAGAAATATCTGATTTGATTTCTTTGCTCATAGTTTATTTAAAAGAAGGTTGGTTCAGTTGTGATCAAAATATTATTTTATAAATTTTTCTTTCAGGAACTTAAAATTTTCAGAGTGCTATTCATTGTAAAAATCTCAACACAATTAGGTTTTCTTTGCATCTTCATCAGAAAAGTATTGTTTATATAAACCATTACTCATTTAAGCGCATCAAGAATCTCATCTGCACCCTGTGCCTTTAAGTCTTTTGCAAGGCGTATACCCATAGTTTCACCTGATGCTGGGTTTCCACTCAATTCTGCACTTAGCATCCGTGATCCGTCAGGACTTGCAACAAATCCGCGCAATACTAATTTCCTCTCGATAATTTCTGCGAAGCCTCCAAGTGGCACCTGGCAGCTCCCTCCCAATTCTCGGCTCATAGCTCGTTCTGATTCCACGCACTGCCCAGTTTTGATGTGGTGTAGTGGTTTCATGAGTTCTATTAAGTCAGTTCTTTCAGAAAGACACTCTATTCCAAGTGCTCCCTGCCCAACTGCTGGTAAACTTAGTTCGGGACTTAATACTGTAGTAATGCGATCAGCTAGACCCAGTCGCTTTAGTCCTGCTGCTGCTAGAATTATAGCTGCATATTGTCCTTCATCCAATTTACGCAACCGTGTCTGTACATTACCTCGTAACGGCTGTACTTGTAAATAAGGAAAGCGTGCACGTAATTGGCTTTCACGTCGGAGGCTTGAAGTTCCTACCACGCTACCAGCAGGCAGTGCGTCTAGGCTCTTGTGATGATTCGAGACAAAGGCATCACGTGGATCTTCACGCTCAGCAATAGCAGCCAATGCGAATCCTGGAGGCATATTCATGGGCAAGTCTTTCATTGAATGTACTGCAATATCTGCACGACCTTCTGCCATTGATTGCTCTAACTCTTTTATGAATAAACCCTTGCCACCAATTTTTGAGAGCGATATATTTAATATTTGATCGCCACGTGTAGTCATGCCAAGTATGCTAATTTCGCTTTGTGGGTATAATTCTATAAGCCAGCGTTTGATAAATTCTGCTTGCCATAGAGCGAGCGCACTCTCACGCGAAGCGATAACGATTTTTTTAGGAATGGACGGTGGCATTTATACGATAATAAAAAAATGATAAATTTGTTATAACTGCTTATTTTAACATGAGCAGATCCAAATTGGAGTACGCATACGTCTGTCCGCAGTATTGGTAATATAGCTAAAGAGCTTAATATTAAGTCCAGTAGTATTGGGAAATAATAGAGTCTTAAGAATTACATTAATTCTTAAGACTGAACTAGACCTGGGTTGCTGAGAGCTAGTACAATCGCTACCATATCTTTCTTCTTAGATTTTAGATAAAAACCTTGGAAAAATAAACTATTCTATAATGAAAAGAAAGTTTTTCTGGCTACCACGGAAGCTTTAATTGCCGTCAATACTAATGCTAATTTGTCTTGTGTATTTTCTCAGCCCCTATCAAATAGTAACCAGATGAATTCACTGCAATTAACTATCCTTAGATGGAGATAAACGGTGTGACATTGCAGTTAGATGTAGATAGATAAATTTACGGAAACAATATTTTTTAGTGGCGCTTGCTGAATTTGGTCTGGTTTCATACTGAACTGATCGCCACGGGTGATGTGCAGTGTATTTGGTTTTTTTTTACTAAAGAGACGGCTCGAGTAGAAGAAAATATGTCATTCAATAAAAGAAAATATTAATTTTTAAGAATATTATGACTGAAGCAAACTTATGAGTAAAAAGCTCTACATAAAAACATTTGGCTGCCAGATGAACGAGTATGATTCTACAAAAATTGTAGATTTGCTCCATGCTACTCAGGGTATGGAGCAGACTGACGGCCCTGACGGCGCTGATATGATTCTTTTTAATACTTGCTCAATAAGGGAAAAAGCACAGGAAAAAGTATTCCATGATTTGGGGCGTGTTAGGGCATTAAAAGAAAATAACCCTGACTTGCTCATTGGTGTGGGAGGGTGTGTAGCTAGTCAAGAAGGAATGAATATAATTAAACGCGCACCTTATGTGGATCTGGTGTTTGGGCCGCAAACTTTACACCGACTTCCACAGCTGATAGAAGCACGTAAAGCTAGTGGAAAACCTCAGGTAGATATTAGTTTTCCTGAAATTGAAAAATTTGATTATTTGCCTGAATCGCTAGCTCAGCGTGATGGGCGTTCGGGGGAGGCAAAAGCATTTGTTTCCATTATGGAAGGTTGCAGTAAATATTGCAGTTTTTGTGTGGTGCCTTACACCCGTGGGGAGGAAGTCTCGCGCCCGTTACGTGAAGTACTGATGGAGATTGTGGGTTTGGCAGACCGGGGACTTAAAGAAGTTACTTTGCTGGGACAGAACGTTAATGCCTACCGTGGGCCAATAGAAGGTGAGGCAGAAGAGGACGCAGCGGATTTAGCGTTGTTACTCTCATATATAAATGAAATTCCCGGAATTGAGCGTATTCGCTACACGACCTCTCATCCCAGAGAATTTACAGAACGTCTTGTAGAGTCCCATCAAACGTTACATAAATTAGCTAGTCATGTACATCTACCAGTACAGTCTGGCTCTGATCGGATTTTAGCAGCAATGAAACGTGGCTACACAGTTCTTGAGTATAAATCTATTATCCGAAAACTTCGTGCTGCTCGCCCAGATATTTCTCTCACTTCTGATTTCATTATTGGATTTCCTGGTGAAACGGAAGCTGATTTCAACGCAACTATGAAATTGATTGAGGATGTGGGCTTTGATGATTCTTTTAGTTTTATTTATAGCCAGCGCCCGGGTACTCCGGCGGCCGAACTACCTGATGATACCTCGTACGAAATAAAACAAGAAAGGTTGCAGAAGATCCAGGAAAAGATAAAATGTCAGGCAAGCACTGCCAGCAAAAGCATGATAGGAACAGTTCAGCGTATCTTGGTCGAAGGGGTCTCCAAAAAGAATCCTGAAGAGCTTTGTGGGCGTACCGATAATAATCGTATGGTCCATTTTGCTGGAGACCTTACTATAACTGGTCATTTTATAGAGGTTAAAATAACTTCTGCCTTATCAAAATCATTACGCGGTGAAATTGTTCGGGACACCACAGCTAGACCTTCGTCTTCTGTAGAGCACGGCCACTTTTACCAGAATTAAAATTTTAACTAGCCATTACATTCCCTTGAGACCTAATCCAGAAGAGATATCGTTTCCTCCAGATGATAATCAGCGCCTTGCCAACTTATGTGGGGTCTTGGATGAGAATCTTAAACAGATTGGGGTTACCCTTGATGTTTCTATCATCCGGCACAGTGAACATTTCAGCATACGAGGTGAGGCTACTCAAACTAGGCTTGCATCATGGGCGTTAAAAAGTTTTTACAGTCAGGCTAAGGCTGGCCTTAGTACCGAACAAATTCAATTAGGTCTAATTGAGGTAATGAATCCACATCATCCAGCAAAGCAGAGCACTTCTAATATTGTTGTCGGGGAAGAGGCATTATCAACTCTTATTACTCGCCGCAGAGATTTGCGTGGCCGGACGTCACGTCAGGTAGAGTATTTAAAGCAGATTCAGGACCATGACATTACTTTCGCTATTGGTCCTGCAGGCACAGGTAAGACTTATCTTGCTGTAGCTAGTGCGGTTGATGCGTTGGAGCGAGATTTAGTAGAGCGCATAATATTAGTACGTCCAGCAGTTGAAGCAGGTGAGAGACTTGGTTTTCTTCCGGGTGATATGGCACAAAAAGTAGATCCTTATTTGAGGCCGCTTTATGATGCCCTGTACGATTTGATGGGACCTGATAAAACCAGTAAGCTATTTGAACGCGGGACAATTGAGTCTGCTCCACTTGCTTTTATGCGAGGGCGCACATTGAATAAATCATTTATTATTCTTGATGAAGCACAAAATACCACGCCAGAGCAGATTAAAATGTTTCTTACCCGTATTGGATTTGACTCTAAGGTTGTTGTGACGGGGGATGTTACACAAATTGATTTAGCAAAAAATCAGAAAAGTGGTCTGGTAGAAGCTAAACGGATTTTAGAAAAAGTGAGTGGCATTGCTTTTATTAATTTTGAGGCAGAAGATGTAGTTAGGCATCCTTTGGTACAAAAAATTGTTAATGCTTACGAAAAATATGAAAAACAAGAGTAAATCTACTGGGGTTGCAGCAGAGCTAACAAGTAATAATATAAAGTTAAGACTAGCCGTACAGTATGCCGTTAATATTTTGTCGCATCTGAAGGAGATCCCGACACGTTTCCAACTTCGCAAATGGTTTAAATCTGGATTGATGCAGGATGCGGAAGTTACTATACGTATCGTTGATGAGGTGGAGGGACGCAGATACAATCGAGATTTTCGTGGCAAAGATTATGCTACCAACGTATTAACTTTTGTATATGAAGAAACGCTTCCTTTATCTGGAGATATTGTTCTATGTGCTGCAATAATTGAGAAAGAAGCGAATCAACAGCATAAAAATTTGTTGGCGCATTATGCACATCTTACGGTGCATAGTGCTCTTCATTTGCAGGGTTATCTGCACGAAAGCCAAGAAGATTCAGCAATAATGGAGCAGCTAGAAACAAAGATTATTACCAGCTTGGGATTTGATAATCCTTACCAAGAATAGTATTAAAATTCCACCTATAGGGTTTTCATGTATAACTTAGATATCTAAGAGGAACTCTGGGTTAGTTTTAATTTATGTGTCTTTTTGAAAGACGATTTATAAATTTTTTATTTGTAATCAGTATTGATAATTTAATATGAGTGATCCCTTACCTAAACCTAAATGGCTTGAACGCTTAAGTACACTACTCTTGCGTGAGCCAGAAGATCGTGAGCAGTTAATAGAGTTGTTGCACTCTGCATTTGAGCGTGATTTGCTTGATTCAGATGCTCTGAGCATGATTGAAGGTGTTATGCAGGTTTCAGTAATGAAGGCGAGCGATATCATGGTGCCTCGTTCGCAAATGGATGTAATCGACATCAGTGAAACACCAGATACATTTGTTCCGCTTATGATAGAAACGGCACACTCACGTTTTCCCGTTACTGAGAACGGTAAGGATAATGTAATTGGAATTTTGTTGGCAAAGGATTTGTTACGTTATTACGCAGGAGGAGAGGAGTTTAACGCACGTGAAATATTACGTCCTGTAGTATTTATTCCTGAATCAAAAAGACTAAATGTACTGTTGAAAGACTTCCGTAGTAACAGGAATCACATAGCAATTGTTGTAGATGAATATGGCGGGGTTGCAGGGCTGGTGACTATTGAGGATGTATTGGAACAAATTGTTGGTGATATTGAAGATGAGTATGATTATGATGAGTCAGAAGATAATATTGTTCAAGAATTAGATGGTCGCTATCGAATTAAAGCGATTACCGAGATAGCAGATTTTAATGAGTCCCTAGGTACAGAATTCAGTAATCATGATTATGATACGGTTGGTGGGCTTGTATTAAACAGGTTTGGAAGATTACCTAAAAGCGGGGAATCAGTTGTCATTGGAGTCTTGAAGTTTATAGTGCTGAGAGCGGATAGTCGCAGGTTACATACGGTGCTAGTTGAGGAGTGTAAGCCAGAGGAGAGTAAGTGCGAGGATTGAGTAATGAAAAATCAAGAATTAAAACTCGAAACTCGCAGCAGGGCGTTATCCTCTATTTAATTGCTTCTTTTTTACTTGGCGCACTAACAGTATTAGGGTTTGCACCATTCTATCTCTTTCCTGTTCCGGTTATCACAATTGCATGTTTGCTTTATTTCTGGCGTAAGAGCGCAACACCTTTACGAGCAGCTTTGCTTGGGTTTTGTTTTGGCATGGGAATGTTTGGTGCAGGCGTTACTTGGATATATATTAGCTTGCACGAGTTTGGTGCAGTACCCATGCCAATTGCGGTTCTTCTTCTGCTTATTCTTTGTTCCTACCTTTCATTATATGTAACAGTAACGGGCTGGGTGGTAAGGAAGCTTCATTTTGAGGCGCCATTGGTATGGGTGCTATTTGTAGCCAGCTTGTGGACACTATCTGAATGGCTTCGTGGCGTGGTATCTTTTTTTGGGTTCCCATGGTTAACAATAGGGTACTCGCAGGTCCCCTCTAGTCCTCTTGCAGGATACTCGGCCGTGACAGGAGTTTATGGTGTTTCATTGATACTTATTTTAAGTGCAGCGTTTATCAGTTTACTTTTTGAGAAGGAATTACGTTCTTGGCGAAACATTTTATTCTTGCCTGTAATTTGGATCATTGGCTTTAGTTTACAGTTTATTAATTGGACTGAACCGCAAGGTGAGCCGGTATCTGTAAGTTTGCTACAGGGGAATATTTCTCAGGAAATGAAGTGGAGGCCAGAGCATGTTATTCATACGATGGACATATATGCCAAGCTTGCACTTGCTAGTAATAGCCGCCTTATAATTGCACCAGAAATTTCTTTGCCATTGGCTCGTGATAAGGTGTCTGCCAATTATCTTAAGAAAATTTCTTCCCATGCAAAACAAAATAAGGGAGATATTCTCATCGGAATGATTGAGACAGAGGGTAATTCAGGTGATTACTATAACTCTATGTTTAGTTTTGGTACTTCTTCTGAGCAGACATACCGAAAATTCCATTTATTGCCATTTGGTGAATTTATTCCATTGAAGCCTGTGTTTGGTTGGATTATAAATTTTCTGAAGATTCCGCTCACAGACTTTTCTCGTGGTGAACTTAATCAGAAACCTATGAGCCTTGCCGGGCAGAGTGTTGCAGTAAACATTTGTTATGAGGATGCATTTGGTGAAGAGCTAATCTATCAGTTGCCACAAGCAACATTGCTTGCGAATGTTAGTAATGACGCTTGGTTTGGACGTTCTATTGGCCCGCATCAGCACTTGCAGATTTCACAAATGCGGGCGCTTGAGACTGGTCGCTATATGTTGCGTGCCACTAATACCGGCGTTAGCGCTATTATAAATGAGCGCGGCGTTGTATTGCAGCAAGCTGATGTATTTAAAGCGACTGCACTAAATGGACTAGCGCAGGGATACACTGGTGCAACCCCTTATGTTCGTTTTGGAAATAGTCTGGTATTGGGATTTATCTGGTTATCTTTATTCATTTGTTTGATCCAGACCTTTCGTGGCAGAAGAAAAACCCTGTAAAATCTATTTTTTAGATTATTGCAGATTTACTCAGGCGGTTTCATGCTTACATTCCAGGAAATTATTCTTACTTTGCAACGTTACTGGAGTAACCAGGGTTGCGTTTTGCTTCAGCCATATGATATGGAAATGGGGGCGGGCACTTTCCATCCAGCGACCTTCTTGCGTGCACTTGGCCCCGAACCCTGGAAATCTGCTTATACCCAGCCATCTCGTCGTCCGAAAGACGGGCGCTATGGAAACAACCCAAATCGTTTGCAGCATTACTATCAATTTCAGGTGGTAATGAAGCCGTCACCTAATAATATCCAAGATTTGTATCTTGATTCATTGCGAGAATTAAAAATAGATCTTGCAATTAACGATATTAGATTTGTTGAGGATGATTGGGAGTCCCCTACACTTGGGTCGTGGGGTTTAGGTTGGGAAGTATGGCTTAACGGTATGGAAGTAACGCAGTTTACTTATTTTCAGCAAGTAGGTGGTCTTGATTGTAAGCCAGTATTGGGAGAGATTACCTATGGTTTAGAGCGCCTTGCGATGAATCTTCAAGGTGTTGAAAATGTTTTCGATCTAATTTGGGCAGATGGGGTTACTTATGGAGACGTGTATCATCAGAATGAAGTGGAGCAATCTAAATACAATTTCGAGAAAAGTAATATAACTCTTCTTCTGGAGCAGTTCATTATCTATGAGTCCGAGGCAAAGCGCTTGCTCGAATTGAGTCTCCCGCTACCAAGTTATGAACAGGTATTAAAGTGCTCTCATACCTTTAATTTACTAGATGCACGTGGAGCAATTTCGGTTACTGAACGTGCAGCTTATATTGGAAGGATCAGGACTTTAGCTAGATTAGTCGCTAAGGCATATTACGATTCGCGTAAGGAGCTTGGCTTTCCATTACTTCCAAAATAGAACCGACATACTTATATGCAAGATACATTACTAGTTGAAATTATAACTGAAGAATTGCCGCCGAAATTATTGCAAAGTCTTAGCAATAGTTTTTCTGAGGGCGTATTTAATGGCTTGGACAAGAATTGTTTATTAACCTCAGAAAGTAAATTGACAGCATATGTTACTCCGCGTCGCCTCGCTGTTTCTATAACTTCAGTATTGGATATTCAGGCTGAAAGGCAGGTTGAGAGAAGAGGGCCAGCAGTAACTGCTGCATATGATGTTTCAGGTAAGGCGACTCCAGCACTACAAGGTTTTTCCCGTTCATGTGGGGTTTCGGTAGATGATTTAAAGCAGGAGCCTGATACTAAGGGGGTTCTTTGCTATACCTATAAGCATAAACAACCTGGCCAGGGTCTTGGAAATATACTCATCAAAATTCTACAAGGCTTATTGCCAAAAATCCCTGCTCCTAAAATGATGCGTTGGGGTGACGGCAATGAGCATTTTATTCGTCCGGCACACAATTTTATTATGTTACATGGAAGAAATGTACTATGTGAATCAGCAGAATTACTTGGGTTAAAAAGTACTAAAT
>CAJQRL010000005.1 GCA_905612245.1 uncultured Nitrosomonadaceae bacterium | reverse complement strand
ACTACCTTGTTATAACGTTCCCCCTGTGTCACCAAACCAGAAGTGTATTGCGCTTCAATTTCTTTCACTTCTTTCTCAGAAGACGCAATAATTTTTTGCTTCTGAACTGGCACCAACATGTCATCTAGACAAATAGAAATTCCAGCACGTGTCGAAAAAGTAAAGCCGAAATCTTTCAATTTATCTGCAAAAATTACTGTCGCCCGTAATCCACAAAGGTGGAAACTAGCATTTATAAGCTTAGAGATTTCTTTTTTCTTAAGCGCCTTGTTTATTAAAGGAAATGGCAGCCCAGCCGGCAAGATTTCAGATAGAAGGGCTCTTCCTATAGTTGTATCGTAACGCGTTATTTTTGTATTCTGTTCGCCTTTAGCATCCGTTACATATTCTTTTATCCGAACCAGGATCCTAGCATTTAACTCTACCGAACGACTTTCGTAGGCACGTGATACTTCGGCTATGTTAGGAAACATCATCCCCTCACCACTTGCACCCACTCTTTCACGAGTCATGTAATACAAACCCAATACAATATCCTGTGACGGTACTATAATTGGCTCTCCATTTGCCGGCGACAGTATATTATTGGAAGACATCATTAAAGTACGAACTTCCATTTGCGCTTCTAGGGACAATGGAACATGTACTGCCATCTGATCGCCATCGAAATCAGCGTTAAATGCCACGCACACCAATGGATGCAACTGAATAGCCTTTCCTTCAATCAGTACAGGCTCAAATCCTTGTATACCCAAACGATGTAGTGTTGGAGCCCGGTTCAACATTACCGGGTGCTCACGGATAACATCTTCAAGAATGTCCCATACCACTGGAGTTTCGTTCTCCACTTCTCTTTTAGCTGCCTTGATAGTGCTAGCTATGCCCATTATTTCTAGTTTGCTAAAAATAAATGGTTTAAATAATTCCAAAGCCATCTTTTTTGGCAACCCGCACTGATGGAGCTTAAGCTGTGGTCCAACTACAATTACTGAACGCCCAGAATAATCAACTCTTTTGCCCAGTAAATTCTGGCGGAAACGCCCACCCTTCCCCTTTATCATGTCTGCAAGTGACTTTAATGGGCGCTTGTTAGCGCCTGTCATTGCCTTACCTCTTCGCCCATTATCTAATAAAGAATCTACAGCCTCTTGAAGCATACGTTTTTCGTTACGTACAATTATTTCAGGCGCCTTTAGCTCAAGCAATCGTTTCAAACGGTTGTTACGATTAATAACTCTACGATACAAATCATTTAGATCAGATGTGGCAAAACGTCCGCCATCAAGCGGTACAAGTGGCCGTAATTCAGGCGGCAAACATGGCAATACTGTAAACACCATCCATTCAGGCTTGATCCCTGATTTGTTAAATGCTTCTAATATTTTGAGACGTTTTGAAAGTTTCTTTATCTTGGTCTCTGAGTTAGTTGCACCCATATCACGTCGCACATTCTCAATTTCATTATCGATATTCAGATTACTTAATAAATCACGAACACCTTCAGCTCCCATACTGGCATCAAAATCATCCGCGTATTCCTCCCTCTTAGCGAGATAATCATCATCGCTCAATAACTGGCATCTTGTAAGTGGAGTCATCCCCGGGTCAGTTACTACATAGGCCTCAAAATAAAGAACACGCTCAATGTCACGCAATGTCATATCCAAAACCATCCCTAATCGCGATGGCAAAGATTTGAGAAACCAAATGTGTGCAACTGGTGAGGCTAATTGTATATGCCCCATACGCTCACGCCGCACCTTCGACAGAGTAACCTCAACACCGCATTTCTCACAGATCACACCCCGGTGCTTCAGCCGTTTATATTTCCCGCACAAGCACTCGTAATCTTTTACTGGACCAAAAATTTTAGCGCAGAACAAGCCGTCCCGTTCTGGTTTAAAAGTACGGTAATTTATAGTTTCTGGCTTTTTAACCTCACCATATGACCAAGAACGAATTTTTTCAGGCGAAGCAAGTCCGATTTTGATTGAATCAAATTCTTCCTTATGAGTAACCTGCTTAAATAAATCGAGTAGCGCTTTCATTTGTCACTCCTGTTAATCAGGGGTCAATGCAAAAAAAATTCGGCAATAAATTACACAGCACCAGAAATTAAAAAATTATTTCCGGGTAGCATTGTTAATGCCGGTCCAAGTCGATGTCCATCCCAAGCGAACGAATTTCTTTTACCAATACATTAAATGATTCTGGCATGCCGGCATCAATCTTGTGGTCACCCTTGACGATACTCTCATATATTTTAGTACGTCCGTTCACATCATCAGACTTAACAGTCAGCATTTCCTGTAAAGTATAAGCAGCACCATATGCCTCTAATGCCCACACTTCCATTTCACCAAATCGTTGTCCACCAAACTGAGCTTTACCCCCCAGTGGTTGTTGAGTTACCAAGCTATAAGGACCTGTAGATCTCGCATGCATCTTGTCATCAACCAGATGATGTAGCTTCAGTATATGCATGTAACCTACTGTCACAAGACGATCAAATGCTTCGCCTGTCCTACCATCATATAATGCAATCTGCCCTGATTCTGGCAAATCGGCAAGCTCAAGCATATCTTTAATTTCATCCTCTGTGGCACCATCAAATACCGGCGTCGCGAAAGGTACGCCATTTTTTAGATTTCCTGCTAACTCCATGACTTCCGCATCGGTAAGAGAAGAAATATCTTCCTGCTTACCACTACTGTTATAAATTTTATCAACAAACTCTCTAATTTCAGCAGTCTTACTTTGTGCGCGAAGCATATTGTCAATTTTTAGGCCCAGTCCTTTTGCTGCCCATCCAAGATGAATTTCTAGAATTTGCCCAACATTCATACGAGATGGCACACCAAGAGGATTAAGCACTACATCAACAGGAGTACCATCAGCCATATAAGGCATATCTTCAACAGGTACTATCTTTGAAATTACTCCTTTGTTTCCATGGCGCCCAGCCATTTTATCACCGGGCTGCAACCGCCTTCTCACAGCAATATAGACTTTCACCATTTTTTGAACACCGGGCGGCAACTCATCCCCCTGGGTAAGCTTCTTTTTCTTTTCTTCAAAAGAAACGTCAAAAGCCACTCGTTTCTGGGAAAGCCCCTCTTTTATCTGCTCTAGTTGTATGCTTGCTTCTTCATTAGACAAGCGGATATCAAACCAAGAATGCGGCTCTATGTCACCAAGATATTCTTTGGTAATACGGGCACCCTTTGCGAGTTTATTAGGCCCACCATTAGCAACTTTACCTTTGAGCAGGCGTTCAATACGCTCAAACCCATCAGCTTCAACTATCCGCATTTGATCAACAAGATCTTTTTTATAGCGTTTCAGCTCATCATCAATAATCTGCTGAGCACGTACATCACGCTCTATCCCTTCACGAGTAAATACTTGAACATCAATTACTGTACCAGAGATTCCTGATGGCACACGTAAAGACGTATCCTTTACATCTGATGCTTTCTCACCAAAAATTGCACGCAAGAGTTTCTCTTCTGGCGTTAACTGAACCTCACCCTTTGGAGTAACCTTACCTACCAATACATCCCCAGCCTCGATTTCAGCACCAATATAAATAATACCTGAATCATCTAAACGTCCAATCTGGACTTCTGAAAGATTTGATATGTCAGCAGTAATTTCTTCTGTCCCTAATTTTGTATCACGACTTACTACTACTAGTTCTTCAATGTGAATGGATGTGAATCTATCTTCAGAAACAATGCGCTCAGAGATCAGAATTGAATCTTCGAAGTTATAGCCATTCCATGGCATGAATGCAACTAACATATTCTGGCCCAAGGCCAATTCACCCAAATCTGTAGAAGCGCCGTCTGCGATTACATCACCAGCAGTAATTACATCACCTTCCTTTACTAGAGGGCGCTGATTGATATTTGTATTCTGATTGGAGCGAGTATATTTTGTAAGATTATAAATATCGACACCCACTTCACCAGCACGTGTTTCAGCATCATGCACTCGCACCACAATACGTCCTGCATCAACATAATCAACTATGCCAGCTCGCCCTGCCATTACTGCAGTACCAGAATCCATTGCCACTACCCGTTCTATCCCTGTACCAACAAGTGCTTTTTCAGCACGAAGACAAGGAACTGCCTGACGCTGCATATTTGATCCCATCAAAGCACGATTCGCATCATCATGCTCTAAA
>CAJQRL010000004.1 GCA_905612245.1 uncultured Nitrosomonadaceae bacterium | reverse complement strand
GCCGGTATTCGTGAGTCTCACGTCCATGACGTGCAGATCACCAAGGAAGCTCCGAATTACCATGTTGAATAGGGGTTTAACCCCTACATGAAAGAAAAAATCCTGATCCTAGATTTTGGCTCTCAGTACTCCCAGTTAATTGCTAGACGGGTGCGAGAGGCTAACGTCTATTGTGAGATTCATCCCTTTAATGTAACGGCTCAATTCATTAATGAATTCTCCCCTAACGGAATTATTCTATCAGGTGGTCCGGCTTCTACCACCAGTAGCGAAACTCCTCGAGCTCCACAAGTAGTATTTGAACTAGGCATTCCAATATTAGGTATCTGCTACGGAATGCAAGCTATGGCAGCACAGCTTGGCGGGGTAGTTGAAACATCGAATATACGGGAATTTGGTCATGCAAGAATTCAGGTAAGGGAACAAACAGATCTACTGAACCATACTCAAGATAATATAAATGACAACAGTCACGAATTTCTAGACGTGTGGATGAGCCATGGTGACAAAGTCACTACACTGCCTGTCGGCTTTAAGGTTATGGCCAGCAATGATGCTGCTCCAATCGCCGCTATGGCTAATGAGACAAAAAAATTCTACGGTCTACAGTTTCACCCGGAAGTTACACATACCCCTCAGGGGAAAAGAATCATTGAGCGTTTTGTCCATGACATCTGTAACCTTGGTTATGATTGGAATATGCCTGATTATGTCTCAGAGGCAATCGATAAAATCCGTTCTAAAGTAGGAAAAGAAGAAGTAATTCTCGGATTATCAGGCGGCGTGGACTCATCCGTTGCAGCAGCTCTGATTCATCGTGCTATCGGCAAACAACTCACCTGTGTGTTCGTAGACAATGGCTTGTTACGGCTAAATGAAGCTAAACAAGTGATGAATACCTTCTCCAAGAATATTGGTTTAAAAGTTATACATGTAGACGCGAGCGAAACGTTTCTTAAACACCTCAATGGTGTCACTGATCCAGAGAAGAAACGCCGTATCATCGGACGTGAATTTGTTGAAGTATTTCAGCAAGAGTCAGCAAAAATAAACAACGCAAAATGGCTAGCGCAGGGAACAATTTATCCCGATGTAATCGAATCTGCAGGCAATAAAAATAAAACGGCTAACACTATTAAATCTCACCACAATGTAGGTGGTCTCCCCGATACTCTACATTTGAAATTACTTGAACCATTGCGTGAGCTGTTTAAAGATGAAGTACGTGAACTTGGATTAGCACTGGGATTAGCACATGACATTGTTTTCCGGCATCCGTTTCCAGGGCCTGGTTTAGGAGTGCGGATCCTTGGTGAAGTGAAGTCTGAATACACAGAGCTATTACGCAAGGCTGATGCAATATTTATCGAAGAACTACGTTCAGCAGGATGGTATGAAAAAACGTCACAGGCTTTCGCTGTGTTTCTACCTGTCAAATCGGTCGGAGTGATGGGAGATGGGCGTACATACGAATATGTTATAGCGCTAAGAGCAGTTAGAACTCAGGATTTTATGACTGCAGAATGGGCAGAACTCCCTTATACTTTATTAGGCAAGGTATCAAATCGTATCATCAACGAAGTACGCGGAATTAATCGGGTAGTTTATGATATCTCTGGCAAACCACCGGCAACTATTGAATGGGAATAATATATGAGCTATTCAAGTGACTCCCCAAAAATGCCATCCAACAATAAGTTCGGTTGGTTTTTCTCTGCCGTGTTTGCCGTGATTGCACTTTACAGCTATTCGCAGCAGCTGAAATTCTTTGCCGCTACTGTAACTATAGTTTCTGTTCTATTCGTAGCTACTACTCTTTTAGCACCTCAAGTGCTCACGCCACTTAATCGCATTTGGTATGAGATAGGGGTGCTACTTGGAAAAGTTATTAGCCCAATCGTATTAGGAATCATTTTCTTTGTACTTATCACGCCGATATCCCTCATCACACGGCTATTTGGCCGTGATGAACTAAAAATAAAAAAATTATCCGTACAAAGCTATTGGGTCGATCGCTTACCTCCTGGGCCTCCGCCTGACTCGTTTAAGAATCAATTTTGAGAATTAATTATGGAATTTATTAAAGAGCTCTGGGTATTTCTCAAGGCACGAAAAAAGCTTTGGCTTGCCCCAATCATTTTCGTGATGGTCATCCTTGGTGGTTTGCTGATTCTTGCGCAAGGCTCAGTTGTAGCGCCTTTTATATACACAATGTTCTAAGAAGCCATGAAGATACTTGGCATATCTGCTTATTATCATGATTCAGCAGCTTGTCTCGTCGTTGATGGCGAGATCATTGCTGCTGCCCAAGAAGAACGATTCACGCGCAAGAAGCACGACTCTAATTTCCCTGTTACCGCGATGTGTTATTGCCTCATGGAAGGGAAAATTAGCTCTAAAGATATTGACTACGTTGTTTTTTACGACAAACCTTTTTTAAAGTTTGAGCGATTGCTTGAGACCTACCTTGCATTTGCTCCAAAGGGCTTTAAGAGCTTTACAACCTCTTTACCCATTTGGTTGAAAGATAAGTTATTTCAAAAGACGGTTATTACAAATGCTTTGAAAGATCTTTGGGGTAAAGACGTTAAATGGGAAGAAAAATTGTTGTTTTCCGAACACCACCTAAGTCATGCCGCTAGCGCCTTTTTCCCAAGTCCGTTTGAGCGTGCAGCTGTATTGACGATGGACGGTGTTGGTGAGTGGACAACGACATCACTTTCCTTGGGTAATGGGAACAAACTTTCTGTCATTAAGGAAATACACTTTCCACACTCCATAGGTTTATTGTACTCAGCAATGACCTATTACACTGGTTTTAAGGTTAATAGTGGGGAGTACAAAGTGATGGGGCTTGCGCCCTATGGCAAGCCCAAGTATGCAAAGCTGATCAAGGATCATCTCATCGACATCAAAGAAGATGGGACGTTTGCTCTAGATATGAGCTACTTTAATTACTGCACTGGTCTTACTATGACCAATGAGAAGTTCGATGCGCTCTTTGGTGGTCCGCCGCGCAAACAAGAATCCATACTCACACAACGCGAAATGGACTTGGCTGCATCGATTCAAGTGGTTGTCGAAGAAGTGGTCTTAAAGCTTGCTAGAGGTGTGGCAAAAACAACTGGCGAGAAAAATCTTTGTCTTGCTGGAGGCGTTGCACTGAACTGCGTGGCGAATGGAAAACTACTGAAAGAGAAATTTTTTGAGCGACTTTGGATACAGCCAGCTGCTGGTGATGCTGGAGGTGCATTAGGTTCGGCATTGGGTGCTTATCACATCATGCTAAATCAACCAAGAAAGGTTAGTCAAAGCATAGATGCGATGAAAGGCTCTTACCTCGGCCCAGAGTTTAGTCCACAAGAAATCCACGACAGATTGACAAGTTGTGGTGCTGTGTTTGAAACGCTTAAAGAAAATGAGTTAATAGAGAAGACAGCACAAGCACTGTCTAATGGTAAAGCTGTGGGGTGGATGAACGGACGCATGGAATTTGGACCTCGTGCATTAGGTGGTCGCAGCATCATTGCTGATCCAAGATCGCCTACCATGCAAAGGCTGCTTAATCTAAAGGTCAAGTATCGAGAGTCTTTCCGACCTTTCGCGCCAAGCGTACTGAGAGAAGATGTTTCTCAGTGGTTTGAGATGGACGATGACAGCCCTTACATGCTACTTGTTGCTGATGTTATAAAAGATAAGCGCAGACAGATGACAGCAGATGAGCAAGCGTTATTTGGAATTGATAAGCTCAATGTTCCTCGTTCAGAGATTCCCTCAATCACGCATGTGGACTACTCATCAAGAGTGCAGACGGTTCATAAAGAGACAAATCCTAGGTACTACGCACTGATCAAACGATTCAAAGAAGTCACCGGCTGCCCAGTAATTGTTAACACATCATTCAATGTGCGCGGTGAGCCCATCATTTGCACTCCAGAAGACGCGTTCAGATGTTTCATGGGAACAGAACTTGATGTGCTAGCGGTAGGTAATTCGTTCTTATTAAAAACGGCTCAACCCCCAGAGTTGGCAACAGACTATAGGATGCAATATGAGTTGGATTAAATTTGTAAAAGTAACAAACATCAAATTTTATGTTGTTTACTTTTTTTTATGTTTCATCTTTGCCATTATGGCGCTTGAAGTTGGTTTGAGGTTTGTTACTTTTTCAAGTGGACCTGGAACTGGTTCCGCGCACCAAAGATGGGTCACGAAATATTGGACTCCTATAAATACGGACGGTTTTCGTGACTTTAATGTAAGCATTAATAAAAAACAAAAATCTATACTGTTTCTTGGCGATTCGTTTACGGCCGGGCATGGCGCGAAATTTCAAGAAACTTATTATTTCTTTGCAAGAGAAAGGCTCTCGAGTCAATTTAACTTAGTTAATCTCGGGCAAAATGGAACGACTACCCAACATCAAGAGGCAAATCTAAAATTATTTTTATCTAAATATGATGTACAACCACAATATGTTGTTCATCAGTATTTTGGAAATGACATTAGAGATTACATAAAGAGAATTGAAGTAGAAAGAAGTTCTTTACGGAAAGATTTAGCTGATGTAAGTGAGCTCTTCAGTTTCGTAGACACTTATTTCTTTTCAACAGAGTTCATTTCTAAGTACCATAGCCAGTTAATTGCAACATATGAAGATAAAGAGATTTTCGAAAAACATACCTCTGATCTCAAAAATACTCATAAACTAGTATACGAAAAAAACGGTAACGTCATATTTATAGTTTTTCCTTTTTTAAATAATGATGAACAAATCAAAGTTAGCGGCGGCGCTTACATTGAGAAAGTTAAAGAATCTTTTCTTCATAGTTGTATTAAGGGCGATATATTTATTGATGTCTCACCATTGGCATCCACCCTTAGCACTAACGCGCGCGTGGTTAATTTTATGGATGGGCACCCCTCCCCAACTTTGCATCGTATGATCGGAGAGCTACTTGTTAAAGTGATTCGCGGGGATGGAAGTGAAGTCGTGAGTAAGGATATAATTCGGTGTCGCCAATAGATTTTTTGGTTCTTTTATCTAATGGTGAAGTAAAGATAAGTCTTGTAAAGCGACAAAACTTACTTACCTGTCCTTAAAGTTGCTTTGCTTGAAGTGATATTCCAGAGACGGAACGAAAATCATACCGGAAAACGGTAAAATTTTAGTCTACGGGAACTACTGATTTGCATAATCCCCAGAGCTAGAAAGTAAACAAAAGCCAATATAAAAATTAATCACTTATTAGCATCTTTTCATTGAGCGGGAATAATATTTTTTTCAATAGCTTACCTGTCCATTTTCGTGATAATGAACCCACTCACCTTCCTCCTTTCCGTTCTTGTAACTTCCTTTTTCTTCTAACTGTCCATTTTCGTGATAATGAACCCACTCACCTTCCGGTTCTCCGTTCTTCCAACTTCCTTTACTACTTAACTGTCTATTGTCGTAATAACTAACCGACTCACCTTCCATCACTCCGTTCTTCCAACTTCCTTTTTCTTCTAACTGTCCATTGTCGTGATACCAAACCCAATCACCTTCCTTCTCTCCGTTCTTGTAACTTCCTTTATTATTTAACTGTCCATTGTCGTGACACTTAACCCACTCACCTTCTTTCTTTCCGTTCTTGTAACTTCCTTTACTCCATAACTGTCCATTGTCATGATAATAAACCCACTCACCATTTCTCTTTCCGTTCTTGAAACTTCCTTTCCCCGATAACTGTCCATTGTCGTCATAACTAACCCACTCACCTTCTTTTTTTCCGATCTTGTAACTTCCTTGTACTTTCCCAGTTACTTTCCCCGTAAAAGGAGTTTCGAGGAATTTCTTGTAGTAAAGACCATCCCGGTCCACTAAATCACCCATAGTCTCACTCAAACAAGGAGTAGAGACAAGAGACAGGAGAAGTATCGGAAGTAGGAATAGTATTTTCATTTTCATAGTCTACCTAACTCGATTGTAGAAATCACCCACTAGAAAATGTCTCAATAGACTTTCCCTATGAAACACATCTTCCATTTAATACTAATGCTGTTAATGTTGCAGAGTGATATCCTGGAATTTAAGATAAATGGTAAAATTTTGGTTTACGGGAATTACTGATTTGCTATAACCCCCGGAGTTACAAAGTATCTACAAAGTTTGTAGAACTTGTTTATAATCAATGGCTTATATTGTCTCTACTATTGACTGAAAATGATTTTTATCACTACTGGAGATCATAAGTGACAACCAAGAAAAGAATCCGTAAAAACGCAGGTAGCTTCCAACATTCGAATCACAAAATACTTGGTGGAAAGGCAAAGGTTTTTCGTGTACCTAACAGTGGGTGACGTTCTTAATTCTTCTTCTATTTAACGCTCTTCTCGAGTAAAGACTAAATCACCTGTATTAGACAAAGTTTCGTCATAAACATAGCCTTCAGAGCAAAAATTTTTGAGGTCTTCCGGCTTTTCTATTTGGTTTTTAATTATATATCGAGCCATTAGCCCGCGCGCTTTTTTTGCGTAGAAGCTAATTATTTTATAATTTCCATTTTTCTGGTCCTTAAATACTGGGGTGATAATCATTGGCTCCAGTCTTTTCTTATCTATCACTTTAAAGTATTCATTAGAGGCAAGATTTACTAGGTATTTGGTTTTCAGTTGTTTTGCTTGCTCATTAAGAATGAGAGTCGGTTTCTCTCCCCAGAATTGATATAAATTTTTGCCGTCAGGTGTCTCGAGGCTAGTACCCATTTCCAAGCGATATGGCTGCATAGAATCTAAAGGTCGGAGTATCCCGTAAAGCCCAGATAGGATACGCAAATGCTCTTGAGCGAACACCATGTTCTTTTCACTGAGAGACTTAGCATTTAATCCTGAATATACATCGCCCATAAAAGCCAAGACTGCTTGTCTCGAATTTCCCGATCCAGACTTAGAGCTCCATGAGTGATATCGACGGTAGTTAAGCTCTCCAAGATTGTCGCTTATTTTCATTAAATGACTGATCTGTGAGGCTGATTTCTTTTTGAGTATTTCTATCAGCTTGTCACTATAACTATGAAAATGAGCAGAAGTCGATTTCTTGAATGACAAAGGAGAGTCATAATCAAGTGTCTTCGCTGGAGAAATCACTATCAACATATCATCAGTCCTCTTATATTTTTTCTGTATAGTTTCAGACTATGGTCCAAATAGATAATTGCAAAAGAGTTTACATGTGAGGAATTCTACCACTGTGGGGGGATCATAAACATGGCTATTGAAGTTACTATGAAGCATACAACAGTAACTAAAAATGTCAGAGAATCGCCCCCCCTCCAAAAAACCTGAACAGCTGTTGTCTACATTACTGGTACATCTATTTTAAAACCAAATTTAGGGTAAAAACCCTGTTCGAAAGTTACAAACTTGAATGTCTACATCTTAAATAAAAATGATTATATAATTCAGTCTAATAGTTAATTTTTTATTGAGGTTTGATGTGACTATCTGGCTACAAAGGGTAGACAAGTAGTATTACTGAGTGGGAATGATAGGTGTTTTAAAATGATCGATACATATATATCTTCATTTTTAGAATAGAGATATATTTAAATGATAAATCGTTTATCTAGTCTAAAAATCATATTTACATAAAGTTTTGAGTTTGGCTCGATACGAGACATTTTGTACAGAAAATTAAAAATTGAATGGGAAAATTGAAATGAATATGACGCACTACATGGAATTATTGGCTGTCAATCAGCCCTGGAATCTGTTGATTTTTATGGCTATTCCTATAATTTTAGCTGAAACCTTAGCAATCACAGAGCTTTACCTTCTTTTTACTCGAAAATTTACTGGTCTTGCGTATGAGCTAAACAGGTTTTCGGGTGTTGTCGTGGGGATTTATTTCATAGGCATCATCTTTTATATAATGACAAATGCTGTAATTCCAATTACGAAAGCGGGTGACTGGAGAACATTTATTGATGTCATCGCGGTTGGAAGTTATGTTATTGCTGGACTGCCATTAGTCTTCATCGCATTCCAAGATCTAGGATTAATTAACAAGAAATTAGAACATGAAAAAAGATTAAAAATTCATGTCATTTGCGTTGCTCTATTTTTGGTATTTGGGCACATAGCTATGATTTTTGGAATGCTTGATCCAACTGTTTTTGGGTACGTGCCAGAAACCATGCTTCATTAGTTTTTTTTATTATAACCAAGCTAAAATAATGAAAATATTACTTGTTACAGTATTGATACTATTACTAAGTGGCTGTTCTACTACTGCTGCAATCTTAGATGCAGCAGGGACAACAGTAATTTATGCCGGAAAGACTGTTGTTAACACTGTAGATATGATAACTCCAGACATTGTTAATGATGAGGATGAAGAGGATTAAGAGAGCGCCTCTATTCTCTCTACCCTAGTTTCACTGTTGGAGTCTCTTAGGCATCGTGTAAACGTGCAAAATCGCCAAACAACTGCAGCCACAGTACCTTTCTGTGATTCCAAATAACGCGCCAAGAGTATGTAACATCCCCGCCCTAGTGACCTAATCAACGTGAGACTGATATAGTGAAACGCAGTGAAGATATTTCTACATTCCACAATATACACAGCAAAGATTCTTAGTCTAAATAATCTATATCTCTATAGATCTTATCAACGAAAAATTGCAATGAAAATATATTATTTGTTACAGTATTGATACTACTACTAAATACTTGTGCTACTACGGTAGCAATCTTAGATGCAGCAGTGACAACAAGGGTTTATACCGGAAAGACCGTTGTTAACACTGTAGCTATGGTAACTCTAGACATTGTTATTGATGAGGATGGGGAGGATTAATTGAACAAGCCCCTACTACAAAATCCATTTTCATTATGAAATTTGTAGTAGGGGCTTGCTCTCTTAAGAACAATTTTTAACTGGTATTAAAAAGATGCTATAAGCGTTACACGTGCCGTAATAGGAGCCCCCGGCATAATATTATTATTATTATGAGAAGCAACATAATAGGTTGTATCAAACAAGTTCTGAATATTTACCTGCATGCGTAAATGTTTATTGATTGTTCCATACAGCGCCGCATCAACCCGTGTGTATGCAGGCAATGTTACTGAATTATCTTCTTTAGTAAACATTGCACTACGTCCTACAACTCCGAATGCAGCACCAAACCATGGGGTAATATCATACCGGTTCCATACGGCATACATATTCTTAGGTAATTCTTTTAAAGAATTACCCGCATGTTTTGCTGAATTTGCATTCATTGTTCCTTTCATATATGTGTACGATGCAAGAACGTTCCATTGATCTGTAAGTTTACCTTGTAATCCAAATTCTACACCCCTGGTCCTTGTGCCTTTGCCCAGCCTTTCATTGCCTGCCGAATGCCCCGTAAGGATCACATTAGTACGATCTAACTGGAAAACTGCTCCGGTAAAAGATAAATTATCAAGAACGTCTACTTTAACTCCACCCTCAATATTAATAAATTTTTCTGGCTTCAGAGCAGCATTAGATAATTTCAAGCTTTTAAGTTGATCTCCGCCCCGCGGTTGGTGCGTCATACTCCAGCTGCCATAAACAGACACCTTTTTTAGCGGTTTAAGTATCAACCCAAAACGTGGCGATATATGATCGTCTCTGGATCTAAGCGTTGAATCGGTATATCTATCACGAGCATCTTGCTCAAATCTATCGTAACGAACCCCGGCTGTTACATGCACCATTGGGTGAAGTTCCATATGATCTTGTATATAGACCGCAGCCGCACTAGTTGAAATAGAGTGATTGCTCTTTCCAGATCCAACCCCATAAGGCTCAAATCTCATTGTTCCCCTATAAGTTGGGTCAAATGCACTCACAATATTTGAACTACCAAAAATAGCTTTTTGCCTTAACTGCTTTGTAACCTGTCTCGACACCTCTATACCGGTAATAATATTATGCTTGATAGGACCTGTATTTAGATTAATTAACAGATCTGTTTGATTAAAGAAATTCTCCCGATCAGTTTCATCGTTATAACCACCAAGGGCTACTGTATTAGTGTCGGATACTGCACCATTTGCATAGATGTTCTGATATTTTTTGTCAAACTTAGCGTAATGAATGCGGTTACGAATTTTAAAATTATCATTAAATTTATGGTCGATATGCATACTAATTGATTTCTTATTAGTATCTGTTGGGCTCAGTGCCGCACTACCAAAGAATGTATCACGGCTTTTCTTATGACCTCCTTTCCACGGCCTGCCATTTTTTGATGGGATTCCCCGATCAGCAGTCCGATCATCTTTAAACAACTCTGCATGAATAACGATCTTAGTCTTGTTGGTAGGCTTAATAGTAACCGTTGGAGATATGCCATAACGCTGAAGCGAATAGCCTTTACGATGACTTCTTGAATGCTCATATAAGCCATTCATTCGAAAAGACACCTTATCATTTAGAACATAACCTGTATCTAGGCTCATTCTCTTATGATCATACGACCCACCCGAGAACTTAATTTCATGTTTCTGGTTTGGGTTAAAGTTTGCTTCTTTTCGGACCCGGTTAAATATACCGCCCGAACCAGCACGACCAAAAATTAGCGCATTTGGCCCTTTTATGACATCAATCTTTTCAACATTGTACATATCACGATAATGTTGAACATCGTCACGCACCCCATCAACGTAGAAATCTCCGGTATTTCTCTGGCCACGAAAGACCAATGCATCACGATTTCCTTCACCAGATGAAATGCCGATACCCGGTACGTAGGCAACAGCATCCATTACACTAAGTGGCATCCGATCTGCGATTTGTTTCGCTGATATAGTCGATATGGACATCGGAGTATCACGTACTAAAATATTTTGGCCTTTATTCAAATGTTCACTCTTCAAATTTGGCTCATGATATCCATAGTCAACGTCTCCTGCTACAGTCACTCCAGGAAGCACCACCGCATCCTCTAGAGACCCAGATGCTGCTGCTACTGCAGCTTTCTGTATGATGTAACTACTAGCAATTGGGTTTAGGGAGGCCTGCTTTACTGCCTGCAATCCACTTCCCTTTAAGAGAATAGCCAGCCCCTTCCTTACAGCATATGTACCCTTCACTCCAGCTGTCGTAATGCTTTTTAATTCTGCAGCATCAAAATCAATATTTATCCCAGACTGTTTCACATACTGCTCTAGTGCAGTACTCATTGAGCCACCAGGAATATTGTATGTTTCATGCTTGATTTTTGAGATGGCCTTTGCCACTCCATCAAGGGTTTCCTCGATACCAGAAGAACGGCCTAAAACTTTTTCGAAGGTTCCTGCATTAACTACCTCATCCAATGAGGCAGCAATAGCTTTACCAGGTAAAGCTATTGTAGCTAATCCAAATAAGGCTAATGAAAAGAATAATTTTTTTGTAAAGCTACTTTTTAAGTAGTTCATAGTAGTACTCTCATAAAAAAACAACAAAAAAAATGGGTGGCTTGCTTAAGGGAGTTAAGCTGGCTTGCCGCGTTTTATCTTATAAAGATTGGCTTGCTCAAGGGAGTTGAGCTGGCTTGTTTTTCCTAAAAATACCAAAAAAAGGGCTGGCTTGCTTAAGGGAGTTAAGCTGGCTTGCCAAGTTCCACCAGA
>CAJQRL010000003.1 GCA_905612245.1 uncultured Nitrosomonadaceae bacterium | reverse complement strand
AATTAAAAGCAAAAAAAATCCCAATATTAAAAGATTTTCGGCTGGCAAATGAGAAAGAAGTTTTTAATAAAATAAATTGTCGTACGGGATGTATAGGCCCAATTGGTACAGAGCTAACCATTATTTCAGACGTATCAGTAATGGAAATGAGCGATTTCACTTGTGGCTCAAATGAGGAAGGTTACCATTACACTGGCGTTAATTTTGGTCGGGATATGAAAGAGCCTGATCATGTATTCGATATTCGCAATGTAATTTCAGGCGACTTATCTCCTGACGGGAAGGGTAAGCTTGAGATCTGCAGAGGAATTGAAGTTGGGCATATTTTTAAGTTACATGCTGAGTATTCCAAAGAAATGAAAGCTTGCTATTTAGATGAATCTGGAAAGTCTGTTCCTGTGGAAATGGGGTGCTACGGTATTGGCGTATCACGTATCGTAGCGGCAGCTATTGAACAGAAGCATGATAAGCATGGGATTGTTTTTCCACTTGAAATGGCTCCTTTCCAAGTTGTAATTATACCTATTGGAATGAACAAGAGCGCATTGATAAAAGCTGAAGCGGAGAAGTTATATGAAAAACTTTCTGCTATTGGCATTGAAGTGTTACTTGATGATCGTAACGAGCGTCCGGGCGTAATGTTTGCTGATATGGAATTAATTGGAATCCCCCACCGTATTGTCATTGGTGAGCGTGGTTTGAAAGAAGGAAATGTTGAGTACAAAGGTAGGTGCGATGATAAACATAAGGTTATACCCTTACAGGGGACTGTTGATTTTATGAAATCAATAATATACCCAGAATAGCTGGACCTATTCATCATGAGCCATGATAGCTATATGAGTAATAGAGTGCTCTATCTTATTAGAGTATTGCGGTGGACATCACTAAAGAGTTTACTATACTTGGGGATGTGCTCTTTCCAACTTACTATGTAGTTTATTGAGCGCACTGAGATAAGCTTTTGCAGAGGCTGTCACAATATCAATATCTGACCCATTGCCATTGACGATGCGTCCTGATTTTTGTAATCGCACGGTTACTTCACCCTGCGAGTCAGTGCCACTAGTAATATTATTTACTGAGTACAATTGTAGTTCTGTACCACTGGAAATAATTTTCTCAATTGCACAGAAAGTGGCATCCACCGGCCCGCTACCATCTGACTCTGCTCGTAATTCCTTACCCCCCTCAGCAATTACTATTTTTGCATATGGTGTTTCACCAGTTTCACTGTGTGCAGTCAGAGATAGAAGCTTGTAATGCTCCTGTAGGCTCATGGTTTCATCCGAAACTAGCGCATGTAAATCTTCATCGAAAATATCATGCTTCTTATCAGCTAGTTCTTTGAAACGGATAAATGTGGCATTAAGTATTTCTTCCGACTCCAATTCGATACCAAGCTCTGTCAAACGGTTACGGAATGCATTTCGTCCAGAATGTTTTCCAAGCGATAATTTATTAGCTCCCCATCCAACATCTTCGGCACGCATGATTTCGTATGTTTCACGGTGTTTCAGAACGCCATCTTGATGAATTCCCGCTTCATGTGCAAATGCATTTGCTCCGACGATAGCTTTATTAGGTTGTACTGGAAACCCAGTAATACCTGAAACGAGTTTGCTTGCTGGCACGATTTGAGTAGCATCTATAAGTGTCTCACAAGGAAATAGATCCTGACGAGTACGAACTGCCATAACGATTTCCTCAAGAGATGCGTTGCCCGCACGCTCTCCTAAACCATTAATAGTACATTCAACTTGTCGCGCACCGTTCATTACCGCGGATAATGAATTGGCGACTGCCAGGCCTAAATCATTGTGACAGTGTACTGAGAATATTGCTTTGTCAGAATTAGGTATGCGTTTACGCAGAGTTTGTACGAGCTTGCCAAATTGTTCTGGCATTGTGTAACCAACAGTATCAGGAATATTAAGGGTGGTTGCTCCCGCTTCAATAACTGCTTCTAATATACGGCAAAGAAAATCAATATTTGAGCGTCCTGCATCTTCAGGTGAGAATTCTACATTATCTGTATATTCGCGCGCCCATTTCACAGCCTTAACGGCTTGCTCAAATACCTGATCAGGAGACATACGTAGTTTTTTCTCCATATGAACTGGCGAAGTGGCAATAAAGGTATGGATGCGTGCTGAATTCGCATTCTTTAAGGCCTCACCGGCACGATCGATATCACCTTTAATAGCACGAGCTAGTCCACATACAGTACTATCTTTAATAGTGTTAGCTACTGCTTTTACCGCTTCAAAGTCCCCGTTGGAGGCTGCTGGAAACCCGGCCTCAATGATATCAACATGCATACGTTCTAATTGTCGTGCAATACGAACCTTCTCTTCCTGGGTCATAGACGCGCCGGGACTCTGCTCGCCATCGCGCAGGGTTGTATCAAAAATTATCAAATGGTCTTTCATTCCTTCTCCACCATAGGTCTATCTTATATAGAAAAAAATCTGAGTTGAAGTGAAGAATCTGCAAAGCAAATTCTGCTGGATAAAACACTAGAATAAAATGTAATAATCAGCGCGCAAGGCGCAGCAGAGATCCTGACAGTAGTGGCAGGATATGTGAAGGGTAACGCCAGAAAGGGCTGTAAATATGTTTCATATGGTTAAATATAAATGGTTTTTTATTTTTACGCAACAAGGGCTGAGTCAGCTTTCCTGAATGGCAGTAGATTTTTTCTTCTTTCTCCACTGTAATATCCACATAATATAACCAGATAATGCATAAAGCATAAACACACAAAAAAGCACAACAGGTGGTTGGCTTGGAATTAATACAAAAAAGAATAGTGCCAGTAACAACACGGTTATAAATGGTACGCTCTTACGTAAGTTTATTTCCTTTCCACTGTAATAAGGCAGGTTGCTTACCATAGTAAAGCCAGCAAATACCGTGATACCCCAAGCCAGCCATTTTATATCTGGCCCTGCGATTTTAAATTCCAACATTACCCAAACTAATCCTGCAATTAGTGCAGCAGCAGCAGGGCTGGGTAGTCCTTGAAAGAATCGCCTGTCCGTTTCCCCCGTTTTTGAGTTAAAACGTGCAAGACGTAGCGCAGCACAGGTACAATAAATAAAAGCCGCTATCCAACCCATCTTCCCCATGTCCTTTAGAGCCCATTCATATATAACTAGCGCAGGAGCAGCACCAAATGAAATCATGTCTGATAGGCTGTCATATTCAGCCCCAAATTCACTTTGAGTATGAGTGAGCCGTGCCACACGTCCATCTAGTCCGTCGAGTACCATGGCAATGAATATTGCTATTGCAGAATACTCAAAATTCCCGTTCATTGCCTGTACGATGGCATAAAAACCAGCAAATAGTGCTGCTGTAGTAAATAAATTGGGAAGTAAATAGATGCCACGCCGCCGTAGCTTTGATTTGAACATTATGCGAGATTGGTTAGGATCGTACATTATTTGCACATTACAATAAAAGACCAATGCATGGTAAACCGTTACGTTAGGATGGTAAACAGAAGACTCGTTATTAATAAGTCTTAAGAGATGAAGTTATGACAGATTTAAGGCGCTAGTTCCGCTAATATAGTTAGTGTTGCATGAACTTTATCTCCGATATTTACCTTTACTTTAGTATTAAGTGGCAGATAAACATCTACTCGTGATCCAAAACGGATAAAACCAAAACGTTGCCCACGTGTAAGGGATTCACCAATTTTCGTATGGCAGACTATACGCTTTGCAATTAGACCGGCGATTTGTACACAAGTTATATCAAGGTCATTATCAGTTTTTATCCATAGCGCATTGCGTTCATTTTCAAGTGAGGCTTTAGGTAGGCTAGCGTTGATAAATTTCCCAGGAAAATACCATTCGTTATGAACTTTTCCATCTACTGGGCTTCGGTTGGAATGGACATTGAACACATTCATAAAGACACTTACTTTTATGGCATCACGCTTTAGATATGGGTCCTGTGTATTTTCAACCGCCACTATTCTGCCATCAGCAGGTGACAATACAGCATTAATTTTTTGTGGAATAACGCGTGGTGGATCACGGAAAAATTGTAAAACAAATAATGCGATGATCCAGCATGGGGCAGACCAAATCCAGCCTGCAAAAATACTTACTAATACTGAGATAGCAGTAGCTCCCGCAATAAAAGGCCAGCCTTCACGGGCAAAAAACGGATGAGGGTAATTCGTCATGGTGTGAGTAGTTTAAGTAATGTGCGTTTATTATTAGAGTGGCATGAGCGTACTATGGATCATGCTCATGCTTTACATGCCGCCAGCTGTTTTATATTAATTTTTTTCTTGATCAACAAGCTGATCTTTTTTGATCCAAGGCATCATGCTTCGTAATTTTTCCCCAACAACTTCAATCTGATGCTCAGAAGCAAGGCGACGGCTGGTTTTAAGCATAGGTGCGCCTGCCTGATTTTCTAATATAAATTCACGAGCATATTCTCCAGTCTGAATCTCATGAAGAATTCTACGCATTTCAGCGCGGGTTTCATCGGTCACAATACGCGGACCACGTGAGATATCCCCATATTCAGCATTATTAGATATAGAGTAACGCATGTTGGCAATCCCACCCTCGTGAATTAAATCAACTATCAATTTAACTTCGTGCAGGCATTCGAAATAGGCCATTTCCGGAGCATAGCCTGCTTCAACTAGTGTTTCAAAACCTGCTTGAATCAGGGCAGTCAGTCCCCCGCATAGTACAACCTGCTCACCAAAAAGATCAGTTTCAGTTTCTTCACGGAAGTTTGTTTCAATCACTCCTCCACGTGTACCACCATTTGCTGCAGCATAAGAGAGAGCTAACTCACGAGCTTTCCCAGACTTATCTTGATGCACGGCAATAAGAGAGGGAACACCCCCGCCCTGCATATAGGTTGATCGTACAAGGTGCCCTGGTCCTTTTGGTGCAATCATAATTATATCGAGGTCATCTCGCGGTGATACTTGGCTGTAGTGGATATTAAACCCATGAGCAAATGCGAGTGTTGCTCCTTTTTTGAGATTAGGCTCAACCTCTGCTTCATAAACTGCAGCAATCCTCTCATCAGGCAATAGAAGCATTACAATATCTGCATCTTTAACAGACTCAGCTACACTTTTTACTGTAAGACCAGCTTTCTTTGCTTTGCTCCAAGATGCTCCATCTTCACGTAAGCCAACAGTGATATTTACACCAGAGTCATTTAGGTTATTTGCATGCGCATGTCCCTGTGAACCATAGCCAACAATGGTGACTTTCTTGCTTTTGACGATCGACAGATCAGCATCTTTGTCGTAATAAACCTTCATAGATTTTCCTTCTTAATATAATTTGGAATAGATGTTGAAAGACTATGTATTGCAGACAGAAACTCTTTCCCTGCAATTTATGTCAGATTTCATTTTACTTCTAAGGTCCTTCCGCCACGGCCAATTCCAGAGGCGCCAGTACGAACTGTCTCCAGTATAGTGCTGTGACCCATTGCATCGAGAAATGCGTCAAGCTTTGAACAGGTACCAGTCAATTCAATAATATAAGATGTGTCAGTAGTATCAACAATGCGACCACAAAAAATATCAGTTGTAGCTTTTATCTCCTTTCGGTTTTTACCTAGAGCACTTACTTTCACCAGCATCAGCTCACATTCAATATGGTCCCCATCACTTAAGTCAATTACCTTAACTACATCAATCAATTTATTCAACTGCTTGGTGATTTGCTCAACCACGCTATCTGACCCAACAGTAACCAGAGTCATTCGAGATAATGTAGGGTCCTCTGTAGGTGCAACAGTGAGAGACTCAATATTATAACCTCTTGCAGAGAACAAACCTGCCACGCGTGACAAAGCACCTGCTTCATTTTCCATCAATAAAGAAATTATATGTCGCATCTTTATACCAAAATCATTTCAGAGAGACCTTTTCCGCCAGGTATCATAGGAAATACATTTTCAGTTTGATCGGTAATGAAGTCCATAAATACTAACTTATCTTTGAGTTTAAACGCTTCTTTTAACGCATCCTCTATATCATTTGGGTTTTCTATTTTCATACCTACATGACCATAACTTTCTGCCAGTTTGACAAAATCTGGCAGAGCATCTACGTATGATTCGGCGTATCGATTGCCATGGAAAAACTCTTGCCACTGGCGCACCATGCCCATATAACGATTATTTAGATTAATAATTTTAAGTGGCAGATTGTATTGCTTACAGGTGGATAGTTCCTGAATACACATTTGTATACTGGCTTCACCTGTGACGCAGGCTACCGCATTTTTGGGGTTGGCAATCTGAACACCCATTGCTGACGGCAGACCAAACCCCATAGTTCCTAATCCACCAGAATTAATCCATCTTTTGGGCTTATCAAATTTATAGAATTGTGCGGCCCACATCTGATGTTGGCCTACATCAGATGTAATAAAAGCATCGCCCTTTGTCACCTTATAAAGTTTTTCAATCACCATTTGCGGCTTGATTATAGTACTTTTTCGGTCATACTTTAGGCAATCTCGTGCACGCCATTGATCAATTTGTGCCCACCATGACTTGAGTTCTTCTTGCTTAGGCTTTTCTTTGTTAGCCATTAATATTTTAATAAGTCCATCAAGTACATTTGAAACGCTTCCAATGATGGGTACATCGACCCTTACACGTTTGGAAATGGACGAGGGGTCTATATCAATATGTATAATTTTTCTATCTTTGTTAGAAAAATGTTTTGGGTTGCCAATTACACGGTCATCAAAACGTGCTCCAACAGCTATTAGCACGTCACAATTCTGCATTGCCATATTTGCTTCATAGGTACCATGCATGCCAAGCATGCCTACAAACTGCTTGTCAGTTGCGGGGTAGCCACCAAGTCCCATCAACGTATTTGTACAGGGGAAATCTAGCATTTGTACAAAGCGTGTAAGTTGTGAGGTTGCATTACCCAATATCACACCGCCACCAGCATAAACCATCGGTCGTTTTGAACCCATGATTAAGCGAATCGCTTCTTTTAGTTGCTCTGGGTGCTCTTCATTAATCGGGTTATAAGAACGCATAGATACACTGGTAGGATAGGAAAATTTAAATTTTTCGGCACTTATATCCTTAGGAATATCTACTAGTACTGGTCCAGGGCGCCCAGTTGAGCATATATAGAATGCTTTCTTGATGGTAGCAGCTAATTCTGTAATATCTTTTACTAGGAAATTATGTTTAACACAGGGGCGCGTGATGCCTACTGTGTCAACTTCTTGGAACGCATCTAGCCCAATAGCATGGGTTGGCACTTGTCCGCTAATAATGACCATTGGAATTGAATCCATGTAGGCAGTAGCAATACCAGTAATAGCATTCGTTACGCCGGGCCCAGACGTCACTAATGCGACTCCTGGTTTTTTGCTTGATCGTGCATATCCATCGGCCGCATGTATTGCTGCTTGCTCATGGCGCACTAAGATATGTTTTACCTTATCCTGCTTAGACAGCTCGTCATATATGAAGAGCACGGCGCCGCCAGGATAGCCAAAGATATGATCTACCCCTTCTTCCTGTAAACAGCGAATTGTGATTTCAGCACCAGTTAAATCTTCTGCGCTCATTTTTTCTTATTTTCCTGCGTTGAAAACCATAAATATAATAAATAGAACGGTGAACAGTAGCGGTTAGCTGACTTTTGGTCAACCCTTTGTTAGTTGTTACTTTATATGCTACTTATGGTTTTTTCTTTTTTCTTGATATTCGGCATGATTGACGTCTTAGGCTATCTTATATGCGCCTGTTGCTAGATTGGGATATTTTGTTTGTATTTAAATGGGCCAATAAAATCAGCGAGAGAAATGTAGCGAGAGAAATGTTTTAATCTATGCAAATTTAGTAACTTTACATAAGAATCTTAAACGTAGTTTGATATTATTTATCTGGGGTTAGTGCATTTTCTGTAGACTTAACTTCAGAATAGATAACAGGCCCATTTATATTCTAAATATATACTAATGTTAAAAAAAATGGCACTTTACTTGAGAACACCCCTTAATAAAGAGTAAAATAGCGCCTTTTCGCATTAAGGGTTTAAATTGGAGAGTATGCATGCCTGTCACAACCGATAAAAAAGCACAGATAGTGGGCGATTATCAAAGGGCCGTTGGGGACACTGGTTCCCCGGAAGTACAGGTAGCATTATTGACTGCCCGTATAAACGATTTAACCGGTCATTTCAAAGCTCATGTTAAGGATCATCATTCCCGTCGTGGTTTGTTACGTATGGTTAATCGTCGTCGGAAATTACTTGATTATCTGAAACGCAGTAGCAACGATGCTTATCGTGCTCTGATCGAGCGCCTTGGTCTTCGTAAATAGACTTTCCCTGCTAACTAGGAAAACAGAAATATTTTAATTATTTGTGGTCTTTTATTGGACGAGAATGTAAGCATTCATATCAACTAGTTGGGTAAGGGTACAAATAAAAATAATCTCATTAGAAAGGAAAGCAAATTGAAACCGATCAAGAAAAGCATTAGTTACGGGCGCCATACACTGACGTTAGAAACTGGGGAGATTGCAAGACAAGCTCATGGAGCAGTGATCGTTTCTATGGATGACACGGTGGTAATGGTTACGGTTGTAGGTGCTAAAAGTGTCAGGCCTGGGCAAGATTTTTTCCCGCTAACTGTGGATTATATGGAGCGTAGTTATGCTGCAGGCAGAATACCGGGTAGTTTCTTTAAGCGAGAAGGTCGCCCTTCTGAGAAAGAAATCCTTACTTCTCGTTTAATTGATCGTCCTGTTCGTCCACTATTTCCTGATAGTTTTTATAATGAAGTACAGATCGTTGCCACAGTTTTATCTTCTGATAATGAAGTGGATGCAGACATTCCGGCAATGATTGGGGCTTCTGCAGCGTTAGTACTTTCGGGTATTCCCTTTGATGGTCCAATTGCTGGCGCACGTGTTGGTTATATTAATGGGGAGTATGTACTCAACCCAACGACAACTGAGCTTATTGAAACAGAACTTAATCTGGTGGTGGCTGGGACTGAACAAGCGGTACTGATGGTGGAGTCTGAGGCAAAAGAGTTAGCTGAAGATGTGATGTTAGGTGCCGTTGAGTTTGGTCGCAATGAAATGAAACCAGTAATCAATTTAATTAATGAGTTAGCTGATGAAGCTGGAGTTACTGTATGGGATTGGTCGCCTGCAGAGCAGGACGCGAGTCTTACTGACAAGATTGCACAGTTGGCAGAGACGGATTTACGTGCAGCATTTGATTTGAAGCAAAAACAAGAACGTACTGAGGCCATTGCTAAAGTCTGGGAAAAAGTTAATACAGAGATAGCAGTTGATTCAGAAGGTGGTCCAGATAAACAGGCCGTCAAGAAAGTTTGTTTTGATCTTGAATCAAAAATTGTGCGCACTAGGATTCTTAATGGTGAGCCACGAATAGATGGACGTGATACTCGCACCGTACGACCTATATCTATTCGTAATAGTGTATTGCCCCGTACTCACGGGTCTGCTCTATTTACGCGCGGCGAAACTCAGGCACTGGTAGTAGCAACTCTTGGTACAGGGCGTGATGAACAGAGAATTGATTCTCTGCAGGGAGATTACACTGATCGTTTCATGTTTCATTATAACTTTCCGCCTTCTTCAGTTGGAGAGACTGGTAGGGTAGGCACCCCGAAGCGCCGTGAAATTGGTCATGGTCGTCTTGCTAAACGTGCACTTATTGCAGTTTTACCTTCCGCTGAAGAATTTGGTTATTCGTTGAGAGTTGTATCCGAAATTACTGAATCTAATGGTTCTAGCTCTATGGCTTCTGTTTGTGGTGGGTGCATTGCATTAATGGATGCGGGCGTGCCACTTAAAAATCATGTGGCTGGCATTGCAATGGGTTTGATTAAGGAAGGTAATCGTATTGCTGTACTAACTGATATTCTTGGCGACGAAGATCACCTAGGTGATATGGATTTTAAGGTCGCGGGTACGGAAGATGGCATTACAGCACTACAAATGGATATCAAGATTCAGGGTGTCGATAAAGAAATCATGCAGGCTGCGTTGGAGCAGGCTAAAGAAGGACGCTTGCACATTTTAGAGATTATGAAACAGGCTCAGCCCTCAACTCGTGAAGAAATTTCTCAACATGCACCGCGTATTATTAAACTTAAAATTAACCCTGAGAAAATACGTGATGTAATTGGTAAAGGTGGTGCAGTAATTCGTGCATTAACTGAAGAGACTGGTACAACTATAGATATCTCAGATGAAGGTGTTGTCATGATAGCTTGCGTCAGCTCTGAAGGTGGGGAATTAGCTAGAAAACGTATCGAAGACATTACTGCTGATGTAGAAGTAGGTAGAATTTATGACGGAACTGTTCTAAAACTTTTAGATTTTGGTGCGATTGTAAGTGTCTTACCCGGAAAGGATGGATTGTTGCATATCTCACAAATTGCTAATGAACGTGTTAACAGTGTGGCTGATCATCTGAAAGAAGGTCAACTCGTACGTGTTAAAGTATTAGAAGCTGATGACAAGGGACGACTTCGCCTTAGTATGAAGGCAGTTACGGCAGAAACTACAGAAGGCGAGGTTTAGTAGTGGATTGTAACAGTCTAAATTGTAGTGCTTTGCTATTAGACTTTCTCTTGTAATTTAACATGTTGACACGTGTGGCTGATCAATTGAAATAAAATTGTACGTGTCAACATCATAAAATTATGAAAAGGAATGACTCCGACTTAGTATGGATGCAGTTACGGGAGGAGCTAAAGAAAGCTAAGTTTAGTAATAGATTATAAAGACTTAGTCTAAGTTACAGTATTTGGTTTTTTCTTATTTGGCTAGCTGTCTTTCTCTTATCTCATCTAGTGTTTTACAGTCTATACAAAGAGTAGCTGTTGGGCGAGCTTCAAGACGCTTCAGGCCAATTTCTATACCACAGGTATTGCAATAACCATACTCATCAGAATCAGTAGAATCAATTTTAGCAATAGTCTCATTAATCTTCTTAATAAGCTTACGTTCACGGTCACGGTTCCGTAGTTCTAGAGCCATATCAGATTCTTGACTTGCGCGGTCGTTAGGGTCTGCAAAAACTGTAGCTTCGTCCTGCATGGTGTGAACCGTACGATCTATATCCTGTCCTAGCTCAAGTTTAATATCTTCAAGTATCTTACGAAAATGAGCTATTTGCTTGCCATTCATGTAGTCCTCTCCCTTTTTCACTTTATAGGGAGTATTTGATTTAGGTTGTTGTTGCGGCATTTCTTGGCATTCCTTTTCTTTTCTGATTTCAATCGAAGACGATTTAATATCAGAAATAACAGTATACAGCAAGTGGTTTTGAAATTTTTTAAATAATTTGTACAAAATTAGTTTATATGACTATAAATTAAAGATCAGCAAGTAACTAAAATTAGGTCAAAGATAGGTGGCAAGAAGAAACTCGTAAAAATTTTTAATTTAGAGATAATTCTGAATGAAGATCTTTAAATCTAATCATGTAATTAATTTTAGGCGGAAGTTATTTCTACTCGTAGCTAATTCTCATACTTAAAAATATTTAATAAATTAGATAGAAAAATTGACCTTTCATCAGTGGAAAGGTATAGTAACGGCCTTCCCCGGGGTGTAGCGTAGCCTGGTAGCGCGCCTGGTTTGGGACCAGGATGTCGGGAGTTCGAATCTCTCCACCCCGACCAATTTCACCCAATTAAATTGGGCATACCCGGTTTGAGTAGTGCCCGTAGCTCAACCGGATAGAGCACCAGCCTTCTAAGCTGGGGGTTACAGGTTCGATTCCTGTCGGGCACACCAGATAGTTTCTGAAATCGTTTATTTTTGGTTTCAAAGGCTGAGTGATTTTTAGTTCTTCAGATGGTGGCTGTAGCTCAGCTGGTAGAGTCCCGGATTGTGATTCCGGTTGTCGTGGGTTCGAGCCCCATCAGCCACCCCATCTATATTATTCCCAAGTATTTATATCTTTGTGGTTCGTAAATTAATTCTAAATTGGAAGAAGTGAAATTACTGTACCCAGTTATGTCGGCTATCAGTGATACCGAAATTCGGTTTTCCGAAGCCTAAATTCTCGGCTTATTTATTGCCCTAGTATGTAGTTGTAGATTGATTAGATTGGGTTCCTAATTCAATTCCTGCATGTAATGCAACTGTTGACAGAGTCGCGCGAGCAGTACGTACATCTCTCCCAAGACGTAGTAATGTACTCAAAGCCACAGACCGCTGTAGTAGTAAAGATATTATTTTACTTAAATTAGCACTGCCATCAGGGTTTACTGCATCTAATAGGGCCAGTGGCGGTGAAAATTCAATTGGGTCTGAAATTGCACGTATTGCAAGGAACGGGGTATTTGAATTTTCAGCTACTTCAGCTACTGCACCACTTTCTAAGTCTACCGCAGAAGCTCCGGTAATTCTTGCAAAATCATACTTTTCATTTGATGAAGTAAGAACTTTTTTGCTTGTTGCTAATTTTCCACCAATGACACGTAAATTAGAAGGTAGGCACTCTTGTACCCGATCTCTCCAGGCTAAGGATACAGGCAACAGGCGTTCATTATAAATTGACTGAGGAAGGATTAAGTCGCCTGGACACAATTTAGGGTCTAGTGCTCCCGAAACACCGAAGCTGATTAGAGAGGTTGCACCTTCTTCTTGCAATTTTGTTGCTGCTTTTCTTGCGGCACTTTCACCCATACCACATAAACATATCTTTGAATTATCTCCTAGATTTATTATCTCACCAAGAGGCAGGTGGCGATTAGTTATGCAGCGGGCTTCAATTCGCATGGCTACGACAATACCTACAATATTCACCTAATATCCTTCTGGGTAAATGCCTTATATCTTGCTAGAGCCCACAATGGGAAATACTTTGAATATCCGTGATATTTTAAATAGAAAACTCTTGGAAATCCCGGCGCTGTGAACCATGGGTCATCCCATAATCCATTACTATCCTGCTTGCTTAGAAGATATTTGATTCCTTTGCTAACTTCTTCGCTATTTGTTTCTCCTGCTGCCATTAGTCCAAGTAAAGCCCAGGCAGTCTGAAATGAAGTACTTGTTCTGAAGAGCCCTGCTAGTTTTGGTGCAAAGTAGGTATCATTGTTCTCACCCCATCCGCCATCTTCTCTCTGAACCGATTTTAACCACTTTGCAGCACGAATAATGGATTCATGGGAAGTATCTATTTTTGCTAATCTGAAAGATTCTAGTACTGACCAGGTTCCATAAATATAATTGCTCCCCCACCGGCCAAACCAGGCACCACTCGGTTCTTGCTCATTGAATAAATACGATAACCCCTGCTTCATTGAATCTTGTTGCTCAGGGTTTCCATATAAAGCCAGAAAACCAGTACAACGGGCACTGACGTCACTAGTGGGCGGATCAAGTAAAGCGCCATGATCAGAGAATGGAATTTCGTTAAGGTAATAATAAGTATTATCGACATCAAAGGCAGCAAATCCACCATTTTTAGATTGCATACCGCTAAGCCAGCTAGCAGCTCTTGATAAACTCTTATGATAAATATGAGGGTCCGCTTGGTGCATTGCCCAGGCTATCGCTGCTGTATCGTCAAGATCAGGGTAATGTGGGTTTGCGTATTGAAAAGCCCAGCCACCACCAGCCAATTTTATATTTTCTTCCCGCCAGTCTGCAGGGGCGTCTAGTATCTGGAGAGGGACTAACCAGTCAAGAGCATTTCGGACCGGCGTTTGATCTGCGCCAATATCCTCCTGTAATGCTAAGCTTGCAAGGACGGTATCCCACACAGGCGATGTGCATGGTTGACACCAGGCTTGCTCGCCATCGTCAACTAATAGTCCTAATAAAGCTTGACGGCACTGTTCTCTGTACGGATGTTCATAGGGATAACCTAGCAATGCAAGCGCCTCATTTGCATTTACCATTGCAGGGAAAATTGCTCCTAGACCGCATTCGCCATTAAGTCTCTCTATTATCCAGCGCTCTGCTCGGCGTAAAGCAATTCGACGTAAGATATTCGGAATAAATGGCTCAAATAGTGAAGCAGTACGTTCAATAAATAAGAATAATCGGTTTAGAGGAGTACGTACTGGGAAATAATCACGTTCTTTTTCCGGGTCTATGGTGAAAAGCTCACGAACATTAATTTTATTTGGATTAGCAGCCTTTGCTCTTAAGCTAGATAATATTGTCAGCGGTACCGTCACCGTACGTGACCAATAAGCAACTTTACTCAGATGAAATGGGAACCACTTCGGCAATAAAATAATCTCTACTGGCATAAAAGGAACACCACGCCAGGGGAGTTGGCCGTACATGGCAAGTAAGGTTCTGGTAAAAACATTTGCTTTTGATGCGCCACCATGTGACAGAATAGCTGTACGAGCAGCTGCCATATGTGGGTCCTCTGGGGAATCACCGACTAACTTTAATGCATAGTAAGCTTTGACAGTACAACTCATATCAAAGTGACCGCCATAGTATAGAGGCCACCCACCATGCTCTGTGTCCTGCTTTGTTCTGATAAACCGAGCTAATTTTATTTCAAGGTCAGTATCTATATCATCCATGAAATGCATCATCAATATGTATTCGGCTGGAATAGTACAATCTGCCTCAAGTGGGAAGCACCAGTGACCATCTTCTTTTTGTAAGGCTAGTAATGCTTTACGTGCTGATGCCAAGGCATCAGCTAGTTCCTTCTCGTCAAGATTTGATGGCTGCTGGCAGTTAAAGGTGGTTGTGTCAGACGTAGAACTAGTATCTTCCTGGCTCAGATCAGTAAGAGCGTTATCTGTTTCTTTCATTGGATTCCCTTCCGGTGTATCAGGCTGAGTCGATTTGTTGTTGTAAACAATAAGCAGGTAATATTTTCATAATAGCTGTCGAAGTTATACTGCTTAATGTAAATTCATTCTCTTATAAGAAGAAATTGTAAGATTTATTGCGTATCAAAATACTATGAAGATTTCTCAGGGCAGGGTTCCTTGAAATATCTAGTATCAGATGTATCGGAAAGATCTTCATCCATAAAGAGGCTATCATAAGCTTCAGTTGGTGGCTTACCGTCAAATACAAGGTTTTCTCGATATTGCCAATATGCTTCACGAGTGAATATATATCTATCTAACGCGGCCTGATCACGAATACGCATCTGTTCTGTATGCTGCGCACGTTTATCAACTGCTGCTAGAAGGCCTAAGGGAACAGTTATTGGAGCACCAACAAAAAACCCCGCATAAAATAACATATTTGATGCTATGGTGACAGGAAGGCCAATTAAGTCACGGTTACTGCTTGGTCCCAAAATAGGTATGTACATATAAGACTTATTATCAACGCCCCAAACTCCTAATGTCTGCCCAAAATCTTCATCGTGTTTTTCCAAACCCAAGGAGGCTGCCGGGTCAAATATCCCACCTAAGCCTACTGTAGTATTTACAATAAAGCGTAAACTATCTCCTACGCCTTGCTTTACTTTACCTTGTAATAAAGCGTTTAGAGCCACATTCGGATATGCAAGGTTAGAGTAAAAGTTTCCGACTGATTCTCGCACCGAATCAGGGATATTTTCTATATATGTGTCAGCAACTGGTTCGAATATACCCCGGTCAATATCTTCGGTGACTTCATAAAAACGGCGATTAAATTTTTCATAAGGGTCCCCTTGTAAACAGGGATCCTCATCAGAAGACTTAATTTCTTTATTATTTGCAGCTGATTTTGTAGTCTTATTTGGAAAGGAGTTACTGCTATCTTCCTTGGGCGCAGTAGCGCAGCCTGCAGCTAGTGCAGTAAATAATATCAGAAAAATAGTATTTAAATAGCTTGGTTTCATACCGATTTTTCAGCCCTTTTTATATTTTTGTTATAGTAATTCGTTTCGACTGGTCCTGTACAGTAAAAAGGGCTACTTTTGCACTGTGATATTCATTGTAGGTTTTGTCGCAAGGGGGGTATAAGGTTATTTCAATATATTAACTAGCCTAGTACCAGTCGATTTCTGACTTAGTACAGGGTAAATTCAGTGCACTCAGTAATAAGAAAAGATTTGTTATTTTTAGGCTTCTATTTTTTTGGTTGAGGCATTTAACAAAACAGGTAATATAAAGAGCGTACAGATAAGGGTGCAGGTCAATCCTACAGTAAGTAATATTCCCATGCTGGCAGTGCCTTGATGGGAAGAGAGCATTAAGCTTGCAAAGGTGACAAGGGAAGTAAGAGCGCTATAAAAAACGGCGCGTACTGTACTAGTATGGGCTAGAGTTTCGCCGACTAGTTTATCACTACGACTCCGGTGAACCATATGTAGGCTACTATCTAATCCAATGCCGAGCAATAACGGAAGAGCAATAATATTTGCAAAATTAAATGGTAGATTGAACAATACGGAGAAAATACCAATAAATATACTTGAAAGAAGAAGTGGGACTAGTACCAGAAGAGTATATTTTACACTCCGCAATAAGATTAATAGCGCTATCACTATGCCAGCTAAAGCCAATGAAAATGCTTGTATGAATGCTTGTACGACAGCTTCACCAGCTGCCAGGCTTACCATGGGACCTCCAGTGGCTTGCGGCGCAACTTTTTGCACCGCTCGAACAAAGCGTTTTAATGCATCGTTGTCATCTATATCCTCTGACGGGTAGACAGCTATTTTGTATTCGTCGGCATGGCTGTACCAGCGACTTATTAAAGGTGCTGGAAGATCTTCTTTACTGAATGTGGTAGAGGCTTCAATAGCAGTCTGCATCCGTTGTAAAGAAGTAGGTAAAGTTACGAGTAAATCTTCTTCTACCGAATGTAATAGTTTCTCCCTATTTGCAGTATCATTTTTGTTAAGATGCTCAAAAAGTGCTGCCAATGAATTCTTCAGGGTGCGGGCAGGAATTAATAAAATATGGTCAGGCTTTTCAGCAATGAAATGATCTAGAGTGACATTAAGCTTATCTAATTCTTTTTGTTGTTTTATCAGTGCTTGTTTATTATTCACTTGCGATGGCGTAGATATGGTGATCGGCCCGGTGGTAATTGCCATTTCTTCAATAAGTGGGAGTTTCATTTCCTGTTCTTCTGGTACAAAATTAAGAATAGTTACTACTTTTTTTACCTCCTTTAGTTTTGTTAGACCTTCTACCAGAAGATCTGCTTCTTTACGATTTCCAGCTAATACAGCCACATACCAGGGAGAGTTATCTACTTCCGACAGTAATTCCTTAAAGGTCTTTACAGCCTCTCCTTTACGGTCTTGCATATTTAATAAATTATAGTCAAATTTTAACTGAGGAAAGAGCATGACAGCAGATAGTAGTCCAATGAAAATAGCGGTATATATTAATTTTTGCCATTTGAATGATGTTTCGAGTACTCTGCTAAGAGCGGTATCAATGTTGGATTCAAATTTAGAGTGTTTGGGTATATAGCGCAGCAGAGCAGGGCCAATAGTAAGGGTAACCAGTAGACTAATCAGCATCCCAGTACCAGAAATCACTCCTAATTCAGCTACTCCGCTGAAATCAGTAGGTATAAAAGCATAGAAGGCAATAGCGTTAGTTAGGGCGCATACAGTTAATGCGCCCCCAGCTACACTTCCAGATTCGTAGATAGCATCTTTTTTTGATAGGCCGCTCTCTATTATTTCTCTGTGCCGTAATAGAAAATGGATTGCAAAATCAGCGCCAAGACCAATGTACAGTATTGCAAAAGCGATAGAAATAATATTCAGGTGGCCGATTGCAGCAGTAGCAAAAGCTGCAGTAAAAATCAGACCTAAGATAAGACAGATTATTACAGCAAGTAACATCCTAATCGTACGCATTGCAAAAAAAAGTACTAATGTAATTAGTACAAATGTAATTATTCCCGCATACTCCATGCCGCGCAGTGAGCTGTTGAGTTCTTCATCAGCTAAGGCCACCTCACCAGTAATGCGCATTTGTATAGGGCTATCTTTTGTTAGGCCAATTTGAGATGCAGCAGCCCTTAGTGCAGAAATTGATTTTTCAGCTGGGTATAGCTGGGTAAAATCCTGTTTTGGTTTTACCATAAGAAATTCTTGATATCTGTTCTTTTGTGGCTTTCCTCGGAATAGCTCTTGCCACGAGAGAATGCGTGGCATCCCTGTAAGCCTGGCATTTAAAGTATCACTCAAACTATGAAATAAGGGCCCCAGTTCCAGGTTACGTCCCTTACGCAATTCATCTGTTGCTCCTGAGAGTACAGAGATAAAAGTTTGTAATGTTGGATCCCGAGCAATATGGGCAATAAGTGGTTGTGCATTTGCCATATGGTCAGCTATCTTTTCCAGCTCGGGAATACTTTCGTAGAGCAAGCTATTCTGTATGAAGAAAGAGTCTACATTTGGGGCATAGACATCTTGAAAATTCTGCGTGTCATTTCTTAGGAGAGAGGAAAGACGGCTGGCGGTAGCATATGCTTGTTCCGGTGTAGGGGCATCTAATACCACTAACATGCTCTCCATTTCCTGGGGGAACGTTTTATTGTAGTGTTTCAGATTGACACGAAACGGCAGATGCTCTGCGAGCATCTCTGTGGTATCTGTATTCATACCAAGATTACGTGATATATATACGGAACAGCTCATAGCGGAAAGCACTACCACAAGAAGTATCCATGGTGCGTAGAGATATGAGGCGGCAGCCCAGCGCCCAAAAATACTGTAGATATGTCCTTTCGAAGCTTCCACTATTGTGGGTTGTCCTTCAGGGGAGGGGTTATATGATTAGCTTTTAATCTTTTCTAGCTAATTCAATCTTCTTCTTAAGCATATCAATAAAATCTTTAAAGCCTTTTTGTTTAAGAATAGAACGGTACTCTACACGTCTCAGTGCAAGGTCACTGACACCATCGGCCAAAATATTAATGATCTTCCAGTCTTTCTTTTCCTGGCGGAGTAGATAGTCAAAGCTTACAGTATCACCATTAGAGCGGATTAATTGGCTGCGTACCAACACATAACCTCTAGGCATTTCTTTTTGCTCAATATATTTAAACTGCTCACCATTATATTCTTTGAACCATCCTGAATAGGTACTAATACTTAGTTTGTGGAAGTGGCTAATAAGAGTTTCTTTTTGCTCACCGCTTAGCTTAGCCCATTCTCTTCCTAGAATAGTTTTTGCAATGAAGTCAAGATCATGAGAGCTCTCAATTATTGGAGTTAATAATTTATAGCGACCTTGAAATCCAAGTTTGTCTCCTCCCCGCATCGCCTCTAGCAAGGAACTGTGAAGACTCTTTATAGTTTTTGTGGGGTCAGTAGTGTCTAGTTTCTGGGTCCAAGCCACCGGCATGTACAGAAGCATTGCTATCACAATAAGAAGGTGTAATGCTAATCTGTTTTCTAGAGAAATTTTCATAATTTTTTTAGTTTTCAACATATGCATATAGAATATATATATCTAATAAACTCTGATTATGTTTGAGTATATAGTAAGGGGGCTGAGCAAGGAAATGGCTTGTATAGATATTGCTTGCTTGAGTAAACTATTTTTACCAGAAAAAAGAGAGTGCTGCTAATTAAGTGTGCTTGGAAAAAGAGGCAATGGTTTGTCTAGTGCATACTAAACAAGCCATTGCCTCTTTTTATAGGAAACTACTGAATCGGTTTTTATTATTAGCTAATAATAACTACAGTTTAACTGTAACAGGGATTTCTGAAAGTGTACTTTTTTTCCCTTGTTCTTCGGTTATCCATTTAGGAACTGGCTCAGCTACCATTGCTCCTACAGTTTTTGGACCCCGTATAGATGTAAATAGTCCTTTCAGAGGATTTTGCAACATATCTTCAACTGCAGTTGCTTCATAACCACAGTGCGCCATACATTGCACACATTTTGGGTTATTAGTATTCCCATACTTCTCCCAAGGAGTGTCATCTAGAAGCTCTTTAAAACTAGATGCATAGCCTTCATCTGATAGTAAATAGCAGGGTTTCTGCCAGCCAAATATATTACGGGTTGGGTTTCCCCATGGAGTGCAATCATAGCTCTGATTGCCTGCAAGAAAATCAAGATATAGCGTCGAATGGTTTAATTTCCAATCCCGTTTTTTGCCAAGTTTAAAAATACCTCGGAACAGATTCTTGGTGTCTTCGCCTTTAATAAATACATCTTGCTGGGGTGCTTTTTCATAACTAAATCCGGGTGCAATAGTTGCCCCCTCTATGCCTAGAGTCATAGCGTAATCAAGGAATTCAGCAACATCTTCCGGGGTCTCACCTTGAAATAGAGTGCAGTTCACAGTGACTCTAAAGCCTTTTTTTACAGCTATCTTTATAGCCTCAACTGCTCGATCAAATACTCCATCTTGACAGACAGAATTATCATGCCTTTCTTTCATTCCATCCAGATGGACAGAAAAAGTTAAATAGGGGGATGGCTTATAATCACCAATTCTCTTTTTCAATAAGAGCGCATTTGTACATAGATAGATATATTTTTTACGCGCTATAATGCCCTCAACTATTTGCGGCATTTCTTTGTGGATCAATGGCTCTCCACCTGGAATTGATACCATTGGCGCGCCACATTCATCGACAGCCTGCATGCATTCTTCATATGTAAGACGCTTGTCTAGAGTCTCTTCAGGGTAATCTATTTTCCCACAACCTCCACAGGCCAGATTACAACGAAAGAGTGGTTCCAGCATTAAAACCATCGGGTATTTTTTTACCCCATTAAATTTTTGCTTTAATAAATAATTGGCCACAGCTAGCTGTTGACGTATTGGAACTCCCATGAGCAAGTCTCTCCAAGATTAATTTAATAGGCCGAATGATAGTCATTCATAGAAAAAATAGCTACTTTTATATTATAATTTATTGTGTAATTACAAAGGTTTCTGTTCTCTCAATAGCGATGCGGGAAGCTTAAACGTGATGTCTTCCGATACTCCTTCCATCTCTTCGATACTGTTCACTCCAAGACTCCGCAAACGATCAAGAACACCCTGTACTAATATTTCTGGAGTGGAGGCGCCGGCAGTTACACCTATGTCCGAGCTATTAGCAAACCATTCTGGTGAAATTTCGTTAGCATCTTGAATTAAATAAGCATCTACGCCACTCATTTCACCTACTTCCTGTAAACGGGCAGAATTAGAACTATTTCTAGCGCCGACCACCAAAATGACATCAACTTTTTCTGCAAGACTCCGCACAGCATTCTGGCGGTTTTGTGTTGCATAGCAGATATCGGACAACTCAGGACCCTTTACTTCCGGAAAACGATCTTTCAGGGCCTGCACGATGGAACGCGTATCATCTAGACTAAGGGTAGTTTGGGTTACATAGGATACATGCTTCGGATCAGAAACCACTAGAGCCTGAACATCTTCTACAGTACCAACTACATGGACTGTTCCGGGCACTCGCCCGTATGTTCCTTCCACTTCAACATGGCCCCGATGGCCAATAATTACCACTTCATGTCCACTTTTGCTATAACGCTTAGCTTGTAAATGGACCTTGGTAACAAGCGGACAAGTCGCGTCGATAATTTCCAAATCTTGAGCTTGGGCAGTTTCCATAACGGCATCAGATACGCCATGAGCACTGAGAACAGTTACCGTTCTGGGTGGGATGCTCTTCATATCTTCGGTAAAAATGACTCCGCGTGCTTCCAGGTCTTGGATTACCTGTTGATTATGAACAATCTGGTGTAGAACATAAATTGGAGCCCCATAAAGTAACAGTGCTTGCTCCACAATTTCTACGGCGCGTACTACACCGGCACAGAACCCTCTCGGATTAGCAAGTATGGTCTTTATGTTGTTCTCCTTGTTTAATATCTTGTTAAACTATCTATATGATCACATTTTAGCACGTAAGTTGCATAAATTAAATATGAGAGCCTACCGCCCATATAGGTTAACGGGATACTCTAGTTTAATTATAGGAGCTTTAATCTACCAGCAAATCAAATTTATGGAGTTTTTGCAGGGTTTTAGAACCCACTGTTGTATAAATTATGGAAATCTAACCCTGGCTCAGAACTTCTTTATATAAACTGACTAGCTACTATCAAATCATTCCAGTTAGTCGTATATTTTGGGCTCATGTTGCTTTGTCTCATCTTCCATGGTTGTGTTATTCCCTCGGCTGCAATTATCAATATTTTCTTTCCCATCAGTTCGTTAATTTGATCTAGTGCTGCCATTAGGCTATCTGACTTTTTTCGCCCATCCTTTTTACTAAACAGGTCGGGTTGGCGTTCTTTGCTTGATACAAGTTTAGATAGGATGACTCCCGCCTTTTGGTATTTATATCCGTTTCGGTAAATTTTACGCAGTCCGAATGATGAAAGTTGTATAAGTTTCAGGGTGTTGTCTGTTTGCTCTGGTAATGGGATTGTTACGCTGTTTTCGTAACAAGATTCTTTCTTATTGAATGGACTGGTACAGATATAAATATGGATTGATCCCGTATATAAATTTTGTCGGCGTAATTTCTCAGCAGCGCGACTGACATAGAGAGCCATGGATTGTTCTAGACTTTTAAAACTAGTTATCAGTACACCAAAAGAGCGGGAGCAGGTTATCTGTTTCTTTTGCGCAGTTGTCTCCTCCAATTCAAAACAAACTATATTATTAAGTTCGTAGATGGTTTTTTTCAAAGAGACAGAAAACTGCAAATTTAGTATGCTCGGATTAATATTTTTCAGGTCACCTATTTTGTAAATACCAATCTGTTGTAATTTTGGCGCAATTTTTTTGCCAACACCCCATACCTTTCCAACTTTAATCTTGTGTAGCCATTTATCTTGTTCCTGTATCGCCATGGCATTGAAGTTGCATACACCTTGGAATGATAAATTTTTTTTAGCAATATGGTTCGCAAGCTTTGCTAGTGTTTTTGATGTTCCAATTCCTATGCATACAGGTAACCCCGTTTGTTGTTGAATGCACCTACAGATCTTTTGTGCATAGTTAGTCAGGTCATCTTCGCAGAATCCCGTGAAATCTAGAAAACATTCATCAATAGAGTATATTTCTTGGTTAGGGCTAAATTTGGAGAGGATGCTCATTACTCGATCGGACATATCGGCATACAGTGCATAATTAGAAGAACAGGTAATAATGTTATGTTTTTTTGCTAAGTGCTTAAACTGAAACCAAGGCTCTCCCATTCTCACGCCAAGTGCTTTTACCTCTTCGCTTCTGGCAACTGCACAACCATCATTATTGGAAAGCACTACTACTGATTTATTTTTCAATTTCGGATTAAATACTCGTTCACAACTTACATAAAAATTATTACAGTCGACGAGAGCGATAGAGCGGTTCATTTAAATTTCCGCATGGATCCGGTGACAACGCCCCAGATTTCAAAGGACTGTTCTTCTTTGATTTCAATAACTGAATAATTTTGGTTAGCCGGAATAAGGGTTACACCTTTTTTAGACTGCTCCAAAATTTTTACGGTAAATTCCCCATCTAGTATTGCAAGGACAATATCTCCATTCTGCTGGGTTCTTGAGCGGTCAATAATTAGCACATCATTATCGAAGATGCCGGCCTCTGTCATTGAGTCACCTTTGACGCGTACGAAGAAAGTTGCGGCATCATTTTCCACGAGATAGTCGCTTGGATTGAGCCGTTGCTCAACATGATCATCAGCCGGAGATGGAAAGCCGGCGGCTACTTTTGATGTGTAGAGTGGGAAAACGGTATCTTGTTTAGTTCGTACGAATTGGATTAGCTCAGAGAGCTTAGCGTGTGTTTGTAACGGGCGCTCTTCTGTTAGAGTAGAAACAAAGCTCTTGATGATTTTAGCCGTGTTTGCCGGAACGCGTATGACTGTAGTGGGTTGAGCTATGCTATTGCCTGGTTTGCGCCCAGCGCCTGAGCGTCTGCCTCCATGGGTTCTTATAGTATCGGCCATCATAAAACTTGAATTCGTAACAATTAATCAAGTTTACTCTTAAGCTTTTTGAATGGCAAGAATTAGTAGTGCAGAAATTTATATAACCTATCTGAATTCCTCTCTAGAGTACTGCAGAGTAAGTAACAATAATTGAAAAATAGCCTTATTTATTCTCGTCTATTCCTGTTTCTTCCTGCTTTTTGTGGCTGAGTGTGCCAAATTAATAAGTGTTTAATCACCACAGAAAAACTAACCCTAGGAACAGTAAATGTCGTTTGTAAACATTTCAATGGGCTGTTTTACTATGCTAATAATGTTGAACTTAAAAAGATCAAATAAAGTCAAATAATCAGCCTCTATATTATTCGAGATGGAAAAGGAGAAGCCAAAAAAATTGAGGGTAAATTACATTTTCACCCAGAATTAATTCAATTTTATTTAGGGAATTGACGATTAATACTAAAAAGATTAAATGAAGAAATTATTAGTAATAGCCATATTAGGACTCGCAATAAATACGGGATGTATGCATCAGGTTGAATATGCAGGAGGTAATCTTTACGGAGATAGTACGGCTAATCAAGGTGCCGATCCAGATTGGAATCAAGATGATGATCCCATGTGGAATGGTGATGTTGATCCTATGGAATGGTGATGCTGATTCTATGAAATGAAAAAAACTATAAAAATTTAGATTAATCTTTAAAAGATTAATCTCTTATTCACCAAAGCAAGTTGTCCCTACAGAAAATATTTCTTTCTTAAGTTAATTCTTCAACCCACTTCTCCTTATGAATTAAGTCCAGAATTTTGATTTAATCCTTTTAAAAATATGATCTTTCTTAGGCTGCTTCCATCCAAGCGTAACAATATTTAATTCAGGAAAAAAATATTCTTTATTTATGATCAGCGCAGTAACTATCCTCTCCCCGAGAAAAGCTGGTATCCTTCGATTATAAGCATTAAGTTCATTAATGGTATCGCCATAAGTCTCATAAATTTCAAAAACCATTTCAAATAGTAACTCACAAAGTTTATTGTAAGTCGCCCTATGTGCAATAAACATATTGCATGAATTTAAATAGTTAAGGGAATATGTTCGCTCCAACATTTTCTGTGTGAGGGGTATTTTTTTTGCCCGAGATAAGTCATCAAGTATAGATATTCCAAGAATTCCATGGCTAGCAATATATTGCTCTCTCAACGTCCGAGCAAAGCGAAGTGGCTCTGACATATATAGGGTATTCTCTTCAAACTTAATATTATCTATATTGTCATCCCAGAATCTTCTGTACTGACTTGTTCCCACAAAATCAATCTTTGAATTTTTCCATATCCAATAAGTTGCAGTAAGATCCCCGAGAATCCAGTTTAATTCTGAAATATTGTCACCTGTATCATCAAATAGAAAATCTCTCTTGACTAAATCTTGTCTATATTTATCAGAAATATTCACCGCATTGCACATGATATTTTTTTGGTATTTCTTATGTTCCAAGGGCTCATGTTTGGGAAAACAAACGCAATGAATAGCGATGTCATTTTTCATTGTTTTCCTGGTGTTTGGTAGTTGAAATAAACTGATCCACTATGACCTCTATATAATTAATCATTTCATTGGAGATTGTCGGCGAGCAACCAACAAAAAATACTCTATCCATAACTTTGTTTGCGATAGGGTACTTAGTGAAATCATCTATTTTTCTATATGCTGGGTGTAATAGGATATTCCCGGCAAAATAGTTTCTAGTTTGAATTCTATTTTCTTCCAGAAATTTAACTAGGCTTCTTTTTTGTGCTTTGCTCTCACAAACGAGTGGCACACCAAACCAGCTAGTTTCTGCCTGCGGGAGTTCATTAATCGTTCTCAGTCCATTGATTCGTTGAAAAATAGAATCTAACTGATCTTTGTTATTTCGTCTAATCGAATGAACTTCATCAAATTTTTTTAACTGGACCATCCCAATTGCACCCTGTAAATCGGCGGGTTTTAAATTGTATCCAATATTCTCGAATAGATATTTATGGTCGACTGTTTCATCATAACCCTCAATCCATTTATCAAATCTTTTTCCACATACGCCATTCGCAAGTAAATTTTGCTTACCTACGCAGTGGCACCCTCTCCCCCACCAGGCAAAGCTCCTAGCGAGATTAATGATTTCTTCGACGTTAGATGAAACCATTCCGCCTTCAATAGTCGTTATGTGGTGTGCCGGATAGAAGGAACAGGATGAAGCAACGGCATAATCGGTTAAATACTTACCATTCCATTTGCTCCCTAGGCTGTCACAGTTATCCGCTATGAGTTCAATTTTATTTTCCGAGCAAATATTTACAATACGCTCTAAATTATATGCATTACCAAGCACTGGAGAAGAAAAAATGGCTCTGGTCGACGGACCAATTTTTCGCTCCACATCATCCAAGTTCCAATTAAGATCATCCCAGTTAATATCGACAAATACTGGTTTAAGATTATTCTGGATAATTGGGTTAATGGTCGTTGGAAATCCAACACAAGATACAATAATCTCATCTCCATCTTTCCAGTCAAAGTGTTTCTTTAGCGCAGCAATTAAAACTAGATTAGCTGAACTTCCAGAATTAACCATCAACGAATGGCCAGAGTTAAATTTTTTAGAAAACCTTTTTTCAAATCTGTCTACTGATTCGCCTGCAGAAAGCCATTTTCCTTTTAAAATGCTATGAAATATTGCCTCTATCTCCTGATCATCCCAATATGGACCAGAATAATATACAGAGTCCTTTTCCTCATTAAATACTTTCTTATTTGCTATAAAAGGGAATAAATTATTATCTTCTTCCCTTGCCTTGGAAATAAATTCGGTAATTATGTTGTTTAACGACATAGTAATTTTATTCCCTCTTTCAAATATATCTGCTCTTCAAACCCAAGACTCTTCAACTTATCAACGTTCAAAGAAAAGTTTCTTGCCTGCACCTTCTTGTAAAATTCTGGTGCTTCTGTCGAGGTGATATTGCTGTTACTGCCTAAATGCTTTCTTGCTGACATAATAATGTCATGAAACTTTTTTGGTTTGCCGCTGGCTATATTATAAATACTGTCCGTTTCACCCCTTTCCAGTACCAATTTTATAGCACTACAAACATCTGCAACATGTAAATAATCTCTTAAGACGTCACCGCCATCATAGAGACTAATTTCTTTGTTTTCTTTTAGTAATTCAATTAGAAACCCCAGTACATTTTTATTACCAGAACATTCCCGATCTTCGGTACCATAAACATTTGCTAGACGTAAAATCCGATACTTGACATTAAATGTCTCGCAAAAAGAAATTAGCAGCATTTCAGCGGATCTTTTTGTAATCGAATAAAACCCACCTGGATTGCAATTATCTGTTTCAACAGCATTTATTATATCATTCCCATAAACAAACCCTGTGCTGATGTAATTAAAAACGATGCCTTTATCTTTGCAGTTTTCCAGCGTTTCCATTAGCACAGAAATATTAATATCAACATCCATTCTCAAACTTTCTAGAACATTGTAGTTACTCGTCGTGCTTATAAAGTAGAGGATTTCTTTAGATTCCGGTTTTCTTAATTCTCTTTTTATTTTTATCACATCATTCGGATACTTTCGGCAAAAAAAGCCCCCAATAAAACCCGTACCACCATAGACTGATATTGTCATATTGACACCTTATGTTACAGATCAATGATTATTTAATTTATTTCAAAAAGTCAGCTCTTCGGTTACGCCGGAAGGTTATTTGTTGTCTATGGCATTGAGGAAACTGGCTATTTTTGTTTGTTCTCAAGTGTCAGGAACAAAAAATTTAAACTTTTTATATTCTACTGCATTTATTCCTAGTTAATCTGAACGAATAAATATTCTCCTTATCTAGGATCAATAACTCTCTGGTGGTGTCTGCATATACACTCAACTAAGTCTGTCTTCCATATCTTCTTGACCAGCAGCTACTTGTGCCTAAAAATCATTACTACTGTTGAGAACAACAGTGTGAATATAAGGGTTAGCTTCTTCATAATTCTTCATTAGGTTTATCTTCAATCTTTTCTTTTACAGTTACTAGGCTTTTTAATTCTTTAGGGATGTCCCACTTTATATCTAACGCCCATTCCACAAAGCTTTCTAGATAAATTTCGGAGTCAATATTCTCGCTATTTGTAGAAGAAACTCTAATATTATTCATAAAGAAGACTATTTCAATCAGTAGTTTAAGACGGTTTTGAAAATTATCTTTTTTCTTATCCCCATGCGTCATCTTGTCTGGGTCAATATCCAGTGATAAAGCACATGCCTGCCCGATTGTGACAGTAGGCATTTTCAACCAAAGATCCCAATCAATAACACTCATTTATCTACTCCCAAACGTGCAGCAAGCTTTTCGCCAGTACTAACAATATGATCTGAGCTAAGGTGGCTGTATCGAACAACCATGGAGAGTGTCTTGTTTCCTATTAGTGTGCCAAAAATGTGCCACTCTTCAGAACTGGGATGCAGGAAATAACTCTTAATGTCACGTGTTACTTGGTGCCGGGAGGGGGAATCGAACCCCCATGAGGTTGCCCTCGCGGGATTTTGAGTCCCGTGCGTCTACCAATTCCGCCATCCCGGCAAACTCTATCTCACCAGATTAGAAGCTTTAAAAATTAATTATATAAATAAATATAGGCTTATAAATAGTCTAGGAGACTATGATTAATTGTAACTCAGACTATCGCAGGAATGTTGTGATAACAAATATATAATTGGGTTTTCATAGGAACTCGGTGTATCTCCCCAATCTCTTCTGGATATTAAGAAGGTGGTGCAATGGAAAATTCAGGATGACTAAATTAGCTATATTTCAACTGCAATTTATCAAAAGTTTATAGCTAGTGCTGTCGTTAGGATTGTATTGGTATCTGTCATAGTACCGTCCTGTCTGGTAAAAATATTATCTTTATTAATAAGAGACCTCGCTTCGACCCGCCAGAGAAAATTCTTCGTGATGTTCCAATCAAAATTTGCAGAGAAGGCCCATGTTCTAAAGCCATTTGGTGATGTAGAAGATAGAAGTACACTATCTCTGTCATCGAAGTACTCTCCTCTTAAGGCTATAGCTGTATTTGTTGTAGGGGAATAACGCATAATAGCCGTCGAATTAAACCATGTATTGAAATTTGACGAGCCTTTGCTCTTCTGCTCCATACCAATATCAAAACCAATCGTTGCAGCCAGCTTGCTACTCAGTTTGAAGGTACTGTAGAAGTCATGAAAATATCGCATCAACCTCCTCTGATTAGGTGAATCAGTACCAATAAACGTACTGCTATTGAAGGTTATCCTTGAAGAAGGGCTGTAAGTAATTTGTGTGCCAAATGAGGGAAGAGTATTTCCATCGACAGGTTTAATACGCTGCCATCCACTCAGAATAAGTGCACTCATAAACCACTTGCCATCATTTGAAGTATGGCTAATTTTCGCACCGGACTCATAATAGGGAATATTCTCAGCTGTGAGGCTCCTTGTTAAAGTCCAGTTATCACTACCTTTGGCATTTTCAAATCCAATATGGGAAGAGAAAACACCCATTTCAAGCCATGTATTATTTTTTCTTGAGACCTTTAGCGCAATGCTGCTTTCATAGAGATTCTTTAGTAAGCCTGGTTCTGCTGCATAATTAGCATGCATATAGGTACCTACAGCCAGCGCAAAATTGGCTTTAATATTTTCAGTGTCATATTCTGTTTTTAAGAATGCCAGATTTACTGCTGGTTCATTATTTCGGCTATGGCTTACGAATAGAGATGGTTTTCTATTATTAGGAGAATTACTGAAAGCAGTAGCACCATATGCTTCAACATACCCGCTAATCTTGAATGGTGATATCAGGTCATTTGTAATCGTTATAATTTCTTGTGCATATATTCCTTTGCTGGTTAGCAAAATAACAGCCATAACAACGATATTTTTTACTCGGTTTATTTTAGGATTCATAATCCTGCATTTAGGGATACTGTGGCATATATACGGTTTATATTTTGTGTAATAACCGAGTTATTTGTTGCAGAGAATCTTTCGTCTATATTATGACTACAAGATCACAACTAAAGTAAAGAACATATGAAGTTGCAACCAATATGAGTAGATATATAGTACGCCGTTATAATATATCGGATGAAAACTCAGGATTTTAATTTTTCTTTGCCGCCAGAGCTAATTGCGCAGTTCCCAATTACGCAACGTGCAGGTAGTCGAATGCTATATTTGGATGGAAAAAAGGGAGCTCTGCAAGACGCAATGTTCGCTGATCTTCCTAGATATATGCAGCCTGGTGATGTAATCATATTTAATGACACACGTGTGATTAAGGCGCGTTTGTTTGGTACGAAAGAGAGTGGCGGTAAATTAGAAATTATGGTGGAGCGTATTTTGGATGAGCATTGTGTGCTTGCGATGATACGTGCAAGTCATCCCCCTAAAGATGGTTCCACATTTAAACTTTCCGGAGTGATCCCAGTAACAGTATTAGGGCGAGAGAATGATTTTTACATATTACGTTTTGATCACAAAAATACTGTAACTGAGTTGCTTGATTGTTATGGTAATTTACCATTACCGCCTTATATCCCAAGGGAAGTAACACAGGAAGATGAGGTCCGTTATCAAACTATTTATGCGAAGGAAAAGGGTGCAGTTGCAGCACCAACTGCCGGATTGCATTTTGATGAGCCTATGCTATTAAAGTTACGTGAAATGGGAATAATAATTGCGTATGTAACATTACATGTAGGTGCAGGTACATTTCAACCGGTAAAAGTTGATCATATTAATGATCATAAGATGCATAAAGAGATTTATTATGTGCCTGAAAAAACAGTAGAGGATATCCGATTGGCAAAATCTTTAGGTGGACGTGTGCTCGCAGTTGGCACAACATCACTACGGGCATTAGAGGCGGCAGCCAAGGCTGGAAATGGTAAATTAATACCTGGCCATGGTGATACAGATATTTTCATTACGCCTGGATATCACTTAAATGTAGTTGATAGATTGCTGACAAATTTTCATTTTCCTTGCTCAACCCTAATGATGCTGGTGTCCGCATTTGGTGGTTCGGAAAACATATGTCAGGCGTATCAGCATGCGATAGACAAGAGTTATCGATTTCTTAGTTACGGTGATGCTATGTTAATAGAAAAACAAATATGAAATTTCAGGTACACACTAGTGAAGGTTTAGCCCGTCGTGGAACTTTAACGTTAACTCACGGAAAGGTGGAGACGCCAGCTTTTATGCCAGTAGGAACCTATGGTGCGGTAAAGGCAATGCCACCAGAAGAATTAAAGGAAATCAATACTCATATAGTTCTTGGAAATACTTTTCATCTGTGGCTTCGGCCAGGTTTAGACGTAATCGATGCGCACGGTGGCTTGCATAAATTTATGGGTTGGGATAGGCCTATCTTGACTGATTCAGGAGGGTTCCAGGTCTTTAGTTTGGGTAAAATGAGGAAGATTACCGAGCAAGGGGTAAAATTTCAATCACCAATAAATGGCGATGCATGTTTTCTTACTCCAGAGGAGTCCATGCGTATTCAGCGTTCACTAAATTCAGATATTGTAATGATATTTGATGAATGTACGCCTTATCCGGCAGATGAAGCAATGGCAAAGAAATCTATGGAGTTAAGTTTGCGCTGGGCTGAACGTTCAAGGCGTGCTCATGATAGTGATGGAGGAAATCCTAATGCTCTGTTTGGCATTATTCAGGGTGGGATGTATGAGAATTTGCGTGATTTATCTCTTTCGGAGTTGAAGGATATGAATTTTGATGGGTACGCTATAGGAGGGTTGTCAGTAGGCGAACCCAAGAGCGATATGAAACGTATTCTTAAACATTCTGTTCATCAACTACCTGTTAATAAGCCGCGCTATCTTATGGGCGTTGGAACTCCGGCCGATATTCTTAATGCCGTTTCTCAGGGTGTGGATATGTTTGACTGCGTTTTGCCAACACGTAATGCTCGTAATGGCTGGTTATTCACCCGGAACGGGGTTCTTAAACTGCGTAATCACCAATATCGTAAGGACATAGCACCACCAGATGAAGATTGCGGTTGCTATACCTGCCGTAACTTTACTCGTGCCTATTTACATCATCTACAGAAAATTAATGAAATTCTTGGTTCGCATCTTAATACGTTACATAATTTGTATTACTACCAGCAGTTAATGAGTGAGATTCGTATTGCTATAGAGACTGGTCAATTTGGGAAATACGTACAAGAATTTCAGGCTAACGTTGCATCATGCTAAAATGCATCTCCTTTGAAACCTCCCATGGAGAAATACTATGTTGATTAGTGAAGCTTATGCACAGGCTGCTGCCCCAGCTGGAGGCGGTATGTTAATGGAGCTACCTCTGATAGCGTTAGTTATAGCAATATTCTACTTCGTGGTGATTCGCCCCCAGACAAAGCGAACAAAAGATCAGAAGGCGATGGTTGAGGATCTACAAAAGGGTGATGAGGTGGTAACTAGTGGCGGTCAGTTAGGGAGGATAACCAAAATTACCGAGAGCCATGTGGTTCTGGAAGTTTCCCCGGAAATAGGGATGCTTATCTTGAAGACAGCAGTTCAAACTCTGTTACCAAAAGGGACCTTGAAAACCATTGAAAAGGAAACCTTGAAGGGCACGATGAAAAAGAAAAATAAAAAAAGTGAAGCTGAAAAAAGCATAACGGAAAAGAAAAATAACAATAGTGAAGATGAAAAAAGCATAACGGAAAAGAAAACTAACAATAGTGAAACTGAAACATAAGAGGAGGAATGCAATTCCTTCCCTATCGTCTTTTTATTTGTACTTACCTATAACATGAACCGATACCCACTCTGGAAATACTTAATTGTTTTAATTTCAGTTCTGCTCGGACTGCTTTACACGTTGCCTAATTTTTATGGCGAATCACCAGCAGTTCAGATTTCGCCTATGCGCACTACTGATAAGGCTGATGCTTCTTTACTTGCACGGGTCGAAGATATTCTGAAGAAGAATAATATACCGATTAACGGAATGTTATTTGAGCTAAATAGTGTCAAGGTTCGTTTCTCAGATACGGATCTTCAGCTCAAAGCAAAAGATATATTGCAGGCAGGGCTTGGTAAAGGATATGTAGTCGCACTAAATTTACTCTCAGAGTCTCCTCAGTGGCTAACTGATATCAGTGCATTACCAATGTATCTTGGACTTGATCTACGCGGGGGCGTACATTTCTTGTTACAGGTAGATATGAAAGGTGCACTTTCTAAGTCTCTTGACCGTTTTAGCGCTGATATACGTTCCAGCTTGAGAGAAGAGAAGATTCGTTATAAGAGAGTAAGCAGAGAAGGCTTACAGATTATTGTGAAGTTTCGTGATCTTGAGTCACGTGATAAAGCAATTGATGAAATCAAAAATAATTTTGCAGATCTAAGTCTACGTGAACACGATGTGGAAGATGAGTTTCACCTTGCACTATCTCTCAAGGAAACGGCATTAAAACGTATGCAGGATTCTGCTGTGCAGCAGAATATTACTACACTGCGTAATCGTGTTAACGAGCTGGGTGTGGCAGAGCCTATTATTCAGCAAGCAGGAGCTGATCGTGTAGTGGTTCAATTACCTGGCGTACAGGATACTGCAAAAGCTAAGGATATACTGGGTCGAACAGCTACGCTGGAATTGCGCATGGTTGATGAGGAGCATGACGTGAGCTTAGCATTGAGCGGCCAGAATCCCTCTGATTCAGAGCTTTACACTGAGCGTGGTGGCGGGCCTGTGTTAGTAAAGAGACAGGTGATGTTAACGGGAGACCGTATTAATGATGCACAGCCTGGTTTCGATAACAATAATCGGCCGGCCGTACATTTAAATTTAGACAGTAATGGTGCCCGTATTTTTAAGCAACTGACTCGAGAAAATGTCGGTAAGCGTATGGCAATACTCCTGATTGAGAAGAATCAGAAAGAAGTAATTACTGCACCAGTAATACAGGAAGAAATACCCAGTGGACGGGTACAAATCACAGGAAATATGACTATTTCGGAAGCAAGAGATGTTTCACTATTGCTACGTGCCGGTGCATTAGCGGCACCAATGGATATTATTGAAGAGCGAACTGTGGGTCCTAGCCTCGGCGCAGAAAATATTTCTCGTGGTTTTAATTCTACTTTATTTGGTTTTGCGGCCATTGCTATTTTCATGACCGCTTATTATTTAATTTTTGGTTTTATCTCGGTAACTGCACTTGGTGTTAATTTGTTATTACTTATCGCTCTTCTTTCAATCTTACAAGCCACCTTAACGCTTCCCGGTATGGCAGCAATAGCACTTACAATAGGCATGGCTATCGATGCTAATGTTCTGATAAACGAACGTATTCGTGATGAGTTGCGTAATGGCATTTCGCCGCAGGCAGCAATTAATGCTGGATACGAACGAGCGTTTGGCACGATATTGGATGCAAATATTACTACCTTGATTGCTGGTATCGCGTTATTTGCTTTTGGATCTGGCCCGATAAAAGGTTTTGCAGTAGTGCTGTGTTTGGGGATTTTGACTTCAATGTTTAGCGCAATTATGGTGTCGCGCTCCTTAGTTAATTTATTGTACGGGAAACGTCGAAAATTAGAGACTGTTCCTATTGGACAAGTCTGGAAGCCGACAAGCAACAAACGATGATATCCGTGATATCTATTAATTTTGTAAGAATTTAAAGGTTTTATATGGAGTTTTTCAGGTTCAGGCGTGATATTCCCTTTATGAGTTGGGGTAAATATACCACCACTATTTCACTTTTAACTTTCATTATTGCCGTGTTTTTTCTCGCCACCAAGGGATTGAATTTAGGTGTCGATTTTACCGGTGGAACGGTGATGGAAGTTGGCTACAGTCAGACTGCTGATCTGAAAAAGATACGAAGCACCCTTGCTGGGATTGGAATGCCGGACGCTAGTGTTCAGCATTTTGGAAACTCAAGTGATGTACTAATACGCTTGCCTACTAAGCCGGAAACATCTAGCGCTCAGCTGTCAGAGATTGTTATGAAAGCATTGCGTGAGGAAGACAGTACGGTAGAAATGCGTCGAGTGGAGTTTGTTGGCCCGCAAGTAGGGGAGGAATTAGTTGAGAATGGTGCGCTTGCCCTGCTGATTGTTTCATTAGGAATCATTGCATACCTTGCTGTTCGTTTCGAATGGAAGTTTGGTGTTGCCGCTATTATTGCTAATTTGCATGACGTAGTAATAATTCTTGGATTCTTTGCTTTTTTTCAGTGGGAGTTTTCATTAACAGTACTTGCTGCAGTACTAGCAATTCTGGGTTATTCAGTAAATGAATCGGTAGTAGTATTTGATCGTATACGTGAAAATTTTCGTAAAATGCGTAAGGCTTCAGTAGAGCAGGTTATTGACAATGCAATTACCCGCACTATGTCGCGTACTATTATTACCCATGGTTGCACTCAGATGGCAGTATGTTCAATGCTTTTCTTTGGCGGTGAAGCGCTGCATTATTTTGCTTTAGCGCTTACTATTGGGATTTGTTTCGGTATATATTCTGCGGTTCTGGTAGCAAGCCCTATAGTCATGCTCTTGGGTGTTTCACGTGAGGATCTTATTAAAATAGAGAAAAAAGAGACAAAAGAAGAAGCTGTACCTTAATTTTAATTATCGATTTGTCACATTTTTTATTGGGATATTTTGGAACTTCTTACCGACTTCATCGATATCGTTCTGCATTTAGACCGCCATCTTGTTTGGTTGATTGAAAATTACGAGAGTTGGGTTTATCTTGTCTTGTTTTTGATTATTTTTTGTGAGACTGGGCTGGTTATAATGCCCTTCCTACCAGGAGACTCTCTGTTGTTTGTTGCAGGTGCAATTGCAGCAAATGGTGTAATGGATGTGCAGTTCCTGGTGATGCTTCTAATGCTTGCTGCCTTCGCAGGAGATAATACAAATTATTGGATCGGGCGATATTTAGGGCCAAAGATTTTTTCACGGACTGACTCGCGGATATTAAATCGCAAGCATCTAGATAAAACCAATTTATTTTATAAGAAGCATGGTGGAAAGACTATAATATTTGCTCGTTTCCTACCCATTATGCGTACTTTTGCACCATTTGTTGCAGGTATTGGGCATATGACTTATACGACTTTTATGTCATATAGTGCAATTGGTGGTTTATTCTGGATTAATTTCTTTGTTTTTGGTGGTTATTTTTTTGGAAATGTACCTATAGTTAAGGATAATCTTTCTTTCTTCATCCTTGGTATCGTTTTTATTTCAATAATTCCAGCCATTATACAATTCGTTCGAATTTGGTTTGAGAGAAGCAGAAAGAATAAAAGCCAAAGTTAGAATTGAATGGAGCAATTCGTAGTAGAGAATCGTTAGGACCTTTGCACTAATTATTTCCCGTATTAATCTTTTGCCCCCATTTCAATAGCCAATTTCCGTGATTGCTCAGTACTTTCCTTTGAGTCCTCTAAGCCAATCCAACCCTCTAAATTATCGAGAGCGATATCAGTTAAGGCATGTATCCAGTCGTCACGTTCATTAAGACAAGGGATGTAATGAAATTCTTGACCTCCAGCCTGAATGAATGTCGCCTTTCCTTCTATAGCTATTTCTTCCAGTGTTTCAAGGCAGTCAGAAACAAAACCGGGACAAATTACATCGATTCTTCTAGTATTGTTCTTGCCAAGTTGTTCTAGTATCTCCGCTGTATATGGTCTTAACCATTCAGTCCGGCCAAAACGGGACTGAAAGCAAATTTGGAATTTTTCTGCATCCAAATTAAGTTCTTCAGCCAGAAGTCTGCCTGTTTTCTGACATTCGCAGTGGTAAGGGTCGCCCTTTTCCAGGCTGAAGCGCGGTACACCGTGGAAGCTCATGACCAGTTTTTCTGGTTCTCCATTCTTCATCCAATAATCACGTACATTTTGTGCGAGAGCGCTAATATAACCAGGATGGTCATGGTAATGTTTGACTGTCCGGATAGCCGGGACATTTCGCATTTTTCTTAACTGGTCAAATACACCGTCAAGTGCTGCTGCAGTGCTGCTAGCTGCATATTGAGGATAGAGCGGTAACACTAGGATGCGTTCGCAACCATGTTGTTTCATTCGTGCCAGCACTTCTGAAATAGATGGATTTCCTATGCTCATAGCATACTCTACCAATGGGGCTGGTTTCATACGCTCTCCAATGAGTTCTAGCAACAATTTGGTCTGTCGCTCAGTATGAAATCTCAACGGTGAGCCCTCTTCTGTCCAGACTAAAGAATATTTCTCTGCAGATTTCTTGGGGCGAGTATTTAGGATGATAATGTTTAGTATTGGCCACCAGACCCATTTAGGAATTTCAATTACCCTTGAATTACTTAGAAACTCCTTAAGGTAAGGTTTCAGAGCTTTTGCGGTTGGTGCATCTGGGGTGCCAAGATTTATGAGTAAGATACCAGTCTTACTAGAAGATCCATGTTGGTAAATAGGTTGAGAAGACATTAGGTTAGTTTTTAATTAGATTTAAAAAATACTGAATTTAGGACAGTATAAATAGGCCACATCAGTTAATTAGTGGTGGGACAGCGCGTTGGAAAGAAGCTTAGCTGTTACGTCTACAATTGGAATAACACGTTCATAAGCCATTCGAATAGGACCAATCACACCAACTGTGCCGACAATTTTCCCATCTACCTCGTAGGGTGCAGTAATAACGCTGACTTCATTTGGAGTCGCCATATCTGATTCGCCTCCAATAAATACCTGTACGCCTTGTGCCTTTCGGCTAAATTCTAGTAATCGTAGTAACGCAGTTCTTTGCTCAAATAAGCTAAATAGCTCTTTCAAGCTTACCATATTACTTGATAAATCTTGTACATCAAGTAGTCTGCGTTCGCCTGTCACTACCATAGTCTCACTACTATCATTAATTGCTTCACTACTGGCCTCAATAGCTGCAGTCATAAGGCTACTCATGTCATGATGTAGTTTCTTCAGTTCGTTACGGAGACGGCTCCGAATTTCTTGTAATGCGCAGCCAGCATAATTTTGGTTGATGAAGTTAGCAGCTTCTATTAATTCTGTTTGACTATATATTCTGTCAGTAAAAAGCACTCGGTTTTGTACGTCACCTTCAGGAGTGACGATAATGAGTAGAATGCGTTTTTCAAATAAGGTCATGAATTCAATATAGCGAAATGCTGTGTTGTTATGTTTAGAGGTCACAACTATGCCCGCAAAATGTGTTAATTCAGACAGTAACTGTGACGCCGAATTGATCAGGCGAGATGGAGTATTCGGGGGCAATTGATCTTCTAAGTGATGAATTTCGATAGAATCAAGAGGCTTTACAACCAGTAAGGTATCCACAAATAAACGATAGCCAAGTGGAGTAGGGATGCGTCCGGAGGAGGTATGAGGGCTGCTAACAAAACCCATTTCCTCAAGGTTTACCATAACATTACGTATGGTAGCAGGACTAAGATTTAATCCCGGGAATTTGGAAAGTGAACGAGATCCTACTGGATGACCTTCTCTGATATAGAGTTCAACCAATGTTTTGAGTAAGATTTTAGCGCGCTCATTAAGCATTTAAATATTCTACACGAGGACTGAGGGTCTTGGACCTAAGGAGAAATAAAAAAATTTGTCTGCTCTGAATTTGAATTCTTTGTCACGTGATGCCCAATATGGTTTAATCATGAAGGTAGCGCCACTAAATTTATATTATGGTTGGTTCATATTTAACTTTGTAATGAATTCTTTATTTAAAACTATAGCTCTAATTGGTAAGTATAATAATCCTGAAATTATGGCGCCACTTCTGCGTCTAGGAGAATTTCTAGAAAATCGCAATCTTGTTGTAGTATTGGATAGTCTTACTGCGTCAAATATGCCGGAGACAAAATATCCTATTCTGACTTTAGATGAGATAGGTTTGAAGGTTGATTTGGCAGTTGTTCTAGGTGGTGATGGCACCATGCTTAATATTGCACGCAGGCTGGCTCCTTTTGATGTGCCGCTGGTTGGAATCAACCAAGGTCGGCTTGGGTTTCTCACAGACCTTTCTATTGAGACCATGCTAGAGACTTTAAGTTCTATTTTTGAAGGTAATTATGTTACTGAGAGGCGGATGTTGCTTTCTGCTGAAGTGATACGTGGTAAAGATAGTTTGTTTAGTGCTTTGGCATTCAATGATGTGGCTGTGAATAGGGGAAATGGTAGAGGAATGATTGAATTTGAAGTACATATTGATGGAGAATATGTATATTCTTTACGATCAGATGGTCTGATAATCTCTACTCCTACAGGCTCTACAGCTTACGCCCTATCCTGTGGGGGACCGATTTTACATCCTAGGCTCGATTTGATTGCTTTGGTGCCAGTTAGTCCGCATACATTAAGTAACCGACCCATCGTAGTAGGGCCAGAGGCTACGGTTGAGATTTTGATGCACCGTACTGAAGGTGCTCGTATCCATTCAGATAGTCATTCTCATTTTAATTTAAATAAAAATGACAAAGTCGTAATTCGCCGTTCTCCTCACACCGCAAGATTACTGCACTCCTCTAGTCACAGCTACTATCGTATGTTGCGAGAGAAGCTTGGATGGAGTGGGTTTTCCTAAAAATAAGCAGTTTATTTATCATTATGCTAAGGTTTTTAAACATTCGAGATTTTGTTATTGTTGATAGGATGGAGGTGGAGTTTGGCCGAGGATTTACTGTTCTTACAGGCGAAACTGGGGCAGGTAAGTCGATCTTGATAGACGCACTTTCACTTTCATTAGGTGAACGGAGTGATGCAGGTCAGGTGCGCAATGGTAGTAAGCGTGCTGAAATAAGTGCAGAGTTTGATGTGAGAGAATCTCCGGAATTACTGGTTTGGCTGCGCGAAAATGATCTAGAAGGGCACGGGGATGAAGACAATGTGTGCTTAATGCGTCGGGTCATAGAAGCCGGCGGGCGTTCCCGTGGTTTTATTAATGGTCGTCCTGCCACCCTACAGCAGCTACGTATGGCAGGAGGGAAACTAGTTGATATACATGGACAGCATGAGCATCAATCATTATTGCGTACGGAAGAGCAACGGGACTTATTAGATAGATTCTCTGGGAGTCGTGAGCTTGTAAAGGAGGTGGCTACTGGTTTTCGTCATTGGCAAGGCTTACAAAAGAGACGTATAGAATGGGAGCAGAATGCTTCCTCCTTTGAGCAGGAGCGAGAGGAGCTGGAATTACAAAGTCGAGAGCTTTTGGCATTAAATTTTTCATCTGATGAGTGGCAGGCCCTTAAGTCTGATCATAGTAGATTAGCTCATGCCGCAAGCCTAATAGAGGCTGTCCATAAATGCTTAGAGATATTATCAGAGAGTGAATCCGCCTCTCTTGGTCAGATTAATTTAGTGACTTCTCATTTAAAAGGTTTGCTTCAATACGATTCCGACCTAAAAGGTGTGCTTGATATGCTGGATTCTGCGCAGATTCAACTACAAGAAACAGTCTATGAGTTGGAACGGTATAAGCAAGGTCTTGATCTCGATCCTAAAATTTTGCGAGAAATGGAAGAACGACTAACTGTTGTTCATGCTGCCGCCAGAAAATATCGTGTCATCCCGGATGAAATACCCAATTTATTAAAAATATGTACTAAGAAATTAGATGGACTTAACCAAATTGGTGATGGCGAAGCGATGATAAAGGAAGAGGCAACTGCTAAAGATATATACTTAAATCTTTCAAAAAAATTGAGTGTAGTGAGAGATGGCGCGGCTCAAAAGCTTACTCAGCAAGTTACTGCTGCTATGCAGACTTTAGCGATGGAAGGCGGAAGGTTTTCAGTCAAGCAGGTGCCTTTGGAGCAAGGAAATGTGCATGGTATGGAGAAAATTGAGTTCGAAGTGTCTCCTCATCAGGGGATGGATTTGGCTCCCTTAGCAAAAATTGTATCTGGTGGAGAATTGTCCCGAATAAGTCTTGCGATACAGGTTATTACTAGTAAGGTTAGTGTAGTGCCAACGTTGATATTTGATGAGGTTGATGCAGGTATAGGCGGGCGAGTCGCAGAGATTGTCGGAGAGCTTTTAAAAAAATTAGGGATAGAGCGTCAGGTGATGTGTGTTACACATTTAGCGCAAGTTGCCTCTGCAGGTAATCAGCAATGGCAGGTTGCTAAATTTGGTGACTCGGGCAATGGTGGGAATGTTCTGAGCCATGTTACTGTGCTTAAGGATGAGGAAAGAATAGAAGAAATCGCACGCATGTTGGGTGGCGTGAAAATTACAGAGACTACCCGTAAACATGCAGCTGAAATGTTACGAGAGAGTAAGAATTAAGGGCCATACCCGCATGAACTTTATGTGGATTCCGATATGATAATCAGTGCTTATCATTACTGTATCTTCAAAGATTATTAATTTCTGGGTAGCGAATGGGTGTCTACGCGTTAATTGCAATAGGAGTGGGTGCGGCATTGGGAGCATGGCTTCGCTGGGGATTTGGCTTGATGCTAAACGCAATCTTCCCGACTCTTCCTTTGGGTACTCTGGCGGCGAATCTGATTGGCTGCTATCTCATTGGAATAGCAGCCGAATATTTTTTCCAAAACACTACAGTACCTACAGAGGCTCGGTTGTTTATTATTACTGGGTTTCTAGGTGGGCTGACTACTTTTTCTACATTCTCTGTTGAAACTGTTACGTTGTTATTACGCGAACAGTATAGCTGGGCTTTCGCCATAATTTCTTCTCATCTTTTTGGTTCGCTGGTGATGACAGTACTGGGAATGCTTACTATTAAATTCTTTACGCAGAATTAATCTGGTGCCAACTATAAGAAAGTAGAGGTTTATTATGCTTCTTAACAGGGAATCATAAATGAACATAAATTGTATTTGTAGGTACTAGTAGGAATCAGGGATATTCTAATACTTAATATCAGTCTTCTTTCTTATCATTTTTCTTTCGGGGTAGAGTCCACCATATGATAATGAATGCTAATGTTACTGCTACAACTATTTCCAATAGTATTACCCACATTTTTTAATGATTCCTGTATATTTATAAAGTACAACTTTAACCAATATTCAATGAAAAACCAATTAAGATTTTTTAGTGCCACACTCATACTGTTTCTTAATGCGTGCTCAACTGGCTCAATAATTCCTTTTTCTAGTCCAGAAGGGTCGCTAACACCAGTAGTTCCACCTCATGTTGTCTCACGAGTTATTCCATCACATGTGGTTTCACCAGATGTGGCAACATTAAAAGTAACTAATTGGAATGCATTGCCCGGTTGGAGGGGTGATGATATTCGTCCGGCTTTAGATGCTTTTTTACAGAGCTGTAAAGTTTTAAGGAATCAGAAGATCTGGATGAAGCCTTGTAAACTTGCGGCCTCAATACAGAGAAATGATAACGCTATATTACATAAATTCTTTGAACATAATTTTAAGCCATATCAGGTATTAAATTCTAATGGTAGCAGCGATGGGCTTATTACTGGTTATTATGAACCCTTATTAAAAGGCAGCCGTAAATTATCAGATCGCTATCGCTTTCCTCTCTATAAGGCCCCCAAAGAGTTACTTGTTGTAGACTTGGGCAAGGCGTATCCAAAACTTAAACATTTACGGTTAAGAGGGCGGTTGGAAGGTCAAAGAATAGTTCCCTATTACAGTCGCGCAGAGATCGAGAGTAATCCATCTCCCTTACAAGGGTATGAACTTTTATGGGTTGAGGATGCTGTTGAGTTATTCTTCCTGCAAATTCAAGGATCAGGACGGATAGAAACGGACAGTGGTGATATTGTGCGGGTAGGTTACCATAATCAAAATGGCCATTCCTATCGATCTATTGGAAAATTACTAGTTAAACGCGGTGAGCTACCTTTGGCTAAGGCCTCTATGCAAGGAATTAAAGCATGGGGGATAAGGAACCCTAAAAAATTGAATGAACTACTGCATCAAAATCCAAGCTACGTCTTTTTTCGTGAACTACCTGCAGGTATATCGGGACCAATTGGGGCACTTGGGGTTCCCTTAACTGGAGGAAGAAGCCTTGCAATTGATCCTCGTGCTATTCCACAGGGGGCGCCAGTATTTCTTTCAACTACATGGCCTAATAGTAGTAAGAAGCTTGATCGGTTAATGATAGCTCAGGATACCGGCGGCGTCATCAAAGGCGGTGTTCGTGGAGATTTTTTCTGGGGTTTTGGAAAAGAGGCTGCAAACCAGGCTGGAAAAATGAAACAAACCGGAAAAATGTGGGTACTCATGCCAAGCAATTATGTGCAGAAAAATCTGATTCCATAATGAATCTGCCCTTCCTAATTAGTTTGTAGATTCATTTAGTTTCTTCTCAATCATTTCTGCAGATATCATTCCCGGTACAACTTTTCCATTAGCGAAAACTATTGTCGGAGTACTATTAAATCCATGCTTTTTACCAGTTTTAAGGAGCGCATCAATTGGCGTTTCACAATTTTTTCCGATAGGGGTTGTACCATTTAGCATGAAATTATTCCAGGATTTTAGTTTGTCATCTGAGCACCATATTGCTTCAGAAATTTCTTTGGATCCTTTAAGGATTGGGTATAGGAATGTGTAAATAGTGATATTGTTAATATGAACCAATTCTTTTTCTAGGCGCTTGCAATAGCCACAATTAGGATCAGAAAAAATAACAAGCTTACGTTTGCCGTTTCCTTTAATTTCTTGAATTGCATATTCAAGTGGTAGAGAATTAATGTCCACCTTTCGCGCGCTTCTTATTTCTTGTAAGCGTTCTTCAGTTAGATTTTTTTCATTCTTTAAATCAAAAAGGTGGCCGGAAAAAAAGTAATTCGCCTTTTCATCAACATAAAAAAGCTGATCTCCAACCATAATTTCGTATAGCTGTAAAGAAGGGATCTTCTTTAGTACTTCAATTTTTGCATTGGGAAAATAAGGGGCGAGTGATTTTTTTAATGATGCTTCATCTGCGTTCGCTATGCTAGAAGATATAAATATCAGTAGGGAGGAAAGTAGTATTTTAATGTGCATGGCATGTTATCAAATTTATGAATAATTATATTAATTTAGTGCATGTTTCATGAGATGTTTTTTTATTAATGGAAATTCGTTAGTGAGTCCTAGCCCTAAATTACGCAGACGAGTAAGTGTTGGATTTTTATTGCTGAATAATTTTTGTAAGCTATCTGTAGTAAACTCCATCGCCAGAATATCTTCCTTTCGTGCCCGCTCGTACTGGCGAAGAAGCATATAATCGCCACAATCAGACCTGGCTCCCCGTTCAATAATAGTTGATACTAATTTACGTGCGTCACGTAGGCCAAGATTTACACCCTGCCCAGCAAGAGGGTGGATGCCATGAGCAGCATCTCCTATAAGAGCGAGTCGAGGGCCTATCAAATTTTTTACATGTACAGAGTTTAGTGGGAAAGAAACAGGCTTAGTAATGAGTTGTAGTTCGCCTAAGGCATGACTAGAGCCCTCTTCAACCTGTTGGCAAACTGCCGCCTCGGATAGGCTAATTAGACGAGTAGACTGTTCCTCATCAGCTGACCACACCATAGATACCAGTTTGCCAGGTAAAGGTAATAAGGCGAGTATTCCATCACGACGGAACCATTGGCGGGCAATATTCTGATGAGATACTTCTGTACTGAAATTTGCCACAATTCCATTTTGTTGATAGGAGTGTTGCGAGACTTCAATTTTTGCTTGATTTCGTACCCAAGAATTTACACCATCTGCACCAATAACCAGCGCAGTCTGTAATAACTGCCCATCTGACAGCTGAACATTAGCGTGAGTTTCATCCCATTCTATGGAAGTGCATTGCATAGGACAGAAAATTTCTATTTTTGTACTCTGCTTTTCAAGTTCATTCCATGCCGCTGTTTGCAGTTGTCGGTTCTCAACTATAAATGCTAGTTCTGTCATTCCTACATCGTAAGCGCTGAAATCTAGACGTGCAGAATCATCATCACCAAATATTTCCATGTCATGGACTGGAGCAATTCTATTTTTGTTAATTGTGGTCCAAACTTCTAGATCTTCTAGAAATGAGACGCTACCAGGGCTTATTGCATAGACTCTATTGTCCCAACTTTTATCGTCAGGGAGGGTGGAGGGGGGACGTGATTCGATCAGCGCTATATTTAGGCCGCTATCTTTAAGTGCTAGGGCCAAGCTTGAGCCAACAATTCCGCCCCCAATGATTACAACATCAAATTTCATAAATAGATTATACAGGTGCTTAGCATTTGTCGCGATAAAGCAAGGCTGATTTAATGCCAAGATGGAATACAAAAATTCTGTGGGAGTTTTGTAAAATAATTGTATTAAATCTTTATATCACCCAAACGTGCACACAGTAACAGTGCCAAACAAGTTTATTTCGGGTTACAATTAGCGCCCTGATGATGTTCTCTATAATCATAGGGATTTTTAGTAAAGGTAGTTTCAAGTGGCGAATTAGCTCAGTGGTTAGAGCAGCGGAATCATAATCCGTTGGTCCGGGGTTCAAATCCCTGATTCGCCACCATTAATTCAATGAGTTAGGCTTAGTATCCCGCTAATTTTTCTTTTTGGTAACTTGATAATTATAAATTAGGCCTGTTTTATATAGCTCCATTAATGTAGCTATAGGCTTGAACAAGTTATTAATCAATGGTTATTAAGATATATTAATCTACGCATATCGTAAGACTTTAGAAATCATAAGAAGTTGTTCCGAGGCCCAAATCCATAATTTTTAATTATTAATTCTGAAAATTAGGACTATAAATCTTCTCATTGTTCTTTCTCCAGTACATTATTGGAATAAATCGAATTTTTCTAAATAGCTGATTTATACTAAAAGTTGGTTCTCAGTAATATATAACTGACCGCGAGAAATAACTGTGACTAATAGGGTTGCAATTAATAACGATGAAAATAATAGTATTATTTGCGTTTATATTATCTGGCTGTGCAACGTTTACAGGCTATAACAGCATGGTCGAGTCTTATCATGGAATACCAGAAGCTGAATTAATCAGAACGTGGGGGATCCCATCTAAGATTCATGGATCTGGAGACAGTAGATTTTTAATTTACTCTAAATCAGATACAGCTATGTTTGGGCTGGTAGAGGTAAGAGTTGCCTGTGAAACTACATTTGAAATTCAGGATAGAAAAATAATGTCGTCTACTTTTGAAGGTGGGCAATGCCGAGGTTGGGGTAAAGGTAAATATGATTTAAATAATAGGGAGTTTAGTCCGCCAGACTAGGGTTCTGAATTATTCAGAGTTTAATCTATTTTCCACATGCTATTTTCCAGAAAGATTCTTTGATACCTGGTGTTACTTCCTTCCACTTTGCATCAGGACTTTTAGACGAACGCTCAATTCCACCAGTTCCCATATAATCGTTATACCAGGCAACAAAAAGTGACCTGATTTTATGTTCTTTACAGTCATATTCTTGTACTGTTTTAACAGCAAAAGCTTTTTCTCCCGGCTTTATATTCTTTATATTTTTTGAGATATTTGTCAAACTCCACATCTTGGCTAGGTTTCCTGATAAGCGGATAGTAGCTGTATCGACATATTCATCGGACTCTTTTCCGGTCTGTACAAGCGTCCAATCTGCCAATGCATTGCTGCTGATAATTGTCAGCATTAGAATTAATAATAGTTTATTCATATTATTTTATTTTATTTGTCTTTTCTAAAGAACAATTGGCAACCTTAGGGTTGCCAATTGTATTTAGAGGAGACCTATTCTAATACATTAATCAAATGGTGCTGGTCTCGGAGTTTCATTTACGGAAGGTGGAAGGGCTGGCAACTTAAAATCAGGTTGTTTCCCGGTCAATGTTTTTAAGAATGCCACGATCTTTGTATTCTCTTCAATACTAAAATCAATCCCTAGTTGTAACTGGCCCATTTTATTCACTGCCTCTTCTAAGGTGGCTACTGCGCCATCATGAAAATAGGGATAAGTTAGTTCTATATTACGGAGAGTAGGCACCTTAAATACAAAGCGATCTGTATCTTTGCCGGTTACTTCTTTACGTCCTTCTGCCTTACTTGCTGTCTTGTAAGGGGCGAGAACTCCCAATTTTTGGAAAGAGGTTCCACCAACAGCTGAACCATGGTGGCAAGAGGCGCAGCCACTTTCTTTAAATAATTTATAACCTTCAAGCTCGGCTTGATTAATAGCTTTTTTGTTGCCCTTAAGCCATTGATCAAATCTAGAATCAGGTGTAACTAGAGTTTCTTCAAATGCCGCAATGGCATCCGTTACCATGTCAATAGAGATCTTTTCTGCTCCGAATACTTGCTTAAAGCGGCCACGATATTGTGGAATGGAATGTAAAACATCCACAGCTAATTTATGAGTAAATGCCATTTCACCGGGATTGGCAATTGGTCCTCCTGCCTGCTCCTTTAAGCCTTTGGCGCGACCGTCCCAGAACTGAGCTAAATTCATGCTGGAATTTAGCACTGTTGGTGCATTAATAGGACCTTGTTGCCATTTGTGTCCTATAGAAGTTTTTATATTGTCTGTCCCACCCATGCTTAGGTTATGACAAGAATTACAGGAAATAAATCCAGATTTAGATAGGCGCGGATCAAAAAAGAGCATTTTTCCTAGCTCAACCATTCCCTTATCTTTTGGTTCAGCTGCTTTAATCGGTTGAATAGGCTCTTCTGCAAATAGAGCAGAAGAAAAGAAAAAGAGGTTACAAGATAGTAACGCCGTAAGTAGTGTTCTCAACATCAATAGTATGCTCCTTGAGACTTAGTTAAAAATGAAGTTATGACAGATAAGCGAACTAAGAAGTGTCTTGCTCATCAGATTGGCTGGAGATCTTAGCACAAATTCTTATAAATTTTTAGTGCGGTATATTATCGCAAATTTTTTGTTGAGGCTTGATCTTTGATTGTTACGTCGCCATATCAGAATAAGTATTCTATGGGGCTCTTATTTAGCTGATTCAGCCTCAATGAATACTTTCTTTGTCATAGGAAATTCTTCTTTGATATTCTTTGTAATGGTCTCTATTGCTTTTTCTATGTTACCAACAGGCAAGTGACTCTTGAAAGAAATGCTCATATTAACCAGAATAAACTCTGGGCCCATATGAAGTGTAAGAACCTCATTTATTTTCTCGATTGATTCCTGCTCTGATGCGATTCTATGTATACCTTCAACTATATCTTTATTTGCAGCCTCTCCGATCAGAAGACCCTTTGTTTCATGAGCCAGCCAAGCGGCGGTGAAAGCAAGAATTAGTCCGATAATGACAGAGGCGACTCCATCCCATAATGCATTTCCCGTAATTTGTGCCAATATGATTCCTGCCAGTGCAACAAATAATCCAAGCATGGCAGCGCAGTCCTCAAATAGAACCACAAACATAGAAGGATCTTTTCCCCGTTGGACAGCTTCAACATAGCTGTAAGGCCCCCTGACTTTATTAAATTCTTTCAGGGCAAAATAAAGAGCGCCCCCTTCAAAAATCATAGCAAGTCCCAGCACAATATAATTAATCGTAGGGTCATGTAGTGTAGAGGGGTGACGGATATGATAGACGCCCTCATAAATCGAAACTCCAGCACCAACAGCAAAAATTAGAATGGCAACGACAAAGCTCCATAGATATATTTCTTTTCCATGCCCAAATGGAAACTGTGGGCTGGCAGGCTGCGCTGCACGTTTTAATCCGTAGAGAAGGAGAATCTGATTCCCTGTGTCTACCACAGAGTGGATTCCCTCTGATAACATAGCAGAGCTGCCAGTCATACTTGCGGCAACAAATTTCGTTATGGAAATCAGCGCATTGCCTATCAATGCTGCAATAATAATTTTCTTTGATCCTGAGGCCATAGAAAAATTAGAAGAGTATCCTAGAGTTGTTGAAAACAAGCTATCATTCATGATAGCTTTCGATTTTTTTAATTTTTATTATTACAGTTTAGGGGAAGCCCAACCTTGAGCAAAGTATAACGGATATATTTTCATGCGCGCGAGGCATTCTGGAGCAGATTGTTCCAATGGAGTTGCCCATAATAGCAGCGATCTCCTCATGGCTTAATCTATCAAACCCTCCTAGAGTATTTGCCTAACTTAATTTTCTTTATTTTTTGTGAGATGTACTAGTATGATGTTAGCGGCAATGAATCAACCGGCCTGATCTTTGCTGATATAAAAAGAAC
>CAJQRL010000002.1 GCA_905612245.1 uncultured Nitrosomonadaceae bacterium | reverse complement strand
TTCGAAAACTTATCCCTTGGAACAGGCAAATTTGGCTCTCAATGACATAATGCAGCGCAGAGTAATCGGAAAAATTGTACTGATCCCGTAGCGAAAAAATAAATTTAATTTTTAAATTTCAGGATCTGAATTTATCTAGGTTTTCTGTCTTTTATTAGCCCAGGCTATCATCCATATTCCTACAATGATCATTGGCAGTGAAAGCCATTGCCCCATACTAACGCCCAGTGTAAGTACGCCCATGAAACCATCTTCAGGTTCGCGGAAAAATTCAGCAATTGAACGAAATACGCCATAGCCAACTAGGAACATCCCAGAGACAGCACCAACTGGTTTTGGTTTTGCTGAATAAACCCATAGCAGTATAAAAAACAGTACACCTTCAAGTGCAAATTCATATATTTGGGAAGGATGGCGGGGGAGCCTATCTGCATTGGGAAATACCATCCCCCAAGACACATCGGTTGGCCGTCCCCATAGCTCAGCATTAATAAAATTACCGATACGACCTGCCCCCAGTCCTAATGGCACAAGTGGTGCAATGAAATCTGTGACAGCCAGCCATTTTAATTTGAATTTACGTGCCAATATTGCCATTGCGGCAATAACGCCTAGAAAGCCTCCATGGAATGACATCCCACCTTTCCAAACGGCAAAGATTTCTAGTGGCTCTTGCAAATAATAACCAAACTGATAAAACAGAATATGGCCTAAACGACCACCGATTATTACTCCGAGCATCCCATAAAATAGAAGGTCATCAAGTATTATGTTATTAAAGGATGCTTGCGGATTATGTTTAATGCGATAGCGGCCCAATAGCATGAACATTGTAAATCCAAGTAGATACATCAGCCCGTACCAGTGAATAGAAAGCGGTCCCAGATAAATGGCAACAGGATCAAACTGTGGATGAACGAGCATAGGTCTCAGCTTTATTTACTGTAAAATATAGATTATACGGCAAGCGTGTTCTTGAAAATGCTAAACATATGTGAGAGAGAATTTGCGGCTATAAGATTCCATATTTCCCAGGAGAAATCATGTCAGATAACAAGCGAAGCCAAGCTATTACCAAAGGTACGCAGCGTTCCCCAAATCGTGCGATGCTCAGAGCTGTAGGTTTCGGCGACAAAGATTTTGATAAACCCATAGTAGGTGTAGCTAATGGTTTTTCTACTATCACACCTTGTAATATGGGACTAAATGAGCTGGCGACAGCTGCTGAAGAGGCATTGAAGAAAGCCGGTGCAATGCCGCAAATGTTTGGAACTATTACTGTATCCGATGGTATTTCTATGGGAACAGAGGGTATGAAATACTCATTAGTATCCCGAGAAGTTATTGCAGACTCCATTGAAACTGCTGTACAGGCTGAGAGTATGGATGGTGTGATTACGGTTGGTGGTTGTGACAAAAATATGCCAGGTGCAATGATTGCAATTGCACGGATGAATATTCCATCCATTTTTGTTTATGGGGGAACGATCAAGCCTGGTAAATATAAAGGAAATGACTTAACTATTGTCAGTGCTTTTGAAGCGGTAGGGCAATACATTGCAAATAATATTGATGAGAAAGAGCTGCTTGAAGTTGAGCGCCATGCTTGTCCTGGTGCGGGATCCTGCGGGGGCATGTTTACTGCAAACACCATGTCATCTGCATTTGAAGTAATGGGGATGAGCCTGCCCTACTCTTCAACTATGGCTGCCGAAGATGAGGAGAAGCGTAAGAGTTCTACTCGTTCTGCAGAAGTGTTAGTCAATGCAATTAAGAATCAAATATTGCCGCGTGACATTATCACCAGGAAATCTATTGAAAACGTTATTGCCGTTATTATGGCAGTAGGTGGTTCGACTAATGCAGTATTACATTTTCTTGCAATTGCGCATGCAGCGGAAGTAGAACTTTCAATTGATGACTTTGAGCGAATACGTGGCAAAGTTCCTGTGTTGTGTGATTTAAAACCTTCAGGGCGTTATGTTGCGACCGATTTGCATACCGCGGGCGGTATTCCTCAGGTAATGAAGATGCTACTTGAGCATAATTTGCTGCATGGAGATTGCCTGACTATTAGTGGCCAGACTGTTTCTGAAATCCTGAAGGATATTCCTGCAACCCCGAGAAAAGATCAGGATGTTATTCGACAATGGGATAATCCTTTATATGAACAGGGGCACCTTGCCATACTTAAGGGAAATCTTTCTCCCGAGGGTTGTGTGGCGAAAATTACCGGAGTAAAAACGCCAAAAATAACTGGTCCTGCAAAGATATTTGAATCAGAGGAAAATTGCATGGCTGCCATAGTGGCGAGAAAAATTCAGCCCGGGGATATAGTAGTAATACGCTATGAGGGTCCAAAAGGTGGCCCGGGTATGCGGGAAATGCTCTCGCCTACTGCGGCTCTGATTGGTGAGGGACTTGGAGATTCGGTTGGACTTATCACCGATGGCCGTTTTTCTGGTGGTACATACGGCATGGTAGTTGGGCATGTTTCGCCTGAAGCTTTTGTTGGCGGACTGATTGCATTGGTGCATGAGGGCGATTCAATCACTATAGATGCAGAAAACAGACTGTTACAGCTAAACGTATCCGAGGAAGAAATCTCTAGTCGTCGTGCGAAATGGCAGCCACCTGGACCACGTTATACACGTGGTGTGCTAGCAAAATATGCAAAATTAGTTTCCACTGCCAGTATAGGTGCAATAACGGATTCCTAATGACTTGATAAATTCATAAGTTATGTTTAAATGTGAATCGGAAATTTGTGATTTTCAGGAATTGTCACAGAGATGAGAACTTCAGGGTAAAAGTTAAGTCTAAATGTGTGACGGAAATTTGTGATTTGCAGTAATTGTTACAGAGATGTGAACTTCAGGGTAAAATATACGATTTTTAGTTTATTTATTAACTTTGTTAGGAGAAAGTGAATATGAAAGCTGCATGGATGGGAGTAGTTGCAGTATCAGCCCTTTTATTGGCTGGTACCGCGCAAGCAGATCCTGCTTTGGCTAGTAGTAGTGGCTGTTTGAATTGCCACATGGTTGAGGCGAAAATGGTCGGACCAGGATTCAAGCAAGTAGCTGCCAAGTATAAGGGAGATGCAGGTGCTGCAGCAATGTTAGCTGGAAAAGTAAAGAATGGATCCAAGGGTACTTGGGGTCCGATTCCTATGCCAGCAAATACAATGGTTAGTGATGAAAATATTGGAAAACTAGTAACTTGGATTTTATCTCTCAAGTAAACTAGAGTCATATTCAAAAAAGCCGACGCATAATTGTGTCGGCTTTTTTATTTTCTACGTGCTGAGAATCATTATATGAAATTTTCATGCTATCTTATTAAATGTCGAATAAATTTAATTTAAGGCTATGATCTGGTTTCTAAAAAACTTGGTAAGCGCTTTTTTATTGCCTCCATTAAGCCTTATTGTTTTAGGTGTAGCGGGGGTCTTGTTTTTGAAAAACCATCCGGTGCTGGGTAAATCCCTTATTATTTCCACACTTATTCTATTTTATATATTATCCATTCCAATTTTCGCAGAAAAAGCATTACAAACTTTAGAAGTCCCTACTAGATCTAATTCTGAAATTAATAAAGCACAGGCAATCGTAATATTAGGTGGTGGAACTTATATCGAAGCTCCGGAATATGGTGGTCATACAGTAAGCCCGTATGGATTAGAGCGTGTTCGTTATGGGGCATATTTGCATCGACATACAGGAAAACCGATATTAGTGACGGGAGGTGATTTATTGGATATTGGTTCCTCAGAGGCGGAACAAATGAAGTCGGTGCTGGAGAATGAATTTAATGTTCCGGTTGAGTGGAGTGAAAACAATTCAAGAGACACTCGTGAGAATGCTTATAACAGTTTCTCTATTTTAAGAAAAAATAAAATTAATCACATTGCATTGGTTACTCATGCCTGGCATATGCCAAGGGCGATTAAAGAGTTTGAGCGAGCTGGATTTAAAGTTACACCTGCTTCTACTGCATATGTGGATCAGATAAATAAAAATTTATTTTCTTTTATTCCATCTGCTGATGCATTTTCGAAAAGCAGGCTTTTTATACGTGAATCTATTGGAATTCTATGGTACCGGTTAACTTCAGCCCCGGATAAATTTTAGAACTTATTTCTAATAAAAGAGAACTGCATATTCAGCGTAAAATAATATTTGGAAACTTATGAATAAGGACTGTCATGAAAATGCATATTAAATGGAAGGATGGAGTAAGTTTTCTGGGCAAAGCAGAAAGCGGCCATTCAGTGCTGATGGATGGGGCACCAGAGATAGGCGGAAAAAATCTTGGACTGCGACCAATGGAAATGGTACTGATGGGTGCTGGTGGTTGTACTGCTTTAGATGTTGTGATGATATTAAAAAGAGGCCGTCAGGAAGTTATTGATTGTATGGTAGACATTGAGGCAGAGCGAGCAAAAGAGGAGCCGAAAATATTTACCCGAATTCATTATCATTTTATTTTAACCGGAAATAATCTAAAGCCACAGAAAGTGGAACGGGCAATCAATTTGTCTGCAGAGAAGTATTGCTCGGCCTCAATTATGCTAGGAAAAACAGCAATCATATCTCATGACTATGAGATCCTGGGGGATAACTCCTCTAGTTAAATCCAGTATGTTGTTTTAGTCATCACCTTCGAGCCTAGCCTCATAACCAGCTTGACAGGTGTTGGTAGATCTACACCACCATGCGACATGGCGGCGTTGGCATGCCCTTCTTCATCAATTTGCATTTGTGCAACAATAGCGCGACTCTTTTCGTCTTGGCTTGGCAAGGAGTGTAAGTGTTTCGCAAGATGAGACTCAACTTGACGTTCAGTTTCAGCAAGAAAGCCCAAATTCCATTTGTCGCCGAGCATACCTGCTGCCGCACCAATAAAAAATGAGCTGCCATACCATATAGGGTTTAGAAGGCTTTTTCGTCCACCTAATTCTGTAATTCGTTGCTCAGTCCAAGCAAGGTGCTCAATTTCTTCAGATGCCGCTTGATTTAGACTTCGTTGGACTTCGGCGTCTTTGGCAGTAAGGGCCTGTCCTTGATACAGTGCTTGAGCACAGACTTCTCCGGTATGATTGATACGCATCAAGGCTGAGGATTTATTTTTTTCTTCTTTGGTAAGCTCGTTTTC
>CAJQRL010000001.1 GCA_905612245.1 uncultured Nitrosomonadaceae bacterium | reverse complement strand
CGCCATCGCAATTCAAGCACATGACCTCGCCTTTGTCACGTGCGAACGAAGCGCCAATCGCACCAGGCAATCCATATCCCATTTCACCCAGCCCGGTTGATGTCATCAAGCGCTGTCCTTCTCTCAATTTCAAGACCTGATGTGCGCTCAATAATGCTGTGCCCATGTCAGTGACAACGACTTGGTCGGTTTTAAAATGAAGATTGAGCCTTCCCATGAAGGCGTACGAATTGATGAAGCCATTGGCGTCTGCATGCTCCTTGCTGGCATCTACCCACGGGTATTTGTTACGGTAATAGTCACACTGCGCCACCCAATCCGTATATTCCAGCTTAACGCCTACACTTTCAGATTTAACAAGCAGTGCCTCAATAAAATGTTTGGCATCAGCACAAATCGGCAACTCAATCTGATCTCCTAATTTGGTGAGCTCTATGGGATCAATATCGACATAGATGATCTCTCCGCCCCGCACCAGTTCGGACATGTCGTAACCGACCTGCGGGATCGCCAGACGGGTGCCGATGGCGAGAACCACATCTGCATTCTGCAAGACAAAATTTGCGCTTCTTTGTCCATACACTCCAGCTCTGCCATAAACAAGAGGATGATCGGAGTCGATCATATCAATTCCAGCCCAAGAAACCAGCGTGGGCACTTGCAATCGCTCAACAAGCGTTTTGATCAACGCCTCGCCTCGAGCTAGTCGTATGCCATTCCCTAACCAGAGCACAGGTCGTTTTGCTTGTTGCAACTTTTTTAGCGTAGCCTCTACTGCCTGTTGCAATGTATTGGTTTCTTCTTTTATTTCTGTCATAAAAGTAAGTTCTGGTAGGCTATCCGTCTCGATCAGCACACTTTGCATATCCATCGGAATATCCATCCAGCAGGGGCCGGGACGATCCGATCCGGCAATATGAAAGGTGTTCGATAATTCCTGCGCAATATCCTTGGGGTCTTGTAGACGCGAAACATGCTTGCATACACTGGTAACCATTTCGCTGCTGCCGTAGCCTTGCACTCCCCACATTCTTAGTAAATTATCGCTGCGGGCATGTTTCGCAGCTTCATTTCCGGAGATTACCACACCCGGAATCGAATCAGCCCAAGCACTTACCACTCCGGTGATTCCATTACTCGAGCCTCCGCCAGTCGTCAGTAAACTGGCCGTTATCTGCCCAGTCATACGGTAATAAGTTTGCATGGCCATACAGGCCGCTTGTTCGTGATGGACGCAGACAATTTCGGTATACCCCCTCTCGGAGATTGCTTCAAATATCCTGACGTTGCCTGCACCGATGATGCCGAAAACATGCCGAATTCCACGATCCGCCAAAAAACTGGCAATATATTCACTAACCTTTTTTTTCATTTAATTATCTCATTTCATTTAGAGAACTAATGCTATCAGTCAACTTATGTTTAACTGGTTCAGGTCTGGGTAAATACGTTCCATCAGTTTATCCTAAAGCATCTTTTATGTCCTCAAACCTTGCCGTAATTGCGTGGACATTGGTATAGCCCATTTCTTTTAGTGTTAAAGCTGATAGTGATGCACGGCCACCACCGGCACAGTGGAGTAATATCAATGTGTCTGGTTCAGGACAAAGATTCGATATTTTCATTTCAATTAAGCCGCGGGGGATATTTATGGAGTCCTTAAGTTTGGAATTGGCTGCATCTTCAGGTTCCCTTACGTCAATAATAATACTTTTAGAGCCCTCACATAACGTCTTGGCGGATAACACATCAAGGCAGCTGATCCTCGTTTGAGCTTCAGCTATCAATTCACCGGTGGTTTTTATCATAATGACTCCTCTGTAATAAACTCATACTCTCAAATAAACTACTTGCGATAACATATCATTTTTTCCAATTAACATTAGAGATTATTGCGTCATATACCTTATTAGAAAAAATGTTTACCTCGTTTGCTAATTTAACCTCATCAATAAATTTAAAGTTATATTTTCCTCTTTTAAGATCAGCTACTCCCGTATCCTGAGCTTTCTCATATAAGGTCTCACATATAGGGTCTATTGCATTAGTGCCTTTTTTATTCATCAGTTTTTTCTCCATAACAATGCGCATAGCTACTCCATACATAAATTCTTTTTTAGCTCCATCTAGATAGCCAGCAATGCTGCACATCTTGTAACCTTTTTCTGCAGAAATACTCGAGCTTGAAAATGTGACCAGTAATAAAAAAGATAAAATTATTTTTTTCATTTAAATCCCCTTTTAAATAACTCTACACAAATAGTACTCTCACCATCAGATAATGAAAATAATTATAAACAATTGCGTAGATTGAATCGCAGGGGTGCAAATGTTAGGCGAGTAAAAAAAACTAAAAAAAAGCTACTTGGACTCATTATTTAGGGGAGAGCAGCAGGCTATATGGATATAATGAAGGGTGAACTCCTAATGAAAATGGATTGCAATAAATGGTTACTATTCTGATGTGTTTAGTTATTGGTGTAGCTGACGGGGACACTCTTACAGTTCTATGTAATGGCAGTAAACAGGTGAGAATAAGGCTTTCTGAGATTGACGCGCCGGAAAAAAGGCAGCCCTTTGGCAATCGTTCCAAGCAGTCCCTATCTGGTATGTGCCTTCAGAAAAAAGTAAAGATTAAACCACAAACAAAAGATCGATATGGGCGAACTATTGCAAGAGTTATTTGTGAGGGGATTGATGCTAATGAGGAACAGGTAAAGCGTGGAATGGCTTGGGTATATGATAAATATGTTAGAGATCGGAACCTCTATTCTATACAGGATAAGGCTAGGGCCTCAAGAATAGGGTTATGGGCTGATAATGAGCCTATTAAGCCTTGGGAATACCGCAGGGCAAATAAAAGATAGAATGCGCCATAAAAAAATTAATTAGGAGTGCTCATGCGTCAAATTTTTCTCGATACAGAGACCACGGGCATGGGAGGCGAGAATCGTATTGTAGAAATCGGCGCCTTAGAAATGCTTAATCGAAAATTAACAGGAAATAGTTTTCACTGTTATCTTAATCCTGAGCGTGAAAGTGAGCCCATGGCATTAGCAGTTCACGGATTAACTACCCAATTTCTTCAAAATAAGCCAAAATTTTTAGATATTTCTGATGAGTTACTGAAGTTTATTACTGGAGCAGAGCTTATTGCACATAACGCTGTTTTTGATGTTAGATTTATTAATTATGAGTTGCGACTAGCAAGGTTACAGTCCTTAGAAGAATACTGCAGTTCAATTACTTGTACACTGAAAATTGCCAGGAAGTTACACCCTGGTAAAAGCAATAAACTTGATTCTGTATGCGAGCGTTATCAAGTAGATAATTCCGAACGTGTTAAGCATGGGGCAATAATTGATGCAAAATTATGTGCTGAGGTATACATTGCCATGACTCAATAAAATTGAGGAAGGTAAGTATAAGTAAATACTTTTCTTGGGTTTAATTTTAGCCTTTTCCCCCTTATAAAAGCTAGCAGCTAGCAATTTTTAATTACAAATATATACAGATTCTCTGTTCCGAATTATGACGCAAAAGATTCAGGAAGAGTTGAACAATATCAACGTTTGCTACTTAACAGACGCTTGACTTCATCAAGATATAAACTCATCTAGATATGAAGCATTCTTAAAATGGGAGAGAATGCTTTCTAGCAAAAATATCCACCTCATCTGTTTGCCAATTACAGGCTAAAAGCCTAACATGATCTTGTGATGCTAATCACATTAGATAATAAAACATAAGGGGACAAGGATGGCTAAAGAAATTATTGAAGACTATAGAATGGGCTGGAATTTTAAAAAAAATAATGGAGAATTTTCAATTAAAAAAGAGGGAAATATTAGATTTAATAAAGTGAATCTAGATACATTTAAGGAATTTATGGTAGTGGCAACTATACTGAATGGAAAAAAGAAAGCTTTTTATGATTCTAAGTCAAAGATAATTGGGACAGTTGATTTTGAGTATTAGGGGGGGCTAGTTTGACCCAACAAAAAGAAAATTAGATGCCACATATCTATGAAGTCATGAAAAAAATTACTCTCGCTATGTTTGGTTTATTTGTTTTACATTCAACGGCGTATACTCAAGAAAGTCTTGAGGTGTCAGTTGATTGTGCAGATGTACAAATAGATTATTCAGATGATCCAACTCTGACCCGGGGTGAACGTATTCACCAAATGGATAAATCTCTTTCTAGGTCATTAAATAATTTTAAATTGTGTCCTCAAGAAACTAAAAAAGTAGAAACCAATGATGCTAACGATAGTACTGGAGGTGCTAGCGGTGCTGGTGAGGCAACTGGAAGTTCAAAAGGTAAAAATATGGAAGAGGCTATTGCTAGTTCAACTATATCCGGAACCGAGTTACGTGCCCCTAAATATGATGCCCAAGAAGAATCAGAAGATAGTCTGTCTTTGCAAACTAAAAATAATAAAAATGGAAATTACCAGGGAAGCGTTTCCACTGCAAACGGGAAGCGTCCTGATGATATTCCTTCAGCAAATAATGACAGTGCACTCGCAGCTCAAATACGACGTGCTGCTGAAAATGAAAAAGACCCCAATAAAAGAAAGCTATTATGGGATGAGTACAGGAAATATAAAGGATTAGCCGAATAATAATAGAGAGAGATTATGTTCTTTAAGAAATTTAATATTAGCTTTATTCTGACTATCTGTAGTCTTCAAGTACTCTTATTTTCGGGGTGTGCAAGTAATAATACAAAGCTATCGACAGGAGTGGGGCCTTCGTTAGCATCATCCTACTCTGATCAAAAAGGAATTAATTCGGCTCCATCTTTTCCAAAGCTTGATGTGATCATCCCTGTTTTTGATCCAGGCCTTCCTCAAGATCCAGATGACTATGAAGATGAAAATATATGGCCGGAGATACGCAGGGCAGAAGCTAACCGTTTTGCTTATAAATTAAAAGAAAAGTTAGATGAAACAGGACAATTTGGTTCAGTCCGTGTTACACCTGATAGCACGGCTACTGGCGACTTATATATACTTGGTAGAATTAAAGAGTCAAATGGTGAAGAGGTTGAAATAGCCGTAGAAGTTATTGATATCAGTAGCCGCAAATGGTTAGATGAATCTTTTGATCATGAAGTATCTGATGCTTTTCATAAGAATTATAGGAATAGAGGAAAGGACTCCTATGACCCTCTATTTGAGAAAATTGCTACTAAAATTGTTGAGGAACTTCATGATCATGAATCTAAAGAATTAGAAGATCTACATTATCTCTCTGATATTCGATTTGGGGCCAATTTTTCGGATGGTAAATTTATGCAATATATCGAAATGGAAGAAGATCGATTCAAGCTTGTAAGTAAACCAAGCGATCTAGATCCGATGTTTCGGCGTGTGAAAGCTATTAGAGTACGAGATCAACTTTTTATTGATAGCTTGCAAAACAACTATGCTTCTTTTTCCTCAAAAATGGATGATAGTTATCTAATGTGGCAGAGTCAAAGTCTGCTGGAAATTAAGGCAAAGCGTTCTGCAAATCGTAAAGCGATAGTTCAAGCTATTGGAGGTGTCGCGCTTATAGGGCTTGGTGTTTTGTCGGCAGTTGCAGGCGCAGGTTCTTACTCACCTGCTACCCAGACTGCCTCAACATTAGGATTGCTTGCTGGTGGGGTAGGCGGTGCTATTCTAATTGGACAAAGTTTCAAAACAAGTGAGGAAGCAAATGTACATCGTGATACGCTAAATGAATTAGGCAAATCTGTTGATCTTGAGTTTGCTCCAAAGGTTATTGCATTTAATAAAAAAAGTGTGGAGCTTACTGGTAATGCAAAAGAGCAATTCATGCAGTGGCGTAATTTTCTGCAAAAGATTTATTCCGAAGAAAAGACTCCTGATGTTCAATTGTAGCTGCTTAAAATAACGTGCTTGAGAAAAAGTTAGGAAAGGCGCGTCAACGTAGTTCAATATTAATATTAAAATTATTAATTGGCTCTCTTATAGTTATTGTTGCTTGCACTCTTATAGTAATGAGTCTGCCTTATTTAGAATTTACTGCACCAAAAAATACCACTATTTCTGTATCTAAAATAAAAAAACCATCTGAATCAGATATAGCGAAAATTCGGGAGGAATTTAAGGAATTATTTCAACGATACAAAGCTGAATTAAAGCCACGTCTTAAGGCGGCTAATTTGAAGGATTGGAATCAGAATTCCTTGCTTGAGCTTAATGCTCAGGATGAGAATATGATGCTCGATTTTAGTAATGGTGATTATTTCAATGCATTGAGTAGTATTAAGGAATTAACGGCCAAAGCAATAGAAGTTATTGATAAATCTGAAAAAATATTTAAAGATAATATAGAAAAAGCCACTTTATTTTTCTCAGATGATCTCTATGATGAGGCAAAGCTTTATATTGAAAAGGCCCTAGTAGTTGCTCCACAATCCACAAAAGCCAAGGCACTTCAACAAGATATTGAAAAACTCCAGCAAATCCTTCCGCTTTTAAATAAGGCAAAGGTAGCTCGCGCCGAAAATAATCTATTAAATGAACATAAATCTTTAGAGCAAGCCCTAAAGATTAATCCTAAACGACCGGTGGAAACTAAACGTTTGAAATTATTAAAACAAACGATCAGAAACAATAATTTTGATAATCATATGTCATCAGGATTTTCTAAAATAGAGAATCATGAAACGAAAGAAGCTAGGTATCATTACCAGAGAGCAAAGAAAATTGATTCAGATCGCATAGAACTTAAAGTTCTTTTGAATAAGATATTAGCAGAAGAGAAATCTTACCGAACAGAGCAAGCACTCAGTCAGGCAGAACAAGCAACTCGCGAGGACAATTGGGAACGAGCAAAGGCTGGATTTGAAAAAGCTAAAATAAATATGCCTGGGAATGAGGCGGTGATTAAAGGGATAGAGCGTGCTAATGAAGTTCTTTGGCTTCAGTCAGTTCTTGTTCAATATGAGAAATCTCCTTATCGCCTTACAGATAATGGTGTTCTTAATGAAGCTAAAGAAATTCTAGAACGGGCATCGTATGCTTCAAAACATAGTTCTAAACTTAGAAAACAAATAAAACAACTTAGTGAACTGATTACAAAGTTTAATCGGCTGATTCCTGTCATCGTTACGTCTGACAATATGACTGAAATTCAAGTGCGTGGCATAGGAAAACTTGGGATTATTCTTAATAAAACCATAAATTTAAAACCAGGTTACTATACATTTGAAGGAGCTCGAAATGGTTTCAAATCTAAACTATTACAAGTTCTAATTCCATATAATAAGAATAATTATTCTGTTAGATTAATTTGTGATGAGTCAATTTAATAAGAAATTAGAAAAGGCGCAAAGTCGGCAAAAAAGAATATATATTCTTTCTGGCTTAGTGGTGACGAGTATTTTTTTACTTGTAGCCGTATTGCTTATTTATTCTCGTGGAACACGAGTAGAAGTTATGCCATTGGAAGCAGGTAATTTGGCCACAATAAGCACAATAGATAGCTTTAGTTTTAATGCTGGAAATGTAGTGTACTCACTTGCTGGGAATCCTGTTATTAACGTATCTTCGCCGGGGTTCAAAGACGCTACAGAAACTATAGGTTCTATATATCTAGGTAAAAATTTCCCACTTGAATTATCTGAATTACCAGGGCATCTGGTCATAAATATATTGGGAGATAAAAATAGTCTGTTAAAAACTTCCTGGAAGATCAACGGTCGTGTTACTACGCGCTCTGCTATGCTAGATCTGGAGTTAGAGGCAGGAACCTACACTATTAACATTAACAACCCTTTTTTTCTACCTAAAGAGTTGACGGTTGAAATTAAACGACACGAGAAGACCAAGCTGCAGATTGCTTTGCAACCAGTCAATGGCAGGCTTAAAGTTTTCTCCAGACCTGTCGGAGCTGAAGTCTTCCTTAATGAGAAATTGCTTGGAAAAACTCCTTTAGAGAATAGCCAAAATGGCGGCGTGTATTCTTTGCGTATTACAGCTGACAACTATGTTGATTCAATTGATAAATTTGAGATTACCCATGCCAACTCAAAACTGAAACGGAGTTATCATCTTGCACGAATACAGGCAAGGATTATTCCTAAATTAACCCCAAAAGGCGGAAGACTTATTGTAAATGGTAGTCTATCAAAGGGGCCTATTTTCCTCAGTACGAATGTGGAACATCAGTTAATTTATATGAAGCATGGTTACTACCCGAGTACTAAAAAAATTAAATTTTTATCAGACCAGGAAAAGGAAATATCTTTTCAGCTAAAGCCGGAATTTGGCAAAGTTATAATTTCATCTTTGCCACCTGCAACGATATGGATTAATAATAAAGATTATGGTAACAATGCTATAACCGTTAGTCTTCCGGCAGTAACCCAGCAGATTGTCTTCAAAAAAAAAGGGCATCGATCAGTATCAAAAACTATAAATCCAACATCGAAATTTCTTCAAAAGGTATCAGCCAAATTGTTAACTGAATATCAGGCAAGATTACAGGAAGCGCCTAGAGAGTTGACTATCCAGAATGCTATCAAACTAAAGTTATTTATAAAGCCAGGCCACCTGAAAATGGGTGCGCCGCGCTCTGAGAAAGGTCAGCGCGCAAATGAATTTCAGAAGAAAATTAAATTAACAAAATCATTCTATGCCAGTATCTTTGAGATAACGAATGGCCAGTATGGGAAATTCAAACCAAGTTTAAAAAAATCTCTAGGAGCAGATAATATTCCTGTAACTTCGATTGATTGGAATGAGGCCGCATCTTTCTGTAATTGGCTTAGCAAGAATGAAGGTCTTCAATTTTTCTACAAAATTGAGAATGGGAGAGTAAACGGATTTAATAAAAATACTGATGGCTATCGGTTACTTAGTGAAGCAGAATGGGAATGGCTGTCCCGTATGGCAGGAAAAATAAAACAAACGACTTTTTCTTGGGGAAATGAAATGATTATTCCGCCTAATGCCGCGAATATTGCAGATGAGGGTGCTAAAGGTAAAATGACATTTTATGTGCCTAACTATAATGATGGTTATTTGAGTGCTGCGCCTGTAGGTAGCTTTAAAAAAGAGCCATCTGGTCTTTATGATATTGCTGGTAATGTTAGTGAGTGGGTACATGATATTTATTCAATTATGCCACCAATGGAAGATACGATTTCTGAGAACCCATTGGGCGCAGAAAGTGGGCCGTCACATGTGGTTAAAGGAGCCAATTTTCGTTCTGGTTCAATTACCATACTTCGACCCTCATATAGAGAAGGATTGACTACTGGTCGTGACGACGTAGGATTTCGAGTAGGTCGTTATCTTTATGGAGGAAAAAATGAGTAATCTGAAAAAATTATTGCATAAAAGAATTACCCAATGGGCTTTAGCATTGGTGGTTCTTTTTATTACAGGGGCAACCGTCTATGCGGTCGTGCCTACTATTAGTCTAAATTCTCCTACATCTTTTCCTGTGGATATTTAATATGTCTGATGTTATTAAAAGTTTTCTTGTGCTGATTGTTTCAGCTATTGTAGTGCATCTTGCATATATCGGTTATGTTCGTCCTGAGGCCGAATTGATACTTGAAGCAGCGAGACAAGCAGGCCAATCTGCACCTCGTGACCTTATAATTGTCATCAAAGATTATGAACAGGAGATCTGTTTAATTCTGATGCTCTGGGGAAGTTTTCTGATCCTAAGTAAGTGCCGCAATATTTTGCGCAGTAAATACCTTTATACAGTCGATATAGTAGAAGAAATAAAAGGAGGAGACTTTGATGCTGAAGAGGTCATTAAACGACTTGATACGGAGCTCTCTGCTGAGCACATTTCAACGCCTCTAATACAGACAATACGTACTACTTTATGGCGTTATGCTGGCACTAAAAATGTACAGAATCTATCTGATGCCATAGAGAGTTGCGTGGAAGCGCTTTCTATTCGTCAAGATGCTGAAAATTCGATGATTCGTTATCTGATCTGGGCGGTACCTTCTATTGGGTTTATCGGCACGGTACGGGGCATTGGTGAAGCACTCTCTCTGGCAGATAAAGCACTTGCAGGCGATATTGCTGGCATGACAAATAGTCTTGGTGTGGCTTTTAACTCAACGCTCGTAGCTTTGTTGATTAGTATATTTCTCATGTTTATTTTTCATCAGTTGCAACGCCTTCAGGATGGACAGCTCGTTGACATCCAATCCTATTGTGATCAGTATTTACTTGCTCGTATTAAATAATTAATTAATCTGTGAAAAGGCGGCGTCGATCAGAAGGGTTTAATCTCGCATTTATTGACATAATGTCATGTGGACTTGGTGCTATGGTCCTGGTATTTATCCTAGTCAAATATGATGTGAGTGATTCTAATGCTGAGGCTAATAATTTAATTGCGGAGGTTCGGTTACTTGAATCCCAGCAGGTAAGACTGCAGCAGACACTTGATCAACTTCGTAATACATCTCAGACTGAGACTGAGAAGATAAAAAAAATAAAAGAAAAACTTGTACAGATTAAACAAGGACTTTCAAAGAAGGAGTCTAATCTCAAAAATAAGAAAGGAGAGTTAACTGCTCTGAAGAATAGCATTGCTACAAGACCAATAGCGCACAAAGATGATCTTATAGATGATGACCGGGGCGGTGAAGAGAATTATCTGATAGGTTTGAAAGTTGAAGGTCGTCGTATTGTAGTGTTGATTGATAGTAGCGCTTCAATGACCGATGAAAAGTTATTAAATATTATTAGAAGAAAAAATAGCTCTACTCAAAATAAAAAACAGGGGCCTAAATGGCTTCGGACAAAAAAAATAGTTCGTTGGCTGCTTGCACGGACTCCTAAAGTGAGCCAGTTAAGTGTACTTGCTTTTAATGACTCAATACACTCGCTGGGCAAGTCAAAATGGGTTACCGTTAATACTGATGGCATCCTTAAAGATTTTTATGAAAAATTAGATTCCATTGTTCCGACTGGCGCAACTAATCTTCATAAAGGATTGCAAGCTGTATCCAGACTCAATGCTACTGATCTTTATATTATTACAGATGGTTTGCCTACTACTGGCGAATCAAACTATGCCCATCTAAACCCTTTCTCTGGGTGCAGCTCACTACTTGGAGGTTCTAAATCAATTTCAGGTGAATGTCGGGTAAAATTGTTTAGGCAGACTATTAAAGACGCCAGTCTTGCTGATTTGAAAATCAATATTATTTTGTTGCCTATTGAAGGTGATCCAAGCGCTGTAAATGAATACTGGAGCTGGGCAGCTGGTACAGGTGGTCTGGTCATTAGTCCTGCGGTGAATTGGCCATGAAAATAAAGAAAAAAGATTTTGATATATTTAATCTTTCATTCCTGGATATTATTACTTGTGGGTTCGGCGCTATAGTACTTCTAGTACTGATTTCTCATACTGACAGAGATACTCCTGAATTGAATGTTGATCAAGTTGAGGATCACCTGAGTCAGGTCTTGGCGCTAAAAACCCAGGTAAACAGTCTAGCGAAAAAGGTTGACCAGGAAAAAAAACTGAACGAACTTCAGTTAGAGGATAGTAGAGATTTAGGTAGGGAAGCTCAAGCTCTTTCAGAAAATATACGTGTAAGAGAAAATGAAGAAAGAGAATTGTCCGGTGATTTGAACGGACTCTCTCTGGTTCAGTCGGCCTTAGAAAAAATATCAATCTCGCCATCTACTAGCAATACTCCTCGTGATGATGAAGTAGGTGGCATCCCGGTAGATAGTGATTATGTGGTTTTTGTAGTTGATACATCTGGCAGCATGAAGACTATTTGGAATCGTGTTACACAGGAAATAATTAATATTTTAACTATTCATCCTCAAGTAAAAGGTTTTCAGATTTTGGATGATCAGGGCAGAGCTATTCTTGCAGGTTATGGTGGTCGATGGATTCCCGATATACCATTTCGACGTAAAAGTGTGATGAAGTTATTTAAAGGATGGCAGAGCGCATCTAATAGTAGCCCTGTAGAAGGCGTACTGGCCGCCATGAAGAAATATAAGAAGCGAGGCCATACAATTGCCATTTATGTCTTTGGTGATGATTATACTGGCGATTCTTATGATAGGGTCATTGCTAATATTACAAAAAAGAATACGATTCAAAAGGATGGGAAGCGTTTAGCTAAGATTCACGCTATTGGCTTTCCTTCTCAATACACAACAGATAGATTTGCTATTTTAATGCGGGAACTTACTAAGCAGAATGGTGGCACTTTTATTGCTTTACCTGTTAGGTAAATAATATAGTTGCGAAATTTAATTCGCGGGTTATAAACATTAGTAAATTACATCTAGAATATGCTTCTTGAGATACGAGGAAATTAATTAATTATCACTGATTTTGTTAGTATTGTTTCAATGGTAGAGTTTAAAAAATAATAGCTTTCAGATAATACTGGTGTAATAAACATTAGAGCTAATCCAACTCTAAGCGCGCTCATATGACGAATTGCCTCTCTTGGTGCAAGTAAATATTGAAATAGTATCGGAGAAAACAGCCAGCCGGAAAAGATAATCATTGGCATAAAAATTAATAGGGGTGGTTTGTCAACGAAATACATCGAGATCCAGAGTGTTAACGTAATTGCGAGTATGGCCGCAATTACACCCGCCCAGAATAGCCCTATGACAATACGATTGGGATAGACATTAGCTGGCATATATAAATTAATTTTAAGTAGTCTATTAAGCCCTAGAATTAATCCTGCAGGTAAATAGGGAAATAGATGCAACCAGATTGGTTGTACAATTTCAATATGTTGCTTTCCACATAGGATAGAAAAAGGAGATTTTTTCTCCCCAAATAATTGCATGCAATTTTCAAGTGTTTCCTGCCGTAGGGTTATCGGATTCACAGTTAAATAGACAAAACCCCCATAAAGAAAAATTACAGCAATAATTGTAGCTATCCAATATAGAATTTTTGCAAAGGTCATTATTTTCTTGTAAATCAATTAGAGGTATATTTGGTAGTAATTTAATATATTTAGTATGCTTAATAGCACTGGTAATTTTTCCCTTGAAGGCCGAATGTTGATAGTATTTCCCCGTATTTATTTTCAGCTATCGGCAATATTTTATAATATAAATTGGGGTAAATTTCATTTAAATAGATTTTGATATATTTCTGGGTCTATGGGGGATAGAATTAAGCGTTTAGGACTGAATAATAAATAAATTTATTTTATTTGATGTTTTTCAGATCAAATTACGTTAATTTTCTAGTAAAAAGGCCATCTAATGAAAGTTGATGAAGCAGGTTATTTGTCTGATGTGCAATTTATTTCTTCACCAAATTGTGATGAGCGACCGCTAGGACATGAAATAAATTTATTAGTAATACATAACATCAGTATGCCGCCAGATATATTTGAAGGTGATGGTGTGATTGATTTGTTTACTAACCAACTGAATTCAGATGTTAGCTATTATGAAAGTATTCGTGGCCTAAGAGTATCTGCTCATTTTTTTGTACGTCGGAATGGTGAAATCATCCAGTTTGTTTCCTGTGGAAAGCGTGCCTGGCATGCTGGTAAGTCTTGCTGGAAAGGGAAGGCATGTTGTAATGATTTTTCTATAGGCGTAGAGATGGAAGGCAGCGATACGACGCCCTTTACTGATAGTCAATATATAGCTTTAGTTTCTCTTACAATGGAGCTGAGTAAGGTTTATCCAATTGCAGATATAATCGGCCACTCAGATATTGCGCCGAAACGTAAAACAGATCCCGGGCCATATTTTGATTGGTGTCATTACCAGGAGGCCTTGCATCTCGCCAAATTGAGGGCAGGAGGGTAGTAGTTTCCAAGGAAATGAAATTGTTATCTACCCAGGACTAATTCTTCTTAAGAAGAATTAGTATAAATATCAGTAAAATGATGGTTTTATACTACACCCTGATCTACTAAGTACTCTTCATAACTACCTTTAAAATCAGTGATTCCATCTGGTTTCATATCAATGATACGAGTTGCCAGTGAGGATACAAATTCTCTGTCATGAGAAACAAAGATCAACGTTCCTGTATATTTTTCTAACGCAGAATTGAGTGATTCAATAGATTCCATATCTAGGTGATTGGTTGGCTCATCCATAAGCAATACATTTGATTTTTGTAACATAATTTTTCCAAATAGCATGCGCCCCTGTTCCCCTCCTGAGATTACTTTTACTGATTTATCTACTTCATCACCTGAGAATAACAATCTGCCTAATACGCTACGTACGACCTGGTCATCATCGGTTATTTGTCTCCATTGAGTCATCCACTCTGTAAGAGAGGCACTCACTTCAAAGTCTGTGGCATGGTCCTGAGTAAAATGGCTATGGCGCGCTTTTTCTGCCCACTTAATCTCTCCCTCATCCGGCTTAAGTTCTCCAGATAAAGACCTTAATAGCGTAGTTTTACCAATACCATTTGGCCCTATGATTGCAATTTTTTCACCTGCCTCAATATTAATGCTAAATTTTTTAAGTAGTGGTTTTTCCATGCCAGAGAAATGTTTATTAATGCTTTGTACTGATACTGCCAATCGATATAATTTATCTTTATCTTCCACTTCAAAGCGAATGTAGGGGTACTGGCGGCTGGATAGTTTTACATCTTCTAATTTTATTTTTTCTATTTGCTTGGCGCGGCTTGTTGCTTGTCTTGCCTTTGAGGCATTAGCTGAGAAACGACTTACAAATGATTGTAATTCAGCAATTTGAGACTTCTTTTTTGCATTGTTTGAGAGCATGCGCTCTCTGACCTGGGTAGAGGCAGTCATATAGGCATCATAGTTGCCCGGATAAACACGGATTTCGCCATAATCCAGATCAGCCATATGTGTGCATACACTATTAAGGAAATGCCGGTCATGTGAAATGATTACAATGGTACTTTTACTTGCATTGATTACGTCTTCCAGCCAGCGAATAGTATTGATATCAAGATTGTTTGTGGGTTCATCTAATAACAAAATTTCTGGATCAGAGAATAAAGCTTGAGCAAGTAGCACCCTTAATTTTAATCCGGGAGCAACTTCACTCATTAACCCTTGATGCTGAGATAGTGGAATACCAACACCTAGCAATAATTCTCCAGCACGAGCCTCTGCTGAATATCCATCAAGTTCACCAAAGCGAGTTTCAAGCTCAGCAGCATGCATATAATCTGATTCATCGGCTTCTAGGTTTGCATATATTGCATCACGCTCTTCCTTTACACGCCAAAGCTCATCATGACCCATCATCACCGTATCTAGCACCATACAGTCCTCAAAACCGAATTGGTCTTGACGAAGTTTCCCCACGCGGGAATTTATATCAACACTAACATTTCCTGAGGTTTGATCAAGATCACCCCCAAGAATTTTCATGAAAGTTGATTTTCCACAGCCGTTTGCACCAATCAGGCCATAACGATTACTGTCTCCAAATTTGACTGAAACATTTTCAAATAATGGCTTTGCACCAAATTGCATGGTGATATTGGCAGTATTAATCAAAATTCTTCCTTACCTTTCAGAGATCTTACGTAAAAAAGCTGCCATTTTATATGGTTTTATGTCTAATTCCGAGATTCTCTTAACATAAATAAATTACTAGACCTAAATAGTGGTGATATTTCAGTAAGAAATAAGGCATTATTTTTGTAATTATGTGCTACATCATTTTTTATATAGGATGTATCAAGTCTAGATTCTATTATTGAGACCTTAATAGACTCAAATAAACATGACTGCTGATATAGGCATAAATCATGTATCATGATGGCTTCAAAATTATGTCTTATGATCTATGAAATCTATTTTTCTGGAATTCGAACAACCTATTGCTGACCTTGAAGCAAAGATCGAAGAATTACGTTCTGTTCAGGATGGTTCTGATGTGGATATCTCAACTGAAATTGAGCGTCTTGAGAAGAAAAGCAGAACACTTCTTAAAGATATATATGAAAAACTCACCCCATGGCAGATATCACAAGTTGGGCGGCATCCGCAGCGCCCTTATACATTGGATTATATAGAGCATCTATTTACTAATTTTGAAGAGTTACATGGTGACCGGAGTTTCTCAGACGACCCTGCTATTATTGGTGGGTTGGCTCGGTTTAATGGGCAGACGGTTATGGTTATTGGTCATCAGAAGGGACGCGATACTAAAGAGAAAATTTATCGTAATTTTGGGATGCCTAAGCCGGAAGGTTATCGTAAAGCTTTGCGTTTTATGCATCTAGCAGAAAAATTTTCTATACCATTGATAACGTTTATTGATACTCCCGGTGCATATCCAGGTATTGGCGCAGAGGAGCGGGGACAATCAGAAGCAATTGGCCGAAATCTTTTTGTATTATCAGAACTGAAAGTACCGGTGATTTGTACTATTATTGGTGAAGGAGGCTCAGGCGGGGCTCTTGCTGTGGCAGTAGGTGATGTGGTTAATATGTTGCAATATTCAACATATTCTGTAATTTCTCCTGAGGGCTGTGCTTCCATACTATGGAAAAGCGCAGATAAAGCTGAAGAAGCTGCTAAAATTATGGGGATTACTGCTTCAAGACTAAAAACCATAGGGCTCATTGATCAGATTATTGATGAACCACTCGGTGGTGCTCACCGGGACTATCCTTTAACTATGGAATTGGTAAGGAATTCATTACAGGGATCGCTTGAGCAATTACAAAATATTACCTCTAAGGAATTGCTGGAAAAACGATTTAAGCGGCTAATGGAATATGGTAAATTCAAGGAATCTTCGGCTTAATAACGTTTCTAGTCGTGTTGAAAATATATTACACGAACAGATTCAGAAAGATGATCATTTGGTTTTAGGGTTAAGTGGTGGGGTGGATTCAGTTGTTTTGCTACGTATCCTTGCTTCCCTTTCTTTTAAATTAAAATTTAAACTTACAGCCTTACACGTTAATCATGGCATTAGTCCTAATGCGAATGAATGGGAAAAATTTTGTCTTGATTTATGCAGTGAACATAGTATTCCAATCGAGATTGCTAAACTAAAAATAAGAAAATTATCAGGTACAAGTCTTGAAGCTAACGCCCGGGATGGACGCTATCAAGAATTTAAAAAATATTAAAGCAGATTATGTGATGTTAGCGCAGCATCTGGACGATCAGGCTGAAACTTTGCTGTTGCAGATGTTACGGGGTGCAGGAGTGAAAGGATTGGGTGCAATGCCTGTAGTTAGAAACCAAATGTCAAAGATTGGAGAGGAGGCTCTTGGTACAGGGCCACAGATACTGAGACCGTTACTAAAAGTATCCCGTAGTGAGATTGAAGATTATGCTCAAAATTACAAATTGAGCTGGATTACAGATGAAAGTAACAATAACGTGTCTTTTGATAGGAATTACCTGCGACATAAAATCTTCCCTTTATTGGAAAGAAAATTCCCTGCTTATCGCACCACTTTTTTTCGTACTAGCCAACATATGGCAGAAACAAGTTGTCTGTTGGATGATCTGGCAAAATTTGATAGTGAGGAATGTCTTGTTTCAAATCAAATTCAAATTAAAAAATTACAAAAATTAAGTTTTTCACGTGCTAAAAATCTGTTGCGATATGATCTTTCCCAGCGCGGTGCAACTCTTCCTAGTACAGCCAAGCTAGAGGATATGCTTCGGCAATTACTTTCCTCTCGTTTAGATACTAAATTACATATTACTTTCGGAGACACTGAGGTCCGAAGCTTCAAAGGAAGTATTTATGTAGGGAAAATAAGTATACTTCCAAATAAGGAATGGAAATTCATATGGAAAGGTGAGAAGAAATTAGAAATTACTGAAAAAGGTGATTCAGTTAGATTTGTACGTGAGAAAGGGGAAGGAATTAATTTGCAAAAATTAAAAGAAGGGCCGATTATTATTCGTTCTCGATTAGGAGGAGAACGCATGCGCCCAGACTGTAATCGACCCCGTCGTAGTCTCAAAAATCTGTTTCAGGAGGCATTATTTCCCCAGTGGGAGAGAGAGTCACTGCCCTTACTCTTTTGTGGTGAAAATCTTGTATGGGCGCCAGGTATTGGTGTTGATTGCGCTTTTCAAGCAGGGGTTTCTGATCCGGGTTTAATAGTAAGTTGGCACCCAATTTCTGATTAATAATTTTTATAATGGCCAAATCAAAATCAATTTATTCTTGTACTGAGTGTGGTGGTAAAACTCTCAAGTGGCAGGGACAATGCCCATATTGTCAATTATGGAATACTCTTGTGGAGACTGCGGCAGAAAAAAATTCTTCACGTTTTGCTCACGCTAATGAAGTTAGTAAAGTACAAAACCTTGAGAAAGTAAAAGTAGGAGAAGAGCCAAGGTATTCAACTGGAATAATAGAGTTTGATCGGGTATTAGGTGGTGGTTTAGTAGATGGGGGAGTCATTCTACTAGGTGGCGACCCTGGAATTGGGAAGTCTACTTTATTATTGCAAGCACTTAGTTATTTGTCTGATTCTCGGCTCGTGCTTTATGTGAGCGGAGAAGAGTCAGCGAGCCAAATTGCATTACGTGCTAAGCGATTATCACTTGTTACAAAAAATGTACATTTGTTGACTGAGATTCAACTCGAAAAAGTTCAGGAGATTTTGGCTAAAAACAAGCCGGATGTAGCGGTAATCGATTCTATTCAGACAATTTATTCTGATTCATTACAGTCTGCTCCCGGATCTGTTGCTCAGGTACGTGAGTGTGCTGCTCAGTTAACACGCATGGCTAAGGCAACTGGAACCTGCATTATTTTAGTAGGGCATGTTACCAAGGAAGGTACGCTTGCTGGGCCACGTGTTCTCGAGCATATGGTAGATACTGTGCTTTACTTTGAAGGTGATACCCAGTCTAGTTTTCGCTTAATTCGTGCTTTTAAAAATAGGTTTGGTGCTATAAATGAATTAGGTGTCTTTGCAATGACGGAAAAGGGACTTCGTGAAGTAAGTAATCCGTCAGCAATATTCCTTTCTCATCATGAAGAGGAAGTTCCAGGATCTTGTGTGATGGTTACCCAGGAGGGGACTCGTCCGTTATTAGTTGAAATTCAGGCATTGGTTGATAAATCACATGCATTGAGCCCTAAACGTTTAAGTGTTGGACTGGAGCAGAATCGACTGGCAATGCTGTTGGCAGTTTTGCACCGCCATGTTGGGATTCCATGTTTTGATCAGGATGTATTTGTTAATGCTGTAGGAGGAGTAAAAATTACTGAGCCAGGTGCGGACTTAGCGGTGCTGCTTGCTATAGTGTCTTCACTAAAGAACAAACCATTACCTAAAAAAACAATTATATTTGGTGAAGTAGGATTGGCAGGAGAAGTTCGTCCTGTACAGCGGGGCCAGGAAAGATTAAAAGAAGCAGCTAAATTAGGGTTTACCCAAGCTATTATTCCTAAGGCCAATAAACCCAAGTACCCGGTTCCGGGTATTGATGTAATTCTAGTAGAGCGCTTAAAAGATGCGGTTACAAATATATATTAAAAACAGCACCTTAATTAGATAATAATCAATTTCTGTGGGAATTTGTATGAGGTGCCAGAATCAATATTTGATATTTGGAATTTTATCAGTAGGTATGGTATTAATTCCAATACTCATGCCACCTATTTCACAGTCAGTTGATTATCATCAATTTGCAGATCAGCGAACTTATTTTGGCACGCCAAATTTTTTTAATGTTGTCTCTAATATATTTATTTTTTTTTCTGGGTTAGCTGGCCTTATATTGTTAATGCGCTCACGAGAATTTCTTTTACATATAACATTTATTAAGTTTTCAGAACGATGGCCTTATATTATATTATTTCTAAGTGTGATTATGGCAAGCCTTGCCTCAACTTACTATCATTTGGCTCCAGATAATGCTCGGTTAGTTTGGGATAGGTTTCCAATCTCGATTGGAATCGTGACGCTACTCTCTATTGTATTGATTGAGCGTATGAATACAAATATTGGTTTTATCTCGTTACCTTGTTTGATCTTATTTGGAGTAGGAAGCGTAGTTTATTGGGATTGGAGCGAACAGTTTGGTCTGGGCAATCTAAATTATTATATTGCTGTGCAGCTTTACTCTATTCTAGCTATTATCCTACTTTCAAAATACTTTTCCTCCAGATACACAGGAGGAGCAGCTATCTATGTAGTAATAATTCTTTATGCCTTTGCAAAGCTTGCAGAAACTTTAGATCATGAAATTTATAGTTTAGGGCAAGTGATAAGCGGACATTCAGTTAAACATTTATTTGTAGGACTGGCAGTTTTTCAGATTGTACATATGCTACAAAATCGCAGGCGATTATAAAAAATAAATTTTCTGCATAAAATTTAAGAGGATATTCAAGTGCATCTTTCAGAATCGTACAAGCTAATGGGTGGCGAGATTGTCTTGCGTCGTCTTGTAGACTGTTTTTATGACCTTATGGATGAAGATCCAGATTACTTTGGCATACGAAAATTACATCCAGAAGAGCTAAATAGTTCACGCGACAAACTATTTATGTTTCTGTCCGGCTGGACTGGTGGTCCATCTTTATATGTTGAAAAATATGGAGAACCACGATTACGTTCCCGACATTTGCCATTTTCTATTGGGATAGCTGAGCGTGATCAGTGGATATCATGCATGAATAGGGCAATGGAGGATATTGGATTAGAAATGCAGCTACGGAAAAGTCTGACGCTAGCGTTTGAGCAGACGGCTGACTTTATGCGTAACCAGCCCGAGTAGAGGGCTGGGTATTTACAACTGCTGCATTTCTATAGTACGTGAAGAGTTATTTTGCCTTTACATAGGCGTTAGAATTCCCATCTCTATCTGATTTTACTCTGTTATTAGTACTAAATGAACGACTGCGGTTTTTACCGCGGCTCTCATTAGTGCTGCTGTCATTAAATCTTTTTCTATTGTTATCAGTTGTCGATGAGTTGCTATATTTACTGTATTGATTTCCATTACTGGTACTTTTGTTGGCGCTATTATTCGTCCATGAATTAGGATGACTATTATAATTATTTGTCTTTGCGCTACTAAAGTTTCTGCTGTTGCCATTATTTTCTAATGAACTGCTGCGGTCATTCTGACGATTTCCATTTACATCATTCGAATTTCTGCTATCGCTATGATTCGATGAAGAATAAGTGCGATCATTGGTTCGATTTCTGTTGGAACTACTGAAATTCCTTCCATTATTATTATCTGACCACGAAGAACCACGGCTACGTTTTCGGGCAATTGTGGGAGCAGTTCTGGATGTTCCGTTGCCACCAGATCGGGGCTTATTTCTTGGTTCTAGGCCGGGAATAACATGGGAAGTTATTCGGTGTCCTGTGAACCGTTCAATCTTTTTTAGATGGGGTCCGTCTTTACTAGTAGAAGCAAATGAAACGGCTATTCCAGATGCTCCTGCTCGGCCAGTACGCCCAATACGATGAACATAGTCTTCAGCAAATTTTGGAAGATCAAAATTTACCACATGAGTAATTCCAGCCACATCAATTCCTCGCGCTGCCACGTCCGTAGCAACTAGTATTCGTAGCCTGCCATTCCGAAGTTTGGTGAGGGTACGGGTTCGCTCTCTTTGATTCATGTCACCATGTAATGCAGAGGCTACATGGCCTTGAGCAGAGAGATTGTCTGCGAGTGTGTCAGCATCTCTTTTGGTTGCAGTAAATACAATGGCCTGCTTTAAATCGGTATCACTTAATAAATGTTCTAGGAGCTTCTTCTTGTGTGACATATCATCTACATAATGTAGTCTCTGCTCAATGTTATCCATTTTTGTTTGTTGCGATGCAATTTGGATTCGCTTTGGAGACTTTAATAGGCGATTAGCAACTCTTGTTATTGAATTATCTAGAGTAGCTGAGAACAGTAAGGTTTGATGGTCGTTTGGTATAGATCCGGCAATTTTTTCAACATCATCAATAAAGCCCATATCAAGCATACGATCTGCTTCATCTAAAACCAACATTTCTAATCTAGAAAAATCTATTCGTCCTCGCTGGATATGATCAATCAAGCGACCCGGTGTGGCTACAAGGATATCTACTGGCTGAGACAGTAGTTTGTTTTGTAGCGGATAAGGCATACCGCCAAGTATGCTTACAACTTTAATGCGGTTTATATATTTCCCATATTTGCTGGCAGCTTCTGATACCTGAAGTGCAAGTTCGCGTGTTGGTGTTAACACTAGTATGCGAGGGCCACGACAATTAATTTTGGAAGGAGTGGCGAGGCGGTGCAGCGCAGGTAACATAAATGCAGCAGTTTTTCCTGTTCCGGTCTGGGCCGAGGCCATTATATCGTGACCAGCTAGAAGTTCTGGAATAGCTTGTTCCTGAATTGGTGTTGGTGTGGTATAGCCTGAGTCTTTGATAGCTCTAAGGATATCAGGATTTAGATTGAGATTTTCAAATGACAAGATGGTTTCCTAAAATAAGAATTAATACACAAGCATTAAGAATTAATACGCAAACAAGGAGTGGTTACCAAGAATTTTTGCGCATACGTACTGCTAGCATATATATAACATCGCTGCTAACCATGGTACGTCATGCACAATTTCCGAGGAGTACTTGAAAATCGAGGAGAGGCAAGGAACGATGACTACGAGAAAAGAGAATGATCGCTTTTTTCGATGTGCGGATTATACATGATTCATAGTAATGGATGTGTTTAATTGAGAGAAGGCATTAGGTTAGCCTTGTCATTGGAGAACTGCTATAATGCTTGGTTTTACTCTTTATACGCAGAGATATTAAATATGATTCGACCAATTCGTAACATAGCCATTATTGCTCATGTTGATCATGGGAAAACTACTTTGGTAGACAAGCTGCTCCATCAGGCTGGATCTTTTGCAGCACATCAAAATATTGCAGAACGGGTAATGGACTCTAATGATATAGAGCGAGAGCGAGGCATTACTATTCTGGCAAAAAATTGTGCGGTGGACTACGAGGGAGTTCATATTAATATTGTGGACACACCGGGACACGCAGATTTTGGCGGTGAAGTAGAGCGTGTGTTGTCAATGGTCGATGGTGTTTTGTTGTTGGTTGATGCGGTTGAAGGCCCAATGCCACAAACTCGTTTTGTTACAAAGAAAGCACTAGAATTAGGATTGTGCCCGATTGTTGTAATCAATAAGATTGACCGAGATGGTGCCCGTCCAGATAAGGTGGTAAATTTTACTTTTGATTTATTTGATAAGTTGGGTGCTACTGAAGACCAGCTTGATTTTCCAGTAGTATATGCCTCAGCATTAGATGGTCACGCTACGTTAGAATTGGATCAACCAAAAACGGATATGCGTGCATTATTCGATATCGTGCTTAAGCACGTTCCTGCTCCTGTCGGTAATGCAGATGAACCTCTTCAGTTACAAATTAGCGCATTAGATTATTCAAGCTTCGTTGGCCGTATTGGTATAGGTCGCGTTAGTCGCGGCACTCTAAAGCCAAAACAGGAAGTAATGATATTGGCAGGAGATAGTACTCCGAAGAAAGCTAGAGTCAATCAGATACAAGGTTTTCGTGGTATTGAGCGAGTTCAATTAGATGAGGCTACGGTAGGCGATATAGTATTAGTTAATGGTATAGATGATCTTTGTATTGGTGCTACTTTGGCGGATATAAATCAGCCTGAGGCGATGCCGATGCGATTGGTAGACGAGCCCACATTAACTATGAATTTTCAGGTAAACACATCACCCTTTGCTGGGAAAGAGGGTAAATTTGTTACTAGTAGGCAGGTACGAGAGCGGCTGGAAAAGGAACTACTTACTAATGTAGCCATGAGATTTGAAGATACAGGTGAAACGGATGTCTTTTTAGTTTCTGGGCGTGGAGAATTGCATCTCACAATCTTGCTCGAAAGTATGCGACGTGAAGGGTATGAGCTTGCAGTATCTCGTCCACATGTTGTATTTCGTGAAATTAATGGAGTTAAGTGTGAGCCATTTGAGATGCTTACCGTAGATGTAGATGAAGCAAATCAGGGCGTAGCCATGGAGGCACTTGGTGTGCGCCGTGGTGATTTATTGGATATGGTCCCAGACGGGCGTGGGCGTGTAAGGCTTGACTACCGTATACCTGCACGTGGGTTAATTGGTTTTCAGTCTGACTTCATGACCATGACGCGTGGTACAGGTATTATGAGCCATGTATTTGATGAGTATGCTCCAGCACGACCTGAGATTCCCGCACGCAGAAATGGCGTATTAATTTCTGGTGAGCAAGGGGACGCAGTGGCTTTCGCATTGTGGAAGCTACAGGATAGAGGACGTATGTTTGTTAGTCCTGGTGATTCTTTGTATAAAGGCATGGTGATAGGTATTCACAGCCGTGATAATGATCTGGTAGTAAACCCTATTAAGGGAAAGCAGCTAACTAATATACGTGCCTCAGGAACTGATGAGGCTGTTACTTTGACCCCACCAATACAGCTCACATTAGAATCTGCAATCGAATTTATTTCTGATGATGAGCTAGTTGAAATTACCCCTAAGAATATACGAATAAGAAAACGCTTTTTATCGGAACATGATCGAAAGAAAGCATCTCGTGCCTCGTAATTTAAATAAATTTTATTTTTGTTTCGGGAGTTTAGTTTTACCTAGACTTATTAACTGAACTAAGCCGAACAGATAATAAATTCATTTAATGAACGAAAAAATCCTTTGGTATATTGCTGATCCTATGTGTTCTTGGTGCTGGGGATTTGCGCCTATAATTAAAGAAATTAGACTGAATTACAGTAGGGATTTAAAAATTGAGCTGGTGATGGGTGGATTGCGATCTGGGAAATTAGCGATGGCATCTGGACAACGGGCAGAGATCTTGAATCATTGGAAAGCTGTAAATGAGAGGACTGCTCAACCATTCTCTTTTGAGGGGGCGATGCCGAAAGGGTTTATATACGATACAGAGCCATCTTGCCGAGGGGTAGTAGCTATGTCTTTAATTAATCCAAGTTTGGTATTTTCATTGTTAGAATCAATACAGTTTAGTTTTTATGTAGAGCAGAAAGACGTTACTAACCCTAAAATACTGGCACAGTTGGCTGATAAAATAGGTGTTGATATGGATTTATATTTACAGGTATTTGAGTCTGAAGAGGCAAAAAATGAAGTTTCTATTCATTTTGAGAAGGTGCGTCAATGGGGCGTAAATAGTTTTCCTACCGTAGCAGTACAGAATGCATCAGGTTATAGTGTTCTTAATAGAGGATATTGCCTGCCGGATGAATTGTTTCAGAAAATTGATGAGTGGCTAAATACGTAGAGTATTAGCCTGTTTTTCCAGAGCGCACGTTAGTCACCATCCTGACCCAACTGACCATCCAAATTGTTCTAGGTATTGTTGAAACGTATCGCTTTTCATGACCCAAGAAATGAGTAACGTGGTGCAGTATAATAAAACAATAGTACTAATGGCTCCCTTTGGGCTTAACGCTGAATATTTCTTCCATAGTTCAATCATGCCAAGCTCATTTGGCGCACTTCTCTTATAAAACTCTAATTCAGCTAGGACTCGATTTCTAGCTTTGTGTAGTATCTTAGAAACTCCTTCTTGATATGCAGAATCAATTAGATCTATTTTCTTGTCAATCGAATTGATAGCTATTTCATTTTTTATGGTCGCCTCATCAAGTTTCTTGTAAAACTCCTTCATTCTTAATAGATACTGACTGTCAGAGAAAATATTATTAATTGTTTTTTCAACGCTAGATGTATCTTCTATATTTAGAAAGGTATCAGGATTATTCAAAACTAATGTTATTTCACTGATAAATTTATGTTCTTTTTCAGTTATAAGATCAAACCATAATACCTCTATAACCTGGGGCGACGGGGTATTGAATTCTGAGTCATCTGAGTTTAAATCATTATAAAATTTACAGAGTTTTAGCTTAATTTCTTTTTCACATTTCTCATTAATAGCTTCAAGCCTAGTGTTAAGTATATTCATGCTCATAATCCAAGGTGAAATAAGGTAATCTGGTAAGGTTCGATTCTCTAATTCTTACATCTTACATTGGGATAGCAGAAAAAACATCATGATCTTCTATGGCCTCAATGGTGCGGCTCAGGAGCTCACGATTATGTTCTGAACCCATCATTCCGCCAATAGCCAGTGTTACGATCATTGCTTCAAATGGGTAGATAAGATGAGCACGATATCGTTGCCGCATATCTCTAACTTCAGAAGAGGGAACCCCATTGTTTATTAGTTCATTCTTATAGAGAGCTAAGAGATTATCTTCATGTAAGCGTCTGATTTCAGGTTTAACAGCCATAGATAAAAAATAAGAAATGTCGCTGATTCCTTCACCAATACGGACAAGCTGCCAGTCCAGAAGACCGGGTTTAGATTTATTCCAAAATAAATTTCCAGGATGGCAGTCATGATGAATGAGTGTTTTCGGTGAACCAGAAAGGAAGTGCATTACTTTTCGACGGTTGCGTGCATAGCGAATAGCTGGAGCATGAAGTGTAGAGGGGATGAGTTCCCCGGCTAAATTTAACCCTCTTTTCATTAACGGAACTGATAATGCCGTGCCCAAGTGATCTTCTAGTTGGCGTACCGGTCCGGCTAGCCAGTGATAAGTTTGATTGCTGTGTACCTTATTCCAGAAATTAGCATGAAGCTTGGCAAGCTGTTTGATAACTTCACTTGCTTCAATAGCTGTTAATGCATCACTTGGCATGCCTGGAGATGCCCCAGACTCTGCTATATCAAAAAGAACCAGCGTTGCGCCAACCCCGAACTTACTTTGTGCTGCTATAAAATTCGGCACATTGATCGGAATAGTCGAAGCTAATTCATTATAGAAACGCACTTCAGTATGAAGAAGCCTAGGTAAGGCTGTAATTAGCCGGGCTCTCCAGGCTAACGATGGCAGTTTAATGAACCATCTTTGAGGAAGAACCTCCGGGCTATCTAGCTCAACTAGGACACGAATTCTTGTTGTGGTTCCGACATCAACAGAAACGGTTGATATATTTAGAACTGTAATGCCAGGATAATTTAAGTTAACAACCCGCTGGGCCCAGTCAATCGTTAAATCTTTTGGGTGGCGTGCAAAGATATTATGCTTCATTCCTGTCAGTATATTGTTCTATCATTATTAGCGTCTATCTATATTAGCTTTAAATATCAGAATTAACTGAACATACTTTATGTTTTTTAATTATGGTAATATTTTTAGAGAGGAATTAAATATTTACCTTGTTGAATGTAATCAATATTTTATTATAGTAAATATATGAACCCAATGATTGAGGCATTATCAAGAGCATTTCGTGACCTATTTCAATTTCAAATATTATGGATTGTTTTATGGCCGATCGTAGCAGCAGCTCTTATTTGGTTCGCTTTAGGTGTAGTCTTCTGGGAAGCCTTTTCAGATTGGATCACAAGTGGTCTTACAGTGGTTGGTATTAAAACCTGGCTTGAAGGAATTGAGCCACAATGGATAGCAAATTCAATACAAGCTATTGCACACTTAATTTTATTTATTCCATTGGTTTTTATCACGGCGCTGGTAATTACTGCTTTATTCGCGATGCCTATGTTAATTCGGATAGTGTCTGAACGTGATTATCCGCAGCTTGAACGTAAGAATGGCGGTAGCATTGGTGGAAACTTACTTAATGCTCTTCTTGCTATTTGTGTATTTGTGGCTATATGGGCACTGACTATGCCCTTGTGGTTAGTCGGTATAGGAGTAATAATTCCATTTATTGCGGCAGCATATCTTAATCAGCGGTTGTTTCGTTATGATGCGCTGGCCGAGCATGCTAGTCATGAGGAAATGAGAGATCTTTTTTCTGCTAACCAGTCGTCATTATGGGGGCTAGGTTTGTTAACTGGCCTTGCTCAATTTATACCGATCTTGAATTTATTTGCCCCTGTTTTATCAGGACTTGCTTTTATTCATTTTGGACTTGAGCGACTTAATAATTTACGTCGAAAACCTTAGGGGATAAGGTGATGAATCTTGTCGTTACCAAGAATTACTTTAGAAATGGAGTGCAAGTAATTGAATGTCAAGTATATATCAAAATCAATAACTAATTACATTAAAATTGTAATATAAAATATTGAATATATTAGGATATTATCCATATTTTGGCCTAGATTGCCGCATTGTTGGCCAATAAAAGTGATACTGTTATTGAAGTCATTTTCTCTGATTATTTCCTCTATCTTTACCGGTAAGGCATTTTAATTCGTAAAGTAGAGACTTAATCTTAATATTAATTTAAGAGGAATTTTTCATGAGTGAAAGGATTGTAATTTTTCAAAAGCCAACATGTAGTAAGTGTATTGCTACACTTAATATTCTTAAAGATAGTAATGAGGAATTTGAAAGTATTAATTATTATGAGGTACCTTTAACAGGAGATCAGTTGCGTGAAATACGTGATAAAGGGCTATCAGTGAATGATATGTTGCGTAGCGATGAACCGTTAGCGAGGAGTATGAATCTTTCTGCTAAGAATCTCTCGGATGATGAGTTGATTGAGATAATGGTAGAGTACCCAGACTTGATTCAAAGACCAATTGTAGTACGTGGAGAGCAGGCAGTATTATGTCGCCCACCTGAAAATGTTCTTAAATTGTTGTGATATAAAGTTAGCGTTTATTTAATAGGTCATTAACAAATAATTGACTAACGAATATATTGACCCATATGGGCCTGTCAAGTAAAGTCAGGCCCACCTTATATTAAACTAGGATATCAACTCTAATGGATTTAAAGGCCCAGAAGGACGCAGACCTTATTTCAGCGCAATTAGCGAACCAATCACTCTCGGATAGGCTAACTGCGATGAAGGACGCAGACCTTATTTCACTTCGTGACAGTCTTGATGAATGGTGTCTTAAACAGCAGGAATCAAAATGGGGGCATCGGCTCTGGGTATTGGTTGTTATTCTGGGTGTTTTTGCCTTTATTCAAGGGGTAACTGATATTTTTGTTAGTGGAGTAAATCTGTTGGATATAGTATTGATTATATTGGGAACTGTAATTAGTTTCTCATGGTACGTAGGTGAAAAAAGAGTAAGGAAAAATAAAGTTCTCCTTGCTGCGCTCAATGGTGAAATTGCAATTCGTGATTACAAGGGTAATCTTTCTAATAAATCTTCTAAGAAATCTTCTAAGAAATCAAAAACTGCTTAATGATCGAAGAAATTACCAGTCAGCCAAATAGAGGCTATTCCAAGAATAATTAGCACAACCTGCTGAATAGTAGAACCAATTTCTGGGCGTTTATGTAAGCCTGGTATTAAATCTGACATTGCCACATAGATCATGCTAGCTGCTGCTAGTCCTAGAAGTGAAGGCATAAGATGGTTCATATCTTGTAGCATGAAATAAGCCATCACACCGCCAATCAATGTAGCAACGCTGGATAATAGATTAAGTAGCAGTGCTTTCTGCCGGGAGTATCCGGAGTTAAGTAGAATTAGGAAGTTGCCTGCTTCTTGAGGAATTTCATGGGCAATAATGGCTATAGACGTGACGATACCAAGTTGCACATCTACCATAAATGCAGCGGCAATAAGTATCCCATCCACAAAATTATGAAATGTGTCACCTAACATAACCATCATGCCGCTACGACCACTATCGTGATCATTTGTAGTGTTATTGGTACTAACGCTATTTGCTGGGTCGTGAACCTCACATTCATCAAAATGACAGTGGCGCCAAATTACCAGTTTTTCTAGAATAAAGAATAACAGGATCCCAGATAATACAATGGCAGACATCCCGCTTGGATCTTTAGACAGCTCAAGTGCTTCTGGCAACGCATTAAGGAATGCGGCACCGAGAAGTGCTCCAATTGCGTAAGAAATCAGCATTTGCACCCAAGAGGCACGCGTGTTCAGTGTGAGCATCGCAGCAAACGCTACACTTAATGAGCCGCCTAGGAGGCTGGCAGCAATAATCCAAGAGAAAGTGGTCATGGCAACAATTTATAAAAGAATTCGCGATTATACGCTTTTAGAAGTTTTATTTTTTATGGAATCGTGAAAAATTCAAGAGAGTATCTGCATGACTAGATTTTCATACTAGATATTTGGAGAATTAAGAACGTTATTTTGTAAGCCAAATTAGCCCTGCCATTCTTCCTGTGTCACCATCTCGTCGGTAGGAAAAAAATTTATCTGGGTTACTATAAGTACATTCTTCATGGCTATAAATTTTAGTTACACCTGCTGCTGCCAATCTCTGCCGTGCTAATAGAAAAAGATCTGCGCGCCATTTTTTGCTGTTAATTCCTTTACACGGAGTAAAGGCAGGTATAGATATCTTGTCTTGTTTGATAAAAGAGTGCCGTACTTCTTCTCCAATTTCAAAATAATCTGGGCCGATTGCCGGGCCTAAGTAAGCCATAATATGGATGCAACTTTTTCTCATCTCTGCTACTGCCTGTTCAATTACTCCTGCCGCCAAGCCGCGCCACCCAGCGTGTACAATGCCTACTACTGTTCCTGCTTCATCGCATAGGAATACAGGTAAACAATCAGCAGTAAGTATTGCGCAGACTATATTGCGGGTCTTGCTTAATGCTGCATCACCCCTGAGAAGGTTCGTATTGTTATCTACCCATATTGGTGTTGAGCCATGTACTTGACTCAACCATTTTGGTTCATTTGGTAAAGCTTTAAGTAAATTGGCTCGATTTTGATTAACTATATGCTTCTTATCACCAACATGGTCTCCTAAGTTAAAATTTGTGTATGGGCCTGAGCTTATGCCACCGCTACGAGTAGTAAATAATGCTTGTACATTTAGTGGGGCAGGCCAATTTGGGGTGATCCAATCATTCATAATAATAAGATACTCTTAAAGTAATTTTTTATGATGCCTCGCGGAGCGTAAGTAGAAGCTCATCAATATCTTTTGGCAATTCAGATTCCCACATTACTTTCTGACCGGTATCTGGGTGAATAAGCTCCAAGTATTTTGCATGTAATGCTTGTCTTGGAAAACCTGTAATTAACTTCCTGATTTCTTGAGAGGATTTTTTCGGTTTGGTGCCATAAGTCGGGTCACCTACAAGTGGGTGTCCAATGGAGAGCATGTGTACACGAATTTGATGAGTACGGCCGGTATCAAGGCTACATTGGAGCAGAGTGTAGCCATTAATTTTTTCTTTTACCTGGTAATAGGTACGCGCTTCCTTGCCCTTCTTGTTAACTGCCATTTTTACCCGTTGTACCGGGTGTCTGCCAATAGGCGCATTTACTTGGCCGCCAAACTGAACATGACCATGCACTAGAGCTAAATAATCTCGCTTCATTGTACGGTTCTGTAGTTGTCTAACTAAATTAGTTTGTGCTTCAAGTGTTTTTGCTACAACTAATAACCCACTGGTATTCTTATCAAGACGGTGGACAATTCCGGCGCGTGGCACTTCTTTCAATTTTGAAGAATAGTGTAACAAGCCGTTTAGCATGGTACCTTGCCAGTTTCCGTTGCCTGGGTGTACTACCATCCCAGCCGGTTTGTTAATGATCAGGATTGCCTGGTCTTCATAAACGATATTAAGCTCGAGAGGCTCTGCGATATTCGTTGTTTCATTGTGATACGCTATTGTTCTTATTTTAATATTCTCACCACCCCATACTGTTCTTTTTGAGTTCGCATTCAGATTGTCTACAGTTATTTGCTTTGCAAGGATCCACATCTGAATCCGATTACGCGAATGTGTTGGCAGTAGCTTTGCAAGAGCCTGATCAAGTCGCAGTCCTGCGCAATTCCGTGGGATTTCTAATTCAAGAATATCTTCTATTGGCATGGGTTGCAGAAATTTAGCGTTATAATATAAAAAATCATTTTAAGCTGTCATTGAAACCATTATGTCCATAATTTCTCGTAGTTTAGCCTTATTCTTGGTATTCCAGCTATCAGGTTGTGCTTTTGGGTGGTTAAAAACTACAAAAAAAGGAGACAATACCGAAGGCTGGACTGTAACCCAATTTTATGAGCAGGGTAAACAAGATATGGAGGATGGCGATTGGAAGAGTGCAATTTCTTTCTTTATAGCTCTGGAAGCACGTTACCCATATGGCCGTTATGCTCAGCAAGCTCAACTTTATGTGGCTTACGCTCATTATAAGGAAGATGATCAGGAAGCAGCAATTATGGCTGCCGACAGGTTTATTAGATTACATCCAAATCATCCTAGTGTAGATTATGCATATTACATTAAGGGACTTTCAAGTTTTAACGATGAAAAAGGAATAGCAGGGTATGTAATGAAACACTACATAGATCAAAATATGAGTGAGCGGGATCCAAAAGCATCAAATGAGTCATTTCAAAGCTTTAAGGAGTTAGTTTCACGTTTCCCTGATAGTCAGTATAGATCTGATTCTATAAAACGTATGAATTTTCTATTTAATACAGTAGCAATGGGAGAGATTTATGTTGCGCGTTATTATATGTCTAGAGGAGCTTATGTAGCCGCAATAAATCGTGCGCAATTTACACTTAATCAGTTTCCGCAGACTCCTGCTACTCAGCATGCGTTAGAAATTATGGTAGAAGCCTATGATGAGTTGGGAATGGATGATTTGCGGGATGACGCAAAGCGTGTAATGCAGAAAAGTTTTTCCGAGAATCAAGAGTCTTTAGACATTACTAATTCTGATAGCATGTCTTGGAATTCCGGTAAGGTTTACTGGTGGAAATTTTGGTAGTACTTTTGGCGAATAAGAAGTCTACCCATATCACTTAATTAGTGAGACTAATTTTTGGTGTTCTAGGCAATTTAATATATCGTCTTCTGAATATATTAAAAAATGTAGACCCCAATTTTAATGGCGTCCCCAAGGGGATTCGAACCCCTGTACCCACCGTGAAAGGGTGGTGTCCTAGGCCTCTAGACGATGGGGACAAAAAACATATTATAACTTATCCAATATAGTATTGGTGGAGATAAGCGGGATCGAACCGCTGACCTCTTGCATGCCATGCAAGCGCTCTCCCAGCTGAGCTATACCCCCGGGAAAAGAAGGCAAATTATACTGAGGCGCTGATCCAAAGTAAAGCCGAGATTAGGTGGGAAAATTTGCTATTTGGCTTCGCATTCTCTCAACTGTCTCTTTGCTGCCAAGTAGCTCTAGTACCAAATCTATAGAAGGTGTTTGTGTTTCACCAGTTACCATCACTCTTAATGGCATTGCTATTTTTGGGAACTTTATATTATAACTAGCGGCAGCTCCCTTGATCTCGTCCTGAATTGTTTTTCGGTCCCAAGATATATTGGAGAATTTTGATATTAGACCCTCCATTACTGGCTTTATCTCAGCGTTATAATATTGTTCTTTAATTTCCATTGTAGGTTCTATCCTCATATAGAAACTTACTGATTTATCAGCAAGTTCTGTAGTAGTTATAACCCTCTCTTTTAAGATGCTTACTATCCTTTGTAAATTTGGTCCGGCTGAGATATCGCAACCTTTTTCCTCTAGCAAAGGCTTAATTTGGTTCGCTAAGAATGAATCATCAGTTGTTTTAAGATAATGCTGGTTGATCCAGCGTAACTTTTCTGAGTCAAATTTTGCCGGTGAACGATTAACAGAGGCCAGATCAAACCAACTAATGAATTGATCTCGGCTGAATATTTCTTCATCACCATGCGACCACCCAAGTCGCACTAAATAATTAATTAAAGCTTCAGGCAAATAACCTTCATCACAGTATTGCATCACTGATACTGCCCCATGTCTCTTGGAAAGACGCTCTCCATCGGTTCCTAATATTGTTGGAACATGTGCATATTGTGGTAGTGGTTCGCCGAGTGCTTTAAGTATATTTATTTGACGCGGGGTATTATTAACATGATCATCGCCTCGAATTACATGGCTGATACTCATATCAAGGTCATCTAAAACTACACCAAAATTATAAGTTGGAACCCCATCAGCACGTAATAACACTAGATCATCTAGCTCGCTATTATCTATGATGATCGGGCCTTTTACTAAATCATTGAAGGCCACGCCACCACTCATGGGATTTTTGAAGCGTATTACTGGTTTTATCCCCGCTGGCGGTGTTTTTTTAGAGTCACGCCAGCGACCATCGTATCTTGGTTTGAGGCCAGCAGCACGCTGCTGTTCTCGCAACGCAGCCAATTCTTCTTTGGTGGCATAGCAGTAATACGCATTTCCTGAACGTAGTAATTGTTCTGCGGCATCATGGTACCGATCTAATCTCTGCATTTGATAAAAAGGCCCTTCATCATAATCAAGCCCTAGCCAAGCCATACTATCAAGAATTGTCTGTGTAGATTCTTTGGTGGAGCGTTCAAGATCTGTATCTTCAATTCTTAATATAAATTTACCGCCATGCCTGCGGGCGTAAGCCCAGGAGAATAGTGCAGTACGAGCGCCACCGATATGAAGGTAGCCAGTGGGACTGGGAGCGAAACGGGTACGGATCATATTAAATATAAATTGCTACTAATTGAAAAGAGTTCCATTTTACGTGATTCTTCTTCAATGAGTTGGCCAGATTGGGTTATTTATACTCTAACTAAATTTTTTAGGCGGTTAAATTAGTGATAGTGTTCTATTTATCTTGCAGTAAAATTTATTGGTTAGATTGCTGTGTCATTTATTTTCTTATATTAATGGTTACTAAGACATTCAAATCTGGAGCATCGAAATTATTCTTTAGGAGTCATAAAATTATGATATAGGCATTAGGGGGTATTAAAATTAGGATAACCCATATAATTAACATGAAATAAATGGGTATTTACTACAGTACTTATTTTATTGTGCTTGACTCAATATGTTTCCACAAACATGCCCCTTTGCTTTCACGATCTATCACTTCCAGTTGCTCTGTATGTAATTCCAGTTCTTCTGTATTAGCCGGCAGGGAAATTAGCTCTATATCCTGTGGGTTAATGTTTATATCAGGTTGAGGGAAAGATATTTCCATTACTAAGCTTTCTTGTCCTCGTGTAATCGCAAGGTATACCTCAGCTAATAATTCGGCATCAAGCAAAGCCCCATGTAAAACACGTTTGGAATTATTTATTTGATAGCGTTCACACAGAGCATTGAGATTATTTCTCTTTCCAGGATGCAATTCTTTCGCCATCTTTAGCGTATCGGTAATTGAGTGACAATAATTTTCTAATGGCTGTAATTTTGCCAAACCTAATTCATTATTAAGAAAACCTACATCAAATGGCGCATTGTGCATAATTAATTCCGCACCATCAATGAACTCAAGTAGCTCATTGGTTATATCAAAAAATCTTTGTTTGTCCTGAAGAAAATCGTTAGTTAGTCCGTGTACTTGTAATGCACCTGCTTCAACTTCTCTTTCTGGGTTTAGATAATTGTGAAAACGCCGTCCTGTCAGCTTCCTATTAAGCATTTCTACCGCTGCTATTTCAATAATACGGTGTCCTAATTTAGACTCAAGGCCTGTAGTTTCTGTGTCAAGAAAGATTTGTCTCATAAGAAGCTCTGATTCTAAAATTTATAGAAATTAGTGAAAATAATTGCTGAAAATTATTTCTTGATAAGCTCTAGATTTTTATCCAGAGCTTCATTTTTACTCATTAATGATTGACTCTGCTCCCTGATTTGCAAGTTTATCTGCTTGTTCATTACCCTCGTGACCTGAATGGCCACGAACCCAGAGCCATTCTATTTGGTGTGGCTGTGCTAATTGATCAAGTTTTTTCCATAAATCATTATTTTTTACTTCTTTTTTATTTGAGGTGCGCCAATTTTGTTTTTTCCATAAGTGTATCCATTCACTAATACCCTTCTGTACATATGTTGAATCCGTATGTAAATGTATTTTACATGGACGTTTTAGGGCTTCTAGGGCGCGTATCACTGCAAGTAATTCCATCCTATTATTGGTTGTGAGCTTCACGCCTCCATACAGCTTCCGCGTTTTACCGTTAAATTGCATCAAAGCACCCCAGCCACCAATTCCAGGGTTTCCTTTACAGGCACCATCAGTAAAAATCTGCACTACATCAGATATATTATTTGTATCTTCACTGTTCACTTCTTATTTCTCATAATAGATTGTTTGCGTGAGGATATCCCCGGTTTTTTCTTGGCTATATTATCGTTTATTTTATTAGCAACCGGAGACATTCTGCGTTTTGATTTTAGTGCATCCTTCCAAGCAGGCTTAATAACATGCATGCCATGAACTCGTTTAATTGCCTGTAAAAAATATACACCACCAGAGATCGGCCACCAACGATCTCCAGTAAACTCCATAAAATTAAACTTTTGCAACCATTTTTCTTGATTAATTGGCGGGGCATAACAAGATAGCTTGCCGGCAGTCATCTCAAAATCTAAAAGTGTTAACCAATCTTTTAGGCGTGGCAATGCTATGAAATTTCCATTCCAGGGAAAGTTATGTCTTGAAGCACCAAACCATTTGCGCGAACCCCAAAGACTTCTAGGATTAAAGCCACAGATAATCACCTGTCCTTCTGCCACTAATACGCGATGCACTTCACGTAGTATTTGATGTGGGTTTGAGCTGAATTCGAGAACATGTGGAAGGAGAACAAGGTCTATACTGTTACTCTCAATGGGCAGAAAATCTGCACTTGCTAGCAGTGTGGCCCCTTTCTCTGTATCTGCACAAAACTGAAAATTCATTCGGTTTGTACGAAGAAAATTATGCTGTGGGAAGCCAACTTGTAAGGCATTGTAGCCAAATATATCCATTACTGCATGATCAAAATAGCGTTGTTCTCTTTCTAGAAGATATTGCCCAAGGCAGGTTTCAAACCACTGTTGTTGATTTTGTATTGACATATATAATGTCCTTATATTGTGTATAAGGTAAGAGTAGTGCTGTATTTTTTTGCAAGACTCTTTGTGTTTAAAATAAATTCAAAATACATTTAAAAAAACTATGTTTAAGATTGTTCCAGTTAGTGCATTTACTGATAATTATATTTGGGTCATTCATGATCAATACCATGCTGTTGTAGTTGACCCAGGGGAAGCTAAACCAGTATTAGACTTCTTGGAACAAAAAAAACTAAAGCTTACCGCCATACTAAATACTCATCATCATATTGACCATGTTGGTGGTAACCTGGAATTACTACAACAATTTCAAGTGCCGGTATATGGCCCTGGAAGTGAGGAAATTCCTACAGTTACTCACCGTTTAAAAGAAGGAGACAGCGTCTACTTGTCCGAATTGTCGCTTAGACTCAACATCCTTGACATTCCTGGCCACACATCGGGGCACATTGCATATTATGGCGCAAACTTACTATTTTGTGGGGATACTCTGTTTTCATGTGGTTGTGGGAGATTATTCGAAGGAACAGCACAACAAATGTATATTTCATTAAACAAACTGGCAAAACTGCCCGATGAAACTGGGGTTTATTGTGGCCATGAATATACACTTGCTAATATAAATTTTGCTAGATTAGTTGAGCCGGAGAACCAAGCGATAACACAACTACAAATCTCAGCAGAGAAACAACGGAAATCAAATCTGCCTACGCTACCTTCAACTATTGCAATGGAAAAGGCTTGTAATCCATTTCTACGTTGCACCCAGCCTGAGGTTATCCGTAACGCTAGTAATTACGCTGGCAAGTCTTTAACAGATCCTGTCAGCGTATTTGCGGCAATCCGTGAGTGGAAAAATAATATATAGATTTAATACAAAAAATATGCAAATCTGCGGATACAATGAATTCTACTAACTCAGTAAGCTATAGATGGAACACAGTTGATGATCAATCTGAGCTGAATCAAGTAGCATTAAGCGCAATTCTTGATAATGCAACCAAGTCAATTAGGCAGCGGGGAGAGTTTCATTTTGTACTCTCCGGTGGAGATACCCCTCGTAGGATCTATCAACAATTACGTTTTATCCATACAAATTGGTCAGCTTGGCATATTTATTTCAGTGATGAACGTTGTTTATTAGCTGGAGATCAGAACCTTAACTCAAGAATGGCTGGAGAAGCATGGCTTGATCATGTGCCAATTCCTAAGAATCAATTGTATGAAATTCCAGTTGAGCTTGGCGCAAGCCGTGCTGCATATGAATACGCTAGCACTTTGAGGTCTGTTCAAGCATTTGATTTAACACTTCTGGGACTTGGTGAAGACGGCCATACGGCAAGCTTATTTCCCGGACATGAGTGGGGGAGCGAGGTCGGTTCACCGGATACATTGGCAGTATTTACTGCACCAAAAGCGCCAAAACATAGAGTGTCTATGAGTGCAGCTCGTTTAAGTCGTTCGCGGCAGGTTATATTTTTAGTTAGCGGAGAATCAAAACATATGGTAGTAGCTAAGTGGCGTAGAGGTAATAATATGCCTGCTAAAGCTATTATGCCGATAGCGGGTATTGATATTCTTTTAGAGTCTTCGTTATTAGTTCCATTATCTATTTGATTGGCCACTACAGTTCTTGATAAGTAAGAGCCCTATGCAAGATAAATTCTCAATAAACTGTCATAAATGTCAGCGGTTAGTAAATTTTCTTAATGAAGTGAAAGTTAATTACCCAAACTATCACGCAAGGCCTGTCCCAGATTTCGGTGATATATCTCCTAAGCTTCTTATAATTGGATTGGCTCCGGGAATGCATGGGGCCAACCGTACTGGCAGGCCATTTACTGGAGATTTTGCAGGAGTTTTGTTGTATCAAACGTTATACAAATATGGATTTTCTAATCATGCAGAATCCATGTCAATGAATGATGGATTGGAACTTATCGGGTGCCGCATTACCAATGCAGTCAAATGTTTGCCTCCAGGAAATAAGCCAGAATCTAATGAAATTAAAAATTGTAATGGGTATCTTTCTGGAGAGATTGCAGGCTTTATGGCTGGTAGGGGAGTGGCACTGCTTGCTTTAGGCACTGTAGCGCACCGGGCCGTGCTTATGGCGCTAGGACTGAGACTTAAAGACTATCCCTTTGGGCATGGATTTATTCATCAATTACCAAATAATCTTACTCTATATGACAGCTACCATTGTAGTCGTTACAATACGCAGACTAAACGCCTGACTACTGATATGTTTGAGCAGGTATTTGAAATAATAAGTACTAACTTATCGCTTCAGGTAAAAACTAAAGGATAAAGAATTATGCCATACGTAAATATTCGCATTGCAGGAACACTTAGCCATGAGCAAAGGAAACAAATAGCTGCAGAGGTCACTGGCACACTCGAGCGTGTTGTGCTCAAACCAAAGTCATCTATTTATATTTCTTTTGATGAGGTACCTCGGGAGAATTGGGCTGTCGGAGGGGAATTGTTGGGAAAGAAAGAGTAATTAAAGAGGGGTATCTGTTTTGTCGGCGTGTTCTGTTTTTAATGCCAAAGCTATTTGCTTAAATTTACCTTCGCAGCCAGGTGTGTATCGCATGTTAAATTCGGCTGGTCAGGTAATTTATGTTGGCAAGGCTATTAACCTAAAGAAACGTGTTTCCTCCTATTTCCAAAAAACAAATTTAGCCCCCAGGATACATTTAATGGTGTCCCAAATAACGGGGATAGAAACTACTATTACACGCTCTGAATCTGAAGCGCTTCTACTAGAAAATAATTTAATAAAGGCTCTAACTCCTAGGTATAACATACTGTTTAGGGATGACAAATCATACCCATATCTTGTTTTTACAAAGCATGCCTTTCCTCGGCTTGGTTTCCATCGAGGAGTGCTTGATAAGCAAAGTATTTATTTTGGACCTTTTCCAAATGCAGGAGTAGTAAGAGAGAGCATTCAGCTATTACAAAAAGTATTTCGTATTCGAACCTGTGAAGATAGCGTGTTTAATAATCGTACACGTCCATGTTTGTTGTATCAGATCAGACGTTGTAGTGGACCTTGTGTCAATTTGGTTACAGATCAAGCCTATCTTGGAGATATAAGAAATGCTGAATTATTTCTAAAAGGAAACCAAACCAAGGTTCTTGAAAGTCTTGCTCAGAAAATGCAGAGCGCTGCTAATGGGTTGGATTATGAATCGGCAGCCTTATTTCGAGATCAAATTCAAACTCTACGAAGAGTTCGAGAGAAGCAGTTTGTAGATAATGGTAAAGCTTTAGACGCAGATGTTGTGGCATGTGTCACGGAACCTAATGGTGGAAAAATTTGCGTTAATTTAGCTATGGTAAGAGGAGGGCGGCACCTGGGAGATAAGAACTTTTTTCCTAAAAACGCAGATGGCTATGATTTATCAGAAGCGTTGGAAGCATTTTTATCTCAACATTATCTAAATCATGTTATTCCACCATTTATTATTGTAAGTGAGAAAATTAGTAGAGAAGCTCTACAAATCTCACTTACTGAGCAGTCTGGCCACAAAGTTAGTATCAGTGTTAATCCAAAGAGTGAGCGGCGAGTATGGCTAGATATGGCAATAAAAAATGCATATCAAGGGTTGGATCGACAGTTAAGTACGCTAATTAACCAGGAGGAGCGGCTACAATTACTACAGCATACTCTGGGAATTGAAAACCTCACTCGTATTGAATGCTTTGATATAAGTCATACTCAGGGGGAGGCTACAGTTGCATCCTGCGTAGTTTATGATAACTTCGCAATGCGCAATGAGGAGTACCGTCGATATAATATCGATGGTATTACTCCAGGGGATGACTATGCTGCTATGCGTAATGCTCTTTCAAGGCGCTACCATAAGGCTACTGAGGGAGATGGTAAAATCCCTGATCTAATTCTTATTGATGGTGGTAAAGGGCAGGTTAAAGTTGCAAGGGAAGCGTTGGTGGAGCTCGGATTAGATTATGTGGCTTTGGTTGGAGTATCAAAAGGTAAAGAGCGTAAGCCTGGTTTGGAAAAATTGATTATTTTTGGGACAAAAAAACCGCTACAATTGCCAAAAGATAACTTGGGTTTACATCTGGTTCAGCAAGTTCGTGATGAGGCTCATCGTTTTGCGATTCAGGGACATCGTGCTAGGCGCAATAAATCCAGAATACAATCATATTTAACTGAAATTGACGGAGTTGGTAGCAAGCGTCGTCAAAATCTGTTGATACAGTTTGGGGGATTAAAAGGCGTATTGACCGCAAGTATTGCGGAATTGGAGCAAGTAGAAGGAATTAGTCATACGCTAGCTGAAAAAATCTATAAAGAATTACATTGATTTTTATCAGATATTTTTTATTTATATCTAGTTTAATTGAAGATTTAACTTATGGTTCTTAATTTACCTAACCTCCTTACTTGGATGCGGATACTTGCTATCCCTTTGTTTGTAGGGATTCTCTATTCTCCTCCAGAATGGATGTCTTATTCTGACCAGAATTTATTTGCTGCTATTATTTTTACTGGTGCTGCCATTACTGATTGGTTAGATGGTTACCTCGCACGAGTGCTAAACCAGACATCAGCATTTGGGGCATTTCTTGACCCCGTTGCAGATAAGCTGATGGTTGCAGCAGCACTTATTGTTCTGGTGGATTTAGGAAGAATTGATGCAGTTATTGCCTTAATTATAATTGGTCGTGAGATTACTATTTCAGCTCTACGCGAATGGATGGCGCAAATAGGTAAAAGTATAAGAGTTTCTTTTTTAGGAAAAATAAAAACTGTATCGCAAATGGCAGCAATACCATTGCTGCTGTATCATGGGAATATAGGGACGAGTATTGATTCTCAGGTAATCGGCACATGGTTGATTTATCTAGCCGCTTTTTTAACACTGTGGTCAATGGTATCTTATCTAAGAGCTGCAATTCCAGTAGTATTAAAGCAGAACTGAAATTTTCATAACATCTCAACTTTACATGTCTTTTCTTGACAAAAGTAGGCGTCTCTTTATAATGCTTGATTCATTTCCAGGCTATCTTTTAGCTTGAAAATACCTTATTTGCGGGAATAGCTCAGTGGTAGAGCACAACCTTGCCAAGGTTGGGGTCGCGAGTTCGAGCCTCGTTTCCCGCTCCAATTTCCCTCCTGGGTTATTGAGATATGGTAGTAATGGTTTTAATTTCCCCATTGTATAAAAGCGGCGGGGTGGCAGAGTGGTTATGCAGCGGCCTGCAAAGCCGTGTACAGCGGTTCGATTCCGCTCCTCGCCTCCACTTCATATGGAATAATAATTGGCTTAAAGAATGATTAGGCCATTCTGATCCCATTTAAAAAATGGGATATTTCCATAGATACATTGAAATTAATATCAAGATATTCTCTGAATACCCCCACTAAATCTAACGTGCCACCTAGATGTTAAATGGGTAGTTTGTACTTATCAAATGGTAAGGGTCATTCTGATTTCCACCAATCAAAAAATTAGTTTTCTTCAGGTTCCGTACTTCCGGTATTAAAAAGCCTGCGGAAAAAACCCAGTTGTGGAGGGGACATAAGGTTTGTTGAGGAAAAAGAAAGTAAAAGAAGAACCGTGTGATAGTTATGGTATGAGTCGGCTATAAAATGAGAGCTAGACCCGACAAATTTACCAGTCAATATTTCAAAAAAATTCATATTAAATTTCACATAACCGGTCTGATTCTTTGATTTATAAATAGCTAGCTCAGGTAAGGAAAAAGGGATGATCTGGCTATTAACTGGGGGCAGGCCAACAAAGGTAGAATTTTCCTCAGTACCTATTGCACCTACGATTATATCGGCTCGATATTTTGCGGCCTCTTTGTCTTTTTGTATCAAGTATCCTTGTTGCCCTAGCCAGCCACCTACTATTTCCTGTAGAAGGTCGTGATCTGGAGTTAAATCAGGTCTGTCTTTATGTCCAGATGTATTAAGGGTAACCGTGGAGCCAGAAGGAATTGGCAGTGGCTCGTTAGATTTTTTTGGTAGGCTGCGGATGATTGATTCTGAAATGAGTAATTGCTCGACTGCTGTTCTTTTAGATTGTGTGGTTCTTTGAGTTGTAGAGCAGCCTATAAGGAAAGCAATAGAAGCAGAACAAATTAATATGATTCTGAGAGTATTGTGCATAGAGTTATTTTTCCCGTGTTTTTGATACATGTATATGTATTGTTATTTTTTAAATATATACGGAGACACAAAATTAGTGATCCGAATTTCTATTTTTTATTTTCCAGCCATTTTTATCTTTCATACATTTTATGCGTAATCTGTCTGAAAGGCATGGATCAGAAACCTTGCCTAAGGTATATGCCCCAGTTTTTTTATTTTCAGCTAACCTAGCCTTCTTCTTTTTTGCTTCTTTTACTCTTACTTGCCGATCTGCAATTTTTCCACAATCTTTGTAATCACGGATAAATTCATTGCTTCCCTTCGGATTAAACATTGTTGAGATATTTCCATATCCTTTTGTAGGATGATTCCATTTGATAGCAACGCATCCATTCAATGTTAGTGCAATCAAGATTAAAAATATTTGCTTATTCATACTAGTAAATTATTAACATGTTAGAATTGTGGTCGAATTATTTGTGTAGTTGTGTGATAACTTTGTCCTATTGTAAACTCTAATCGAAGAGCAAGAGAACATAGTCTAAAATAATCGAATAAATCAATAGCCCGGATGGTGAAATTGGTAGACACAAGGGACTTAAAATCCCTCGGACTTAATCGTCCATGCCGGTTCGATTCCGGCTCCGGGCACCAACGCATTAATCTAAATAATCTTTTTTCTATACCTCCCGCCTTGTGCGTCGAGAGCTTATCTAAGCCGCTACCTTACGCGCGAGGAGCGCTAAATTAAAAAACATCATTTAATAATATAAGGCAGTAATTATTTAGAGGCATAAAGTATTAATGACGTAATTAAAACAAGAGGCGTAACCCAGAAAAAAATAAATTAGTAGTGAGTGTTCCCCTTGGTATCCTGACTAAAAATATTCACCCATTTATTTAAGCGACGGGCCCAGATAGAAGTAATGTAAAGTAAGACCTGAGTGTCTTCCCCTTCATTTCTTAAAAATGTAGCAGTTGCTGAGTAAGTCAGACTTGCAATTTCTGGGCCAAGTTGTATTAACTGTGATGAGCCTATTTCGTAGCATGAAATAATAGGACCGTTCCGAAGGAGTTCTAAGTGATCTTCCTTAGAACCTAAACCGGTTTCGTAGACCCCTAAGAAGTCGTCTGAGAGAAGATTGGAATCGGCATTTTTATCGCCGTTTTTTAAGGCTTCCCAAACCTGCATCTCCAATCCCAAAAAGAAGTTAAGATCATTTTTCAAATGGCCTCCCTAGTTGTT